>JBFEWU010000193.1:0-8888 GCA_041546215.1 Draconibacterium sp. | reverse complement strand
GGTCACCCTGAAATTAAAGTCATTGACAATGGACCTGGTATACCTGAAAATTTAATGGATAAAATTTTTGTACCCTTTTTCACGACCAAAGAATCGGGTTCAGGTATCGGGCTTAGTATTTCGCGCCAGATTATGCAAATGCATGGAGGAAGCCTGAAAATTGTTTCAACACCAGGCAAGGTCACTTCTGCGACTCTCATTTTCTGATTAAACGCTTTCTATCATAAAATTACTTAAGGTAAACCAGGGATCTGTTCTGGTCAATAACACATAAAAATACTCCCATGATTAACCAACTATCAAACAAGTAATTACATTTCAGGCTGTAAGAAAAATGCGCTAAAATTTGCATATACCAAAGCTTACAGCTACATTTGAGTATACGAAAAACGTTCATTAAAATAGAAAAAGATATTTTCCGCATTAATTCTTAAGTTGGTAAACTCAACAGAAAAATTTAAACCGAGAAAGCTCTTTAATGGTTGTTAAAACAGGCCTTGTAGTTCCGATTCGTCGGGATGAGTCTTCGGACCGGTGGAAGTTTGATCAGCCGGGCACTCAAATCCTGTTATACAGGGGTTTTACACAAACTGAATTGGTGCGGATTTTTTTTGCTTTTACCTAAAACCTTTCACAAACACCATCAAAACCAAAAGCAGACTTGCAAACACTGCGCCTCTTGCAACATAATCACCATGTTTTACATAGAAAGTAATTCCATCATTGGTATGGATAGTTCCATGAATTGCCGCTTCTTTCCACCATGCTGTAGCCTGGATAACATCACCACGCTGATTGATAAAACAAGACGTCCCGGTATTGGCAGCGCGGGCAATGCTACGCCGGGTTTCAATGGCCCTCAAGCGCGAAAAAACCAGGTGTTGCTTGTAGCCCCGCGAGTTTTTCCACCACCCGTCATTGGTGATCACAAAAATTAATCCGGCGCCCTTCTTCACATAGTCGCTCACGTACTGGCCAAAAACCGATTCGAAGCAAATCACCGGGGCTACTGTTGTTCCATCGCTGGCAATTAGGTTGGAGGCTTCTTCTTGTTGCCCTAAAGTTCCGGATGCACCGCCCAGTTTCAAAATCGCATTTTTTAAAAAGGGAAAGTACCTCAAAAAGGGTGTTTTTTCCACTCCCGAAACCAACTTCGATTTATGATAAACCTGCGTCGCGCCCATCCTGTTAATAAGGAGTGCAGTGTTAAACCGGTCGTAATAAATCCCGTCCTTATTCCGTGCTGTTATAGTGGCATTTTCCTTCCCAGGATACACCACAAAGGATGAAATCCCCAAAAGCAATTCTGCCTTTTTGTAACGCTTTATAAAAGCAGTTAATTGATGTAAAAAAGCATTGGATTCTAAAGAACTCTCATTCCAATACCATTGATTCTCGAAAACAGTTTCGGGACCAAGAACAAAATCAGTCTCATCGGTGGTTACTTCTTCTGCCAGCCGCAAAAAATTATTCAGTTTCAAACGCTCCGATTCCATATCAAAACTTTCATTATAGGGATCAACATTAGGTTGAACAATGGCAACCTGTTTGGGATTTTCCTTTTCAACATACGAGAAATACATTGGGAAAGAAACGAAGAGCGGCGCCATAAACACGATCAGAAAAATAACCAGGGAGCTCATCCAAATTCGAGCGGGTGTTTTCTGTTGAAATTGAACAAATAGCCTGATGGCCAAGATATTCATCATCAAAATCCAAAGTGTACCTCCAAAAGTCCCGGTATATTCATACCACTGAATAATTTTAATCTGATTGGCCAAACCGCTTCCCAATTGCAGGCATGGCCATTCAATATCCCAGTTAAACTGCAGGTATTCCATCGATATCCAAAAAACCACAAGTGCAATATAGCCTAACTCTGAGGTATAATTACGCCGGATCGAATGTGCCAACCACAAAACCGTCGACATTAAAAATGAATTAAAAAGCATGGCTGCTCCCACACCAAATATCGAAACCTTTGCCATCCACCAGGCAGAAGCCACGTTCCAAATCAAAGCGCTTAAGAATGCATGCCCCCAGAACGAAATACCGGGAAAACCGGCCTTGTACTTTAGGAAAAAATCATCGAGAACAAGCAGGGGTACGAAGGCTACAAATAATATCCATCCCGGAAAACCGAGCCATGCTGCACTTAACAACATTCCCGAAACAACAGATAACAACAAGCGATGTATTCGTTTCAAAATATTTATTATTTAAGCTTCCAGCACTTCTGTATAAATGCCTGAATTTTTCCTTTTCGTACGATCGAAAATAAAATCGATTTTACCAATTACCATATCACACCACCAGGTATGGTTTACAATTACCGGATTACCAGCTTTGATTTTCTTCCAAAATCCGAAATGATGGTATCCCGAATCTTGCAACCACTTTAAAGAAACCATTAATTTCACCCCCAAAAGATAATCCTTGCTTTTACACTTCTACCCCCTCTGCCAATATTAAATCACCCGGATAATTTGTTAAAAAACTTTCGGATCTTTCTGCCTTCATTTCCATTTCTGAGAACAAAATTATCCTGCTCATGCAGTTTCCCGGCACCTTATCACACAGAAAGCACATGCGAACAATACTGTTATCCAGCGTATTGACCTTTTCTGAAACAGAAATATTTTGGATTTCATAACTTTTTTGAACAAAATGAGTTTTACAAGAAAGAACAATTAAAATCCAAGTTATCAACAACGTATAGCTGAAAGATTGTCGCATGAACAAAATAATGTTTTAAAAGTTACCTCTATTTTAGCACAAAAGTTGTTTAAAAAACAGAATTTAGTTTAACATGCTTTGCTCAAAACTACATATTAAATCAATTGTCGCATTTATTTTTATATTTTTTTTGGCAACAGTGGCAATTCCACAGGAACTATTGGCACAAACCAAGGAAGTTGTTGCCCAAAAGGGCGAAGGCATCTTCAGACTATTGACCCGGCATGGTT
The DNA here is from genome assembly GCA_041546215.1 of Draconibacterium sp. GTDB lineage: Bacteria > Bacteroidota > Bacteroidia > Bacteroidales > Prolixibacteraceae > Draconibacterium. Next base: position 5,922 of record JBFEWU010000193.1, on the reverse strand, counting down.
ATTCAGTGTCCAAATCGATGGACGATTTTATTGCTTTAAATAAAAGTTCCCTGGGAAAAAATAATGCCTTAATTGCCGGTGTAAAATATAAATTACCCGACACCGGTTCGACAAACAATAAAAGCAGCAAGGAAACTTCTCCGGCCAAAGCCAAAGCAAAAACAGTGCATTACGATATTTTTGGGCCGGAGTTTGCCGATGTTGAAATATCAGGAAGTTCTTTAGCGGGAGCGGTATTCTATTTGGTGGGAGGTCATGGTGGCCCCGATCCCGGTGCCGTTGGCAAATACAATGGTTTCCAGGTTTGCGAAGATGAATATGCCTACGATGTTTCCCTGCGTTTAGCCCGTAACCTCATATCGGAAGGTGCAACGGTTTACCTGATTACCCGCGACAAGAATGATGGAATACGGGAGGCAGAAAACCTAAAAGCCGATAAGGATGAAGTGTGTTACCCAAATTTAACAATTCCGCTGAATCCAAAATACCGGCTGAGGCAACGAACAAATGCAGTTAACACACTCTATAAAAAACATAGAGGCTCTTTTCAGCGTATGATTGCAATCCATGTTGATTCGAGAAGCGTACGCGAAAATATTGACATATTCTTTTACCACGACAAACGCAGCAAGACAGGTAAAAAAGCCTGCAATATACTTAGAGATACCATCGAGGCAAAATACAAAGAACACCAGCCCACCCGGGGATATACCGGAACCGTTTCTTCACGGGGTTTATATGTGATTAGAAATACCTATCCCACGGCAATCTTCATTGAACTGGGAAACATGCACCACCAACGCGATGTACAACGCCTGATCATTCCTAGAAACCGACAAGCTGTGGCCAACTGGCTGTATTTCGGGCTACAGGAAGATTTCAAAAGAAATAAATAATTTCACACTGGCATTTCATATTCTTATCCCCCTCCAATTCTTTCCTATTTTCCACTTGTTGCAAGACAATTCTTTATACTTTTGAAAAAAATAAATAAATCCACAATGAGATCAATATTATTGGCAGTTTTTGCGGCATTTCTAATTCTAACTTCCTGTACCGAAAAACCAAAAAAAGTAGATACGCTAAGCGGAATCAAAGGGAAACCAAATATCCTTTTTATTTTTGCCGATGACCAGACCTATGAGGGCGTTAATGCTTTGGGCAATCCCGAGGTGATTACACCTAACCTCGATAAACTGGCCCACTCGGGAGTAACTTTTACCCACTCTTACAATATGGGAGGCTGGAATGGTGCCATTTGTGTGGCCAGCCGTGCCATGCTTAACACCGGCCGTTTTGTGTGGCGCGCCAATGCCTCCGAAAAAAATTATACGGAGATGAAAGAGAAGGGGCAGTTCTGGAGTTTGTTGATGAAAAATGCCGGTTACGATACCTACATGACCGGAAAATGGCACGTAAAACAAAGCGCCAATAGTATTTTTGATACCGTTCGCCACGTGCGCCCGGGAATGCCCAAGTCGGTACCCGAGGCATACAATCGCCCACTATCTCCACAAGATACCACCTGGTTGCCCTGGCACACCAAATATGGTGGCTTTTGGCAGGGTGGAAAGCACTGGAGTGAAGTGGTTGGCGATAATGCCATTGATTACTTAAACATGGCCAAAGAAAGCGAGAATCCGTTTTTTATGTACCTGGCCTTTAATGCTCCCCACGATCCGCGTCAGTCGCCAAAAAAATACGTCGATATGTACCCCCTGGAAAAAGTAGCAGTTCCTGAAAATTATCTGGAATTGTATCCTTATAAGGACGATATTGGTTGCGGCCCCGGGTTACGTGACGAAAAACTTGCACCCTTCCCCCGCACTGAATATTCCATTAAAGTACACCGCCAGGAATATTATGCCATTATTACCCACATGGACGAGCAAATCGGGCGAATTATCACACATCTTAAAGAAACCGGACAGGACAAAAACACCTACATTCTTTTCAGCGCCGATCATGGCCTGTCAGTGGGACACCATGGTTTGGTGGGCAAACAAAATATGTACGACCACAGCATGCGCGTTCCCTTGATTGTAGTCGGCCCCGATATTCCTGAAAATGAAAAACGCGACATGCAGGTTTATCTCCAGGATATTATGGCAACTTCGTTGGATTTGGCCGGAGTCGAAAAACCGGAATATGTGGAATTTAACAGCCTGATGCCGATGATCAAGGACAAGGCAAACAGCAGTGCCTATGAAGAAATTTACGGTGCTTACATGGGTATACAACGAATGGTGCGCACCGAAAAGTTTAAAATGATCGTTTATCCGAAAGCGAAGAAAATACGCATTTTCGACCTGGTTAACGACCCCCAGGAAATGAATGACCTTGCTGACAATGCCGAATATGCTGAGGTAAAAAAAGAATTGGTTGCAAAATTAAAAAAGCAACAACAAATAATGGATGATCCGCTTGATTTAGGTGAGTTTTTCCCTGAATTATTCTAGACAATCTTTCTAAAATATTCAACTGGGCAGTTAGTCGATTGACAAGCTGCCCTTTTTTTTCAACCCAATCGGCCGGGAATTGTTATTTCTTACATGACAGGAGGGAAAGCATTAATTCTTTACGATGGCATTTGTAATTTATGCAGTGGTTCCGTTGGCTTTATTCTGAAAAAAGACAAGAAGAAACAGTTTCGTTTTGTGGCTTTGCAATCGGAGGAAGGATTGAAACTTATCCAACGGTTTCAAATACCCAAAGCGGTTGATTCCGTGATTCTGATAAAAAAAGATCATGTTTTTATTGAATCGGAGGCAGCCATTGAAATATGCAAACTTCTTCCGTCTCCATACAAATGGTTTACAATTTTTAAGTCAGTTCCTGAAAAATGGAGGGATAAAATCTATAGTTGGGTGGCTAAAAATCGTTATTCCTGGTTCGGGAAGAAAAATCAATGCTGCTATTTTGAGGAAGGATGAAACAGAATTCCTGTTATTAACTGGCCACCGGGAACAAACTCTTCACCTCGTTGGCTGTGACAGCCAGACATTTAATGCTACACGCCCCAGCTACTAATGCACATCGTAATCTCACCCCGGGCTTCTGACTTTCTGCTAGAACTCGAAATCACCGCTTTCAAAATCTTTATACAATTTCGAAAGCGAACCCAGCCAGCTACTTATTCTTTTAATGGCCTCGGTGGTATCGATGGAAATCGTTTTTTGCTGCATTTTCAACAAAAGAAAACCATAAATGGCAGTAATACCCAAATCCACGTCGTTTTTCCCCTCCGGATTTTTTTGTTTCAACTCTTCTACCAATCCGGCCACTGCCTTAAACGATTGCACATACAGTCCATCTTTGCTCGTCTCCATTAGTTTTAGATGAAAATCGTTTACATCGGTAATGAGGTTCGTGATAAACTGCAAATGCCCCTTTTGCTGAATGCGCTCTTTTTCCATCATCATCACAAGGTTTTTATACCAGTCAGATATGGCAGCTGCAGTAGGCTCATCGGCTTTATAATTCGACACCAGCCTTTCTTCGATTAAAACCATATCGAGCTTAAAAGCACGGATTAAATCCTCAACCTGGTAGAGGTACAAAATGTACTCTGCTATATTTTCTTTGCGTTTTTGTTTTGCTACTAACATAATTGTGAAATTGTGAAATTGTCAAACTGTAAAATGGTCAAATTGTCAAATTGGGAAATGGTACTCAGGTTTTATGCTTATCTGTTACCACTCGAAAAAATCGTCGAGTTCCCGGCGGTCTTTTTTGGTTGGACGACCGGTTCCCCTGTCGCGTTCAATCCAACGCATATTTTTCTGCATTTCAAGAAGTTCCAGTTGCTCGGCCGGAGTTACATCTTCCACAAAGTCAGTAATTAACTTCGCTCCCATTCTTTTGCCCGCCAAAGCCAGTACTTTAAAACTTTTTGTAACAGGTGCTTTTTTTACCTGAATAACTTCGCCCACCTGCACCATACGCGACGGCTTTACCGCCAGCTCCCTGATGGTTACATAACCCTTTTTACAGGCCTCGGTAGCCTGGCTTCGGGTCTTAAAAATCCGAATTGCCCACAACCATTTATCTATACGAATTCCATCCGGCATTTTATCGTTTGTTATGGAAATTCATGGTCCGATCAACACCAATAGTGCCAAAGCTCTTAATGATTTCAATGGAATCATTAATTTTAAAAGGCAATTCTTTTCCCTCCTCTCGGCTCCATTCACCCAATACGTAATCCACCTGGTAACCTTTATGAAAATCGTCACCAATTCCGAAACGCAAGCGGGCATAATCGTTGCGTCCCAAGACCTGGTTAATGCTCTCCAGTCCGTTATGACCTCCCGCACCACCTTTTGCCCGAACACGCAGGGTGCCAAAAGGCAAGGCCAGATCGTCGGTTAAAACCAACAGATTTTTAAGTTCGATTTTTTCCTTTTGTAGCCAGTAATTAACGGCTCGGCCACTAAGGTTCATATAAGTGCTCGGTTTTAGCAAAATAAAGGTTCGTGCTTTAAACTTATATTCAGCCACAAAGCCATAACGCTTATCGTTAAAACTAATATTGGACGCCTCAGCGAGTGCGTCCAATATTTGAAAGCCAATATTATGGCGAGTATTTTTATATTCTGGCCCTATATTACCGAGACCGGCAATTAAGTACTTCATGTGTTTAAAATTGTTTGTCGATTAAAGGAACACATGCGCCAAAGGCATCTCTGGGAGGGAATGTGCATAAGCTGCATCTTTCTTATCAAAATTAACAACTATGCTCATTACTTCCAGATATAATTTTAAGTTTATTCTTCAGATGCAGCAGTTTCTCCTCCTTCAGCAGCTTCTTCTTCACCTTCCTCAATCAAACCACCAGCTGCCGATTTAGCCGCCCTGGTAATTGCAACACTTACAACAACATTTGATTTAGTATCCAGAAACTCCACGTTTGGAACATTCAAATCAGCGACTTTAATACCTTCGCCAATTCCCAGACTGGTTACGTCAACATCAATTGTATCCGGCAAATCAGCCGCCAAAGCTTTCACTTTTAGCCTGCGAAGGTTCGTATTTAATTTACCCCCCATCTTAATACCTTTTGCCAAACCTGAAACTTTTAAGGGAACCTCAACTTTCACAGGTTTATCGTCAGAAATCAGCAAGAAATCAACGTGAAGCACCTGCTCATGAACCGGATGCCACTGAATGTCTTGCATCATTGCCTTGTAAACGGTGCCGTCAATGTCTAGTTCTAACAAATATACACTTGGAGTGTAAATTAATTTTCTTAAATCAGCGAAAGGAACAGAAAAGTGAATTGGCGCTTCACCACCATATAATACAGCAGGAACAATTTCCTGTGCGCGCAATCTTTTTGCTTCTTTTTTACCTACGGACTCTCTTTTTTGTCCTTTCAATACTACTGTCTTCATTTTTAATAATTTACGTTAATAATTATGGTACTCAGCCCTTCCCGACCTTGGTCGGGACAAACAGCATGCATAACTAAAATGCGTTCTGCTTATGGAAAAAGCGGTGCAAAAATATAAATTATTTATAATATAAAGAACTAATTGACTGATTTTTATATACTCTGCGAATTGCTTCACCAAATGCCTCGGCAGTGGATATATACTTAATCTTATCACCACCTTCTTTAGGTGTAATGGAATCGGTGAAGTATACCTCTTCCAATTCCGAATTCTGGATACGTTCGATGGCCGGACCCGACAGTACACCGTGGGCAGCAAATGCACGTACGCTTCTGGCACCTTCTTTTTTCATCAGGTTTGCTGCCTTGGTAATGGTACCGGCTGTATCGATCATATCATCAACGATAATCACATCTTTCCCTTCTACATCACCAATTACAGTCATGTTGCCTACCTCGTTCGGGCGTGCTCTTGTTTTGTGACAAATAACGATTCCCGTATCCAGCATTTTGGCGTAAGTATTGGCACG
>JBFEWU010000455.1:0-3457 GCA_041546215.1 Draconibacterium sp. | reverse complement strand
TACCCGATGAGACCATCTTTTTTATGAAGCCCGATACGGCTTTGTTACGTAATAACGATCCTTTTTATATCCCGGAGTGGAGTAAGGACGTACACCATGAAATCGAACTGGTTGTTAAAATTAAGCGCATAGGTAAAAACATCGAAAAACGTTTTGCACACCGGTATTACGACGAAATAGGTTTGGGAATTGATTTCACCGCACGCGATGTACAGGCCCAATTAAAGAAAAAAGGATTACCCTGGGAGAAATCGAAAGCCTTTGACAAATCAGCGGTATTAAGCGGAAATTTCTTTTCAAAATCGAGATTTCCTGATCTCGAGTCAATCGGGTTTCATTTAAACATTAACGGAGAAACTGTGCAGGAGGGCCACACGGGATTAATGATTTTCGATTTTGATGAGTTGATTGCACACATTTCGAAGTATGTGACCTTAAAAATTGGTGATTTAATTTATACGGGTACTCCGGCAAACGTTGGGCCCGTTAAAATTGGTGATCGATTGGAGGGGTATTTAGAGGATAAGAAGATGTTCGATTTTATGATTAAATGATGTCATGGAGAATCCTCAATTTCAAATGGAAATGGAAGTTCGCGATTATGAATGCGACATTCAGGGAATTGTGAATAATTCGGTGTACCAGAATTACCTGGAACACTGTCGTCATAAATTTTTAAATCATGTGGGACTTGATTTTGCCCAATTGCATAAAGAGGGGATTGATGCCGTGGTTATAAAAGCCGAATTGGACTATAAATTTCCGCTTCGACCGGGCGATGTGTTCCTGGTGCAATTGAAAATGTTAAAGCAAGGCAGTTTGCGTGTGGTATTTATGCAGGAGTTTATCCGGAAAGCGGATGAGAAACCCATGGTTATAGCAAAAATAACTGCAGTTTTTACGCGAAAGGGTCGGCCAATTTCATCTGCGCTTATGGTGGATAAGTGTGCAGAAGCCGGGATTGAAATCGAAGAAATTTAACTGTTGTTGGGCGTCTGATTACCTCATCAGCTTCGCTTACCCTCCTCCATGCAGGGGGGAAAGGTTTGTATTCCAATTTATTTTGAAAAGAATGTAAAGTCGTGATCCGAAATTGCCCTTACAGTTTTTCCTCAATTCGAAATTCTTCAGGAACAATGCCGTTCATTTTCAACGCTGCTTTAAATCCTTCATTCATCATCCTGCCCAGTCGCATAGGCATGTCCAATAGTGCAGGGTAGCTGGTTTTGTGGTCGGGGACTTTGTAGAATTTCAAACACGACTTTACCGAAGAGGAAAGATAAATGCGACAAGCCATTGGCCGCGCTTCATAAGCCATACAGGCTCCTTCGCTTAACAGCGGACAGGGTGCTTTTGCGTTTAGCAAATCTGCATCGTTCAAAAGCGAAAGTTTATTGTTTTTCCTTTGCGCCCTGGTTTTTAGTTCCGCTTTGGTTTCATCATCGAAATAGGCATCAATATAATTTTGAAGATAGCCAAGTTCATAATCCAAAGCAAAAACAGGTTGATGGCAGCACCATTCGCATCCGACTTTGCATTCAATTGCCTGTTCTTGTTTTTGTGCCAGCACTGTAAGCGAGTCGATAAAATGATCGATGGCAGCATACATTTCCTGAATGGCAGCGAACATGACTTGTTTGTCATCGCCACCTTCAAGAGCTTTGCTGCCCAGTTGAAAGCCATCGTTGAAAAATGCTTTTTCAAATGCTTCTAGTTGCGAATCGATGCCCATGGAAATCAATTTTTTTGTGAAGATAATTATATTGGAGATATATTAACAGTGGAGTCCGGAATAGAGCCGTGTGGTTTATCGCAGCTGATTAAATTGGAAAAGGAACAAAGATCAAAGAACAAAGAACAAACAGGATATCTGGATTTTCGGATTTTCAGATTTCTGGATGTTGTTGTCGTCATTGTCCTTGTTAATTCCGTATTCCTCATACCGTTTAACCTCCATTTACATTAATCATTAATCAATTCCTTCCGTCTCCGGTATTCCCCTCCATTCTAATATTCAAATCCTCCTATATTCTAATCTTCCAAATCCGGCTGTCCGGATATCTGAAAATCCTCATTAATCAATAGACAATAATAATTAATCAATTCAAAACGTCTTCCTTCCACTTGAAGAATGGGCCTCCTTCAATAAAATTTTCTTTTAATAAATCGGCAATTGATATGGTTTGAAGTTTTCAGTTAATGTTGAATTGTTACGTATAATTCCAATTTGGAGTGCTGAGTAAGAACTATTGCTCATTGCTCTTAGCCAGGGAAACCAATCCCCCCATAGCTCCTAAGTTCATTGATTCAAGAGCTGAACTTGGAACAATTACCATCGAACCTTTTTCTTTTAATCCTTCAAAAAGCATATTCATGCCCCGAAGGTGCAGGGCTACCGGATTATCTTTATATTGTTCACTGGCCTTTGCAAATTTATCTGCTATTTCTGTCTCCGCAGTTCCTAAAATCACCCTGGCCTGACGCTCACGCTCGGCTTGTGCCTGTTTACTCATGGCGTCGGCAAGACTTTTAGGAATTACAACATCTTTAATACCCACAGTTTGACAGGTAATTCCCCATGGATTGGTGTGCTCGTCTAATGTTTGTTGCATCGCTTCTGCAATCTTCTCCCTATTTTGAAGCAGATCTGCCAGATCGTGTTTACCGATTATTTCGCGCAAACCGGTTTGGGCAATGTAACCCACAGCACGAATGTATTGTTGAACTTCCAGAGCTGCTTTTTCTGCATCCCAAACTGTCCAGTAAACAATGGCGTCAACATTAACCGGCACTGTATCTTTTGTAAGTGTTTCTTCGGCTTTAAAATCAGTTACCCGAATTCGCTGGTCGATGTAACTGTCTACTTTATCAATTATGGGAATAATTATAAATGGACCAGGACCTCGCAAACCTGTAAATTTGCCCATTCGTAAAACCACTGCTTTTTCCCATTGATCGGCAATATGAATTGATGAGGCAATGAGTATTGAAAAGACAGCAGCAATTACAGCAACAATAAGATCTATTTTATTTGTTGAATAAAGAAGTGCAATTATCCCAAGCATAATTATAAGAACGGTAGTCGAGATAGGATTGAAAAATCGAAGATTTCTGGATGTGTATAACATGATTCGAGAATTTAAGGTTTATTTATTTTTGTTGTTTTGCATTGAGTTTAACCCGGCAATTAAATCGTTGGTTGAAAATCCATAGCTTGATGCAATGGTGAGAAATTCGCGGCAGATGCTGTGTAGTTTTTCCTGTTTTTGTTTTGATGTAATCTTAAAATCAGAATCCCCAATAAAGGTTCCTGAACCCAAATGTGTTTCCAGAATATTCTGGATTTCCAGTTCTTTATACGCTTTGGAAACCGTATTCAAATTAACTTTTAGCTCATCGGCAAGAGCTCTAACGGCCGAGTTCTGCAAGCAATTTCCCAACATCAGCGGCCGCGCTC
>JBFEWU010000562.1:0-2163 GCA_041546215.1 Draconibacterium sp. | reverse complement strand
TGAAATGAGGAACGGTTGATGTTTGGTATGGTAATCATTTATCTGACATCCAGCAATCTGAATATCCAAAAATCCAGATATCCTGTTTGCTGAACACTGCTTCTTTGCTCTTTGTTCTTTGTTCTTTGTTCTTTGTTCTAATTTGTTTAATTAGTCGCTAAACTTATCCTGTGGATTGTGGGCCTTAAAAGCGAAAGCAGCAGTAATTAAAACAATAGCCAGCAATAGATAAGCGCCATACGCATATGCCCCTGTCTGCGAAAACGAAATACTAAAAATTATGGGTCCCAGGGCACTGCCAAAAACAATGATCGCCATAACAAAACCTGTAATACTTCCCAGGTTATCCCGTCCATAAAAACGTGGCCAGGTTACGGCCATCAATACATTAAAAATACCACTTACGATTCCGTTTCCAACAATAAATAAGGAGTAGTAGATCCCATTTCCCATATTGGCCATTGAAACAAGTGCAACAATCTCTGCCAGTAACATCACCCATAACAGATATTGCAATTTAATGCGATCGCTAATCCAACCGCCAACAAGGGCAAAGCTTACAGAAATAAAAGATACCGGAATAAAAATGGCCAGGGCTTTTTCTTTTTCGATGCCGGCCTCGCCAAACAACGAAACCAGATGAAATGTAAAGCCGGTAACATAAAGCGCATAAATTCCCAGGGGAATGGCAAACAGCCAGAATGTAAGTTCGCTTCTCGCCTCTTTTAAATTAAACTGTTTAAAGGGTTTTATGATGATTTTGTGTTCTTTGTTAGCATGTTTTTCACCATCGGGAATCATACCCAGATCCTCAGGATTATCGCGAAAAAACAGGAAAACAAAAACAGTAAAAAAAACGCCAATCAGGATTGCCATCAACAACCAGGCCTCCCGCCACGATGTTCCCTCAATGAGCATGTCAAAAGTAAGTGGTGCCATTGAAAATCCCAGCGAAACAAACACAGATGAAATGCCGTTTACCAAACCACGCCGGGCAATAAACCATTTCATAAGCATATTTCGCGATACCATGGTTAAAACCCCCTGACCGGCAAAACGCAACATAAAAAAGAAAAAGATCAATACGGCCATGGCAACTCCGAAATAAACTGGCGACGAATGAGGCACAAAACTTTTTATTATTCGGTCGGACTGGCTGAGTACAACCAAAACGCCACCCAATAGAATGGAAGCTCCCATGCCTACCCATCGTGCTCCATATTTGTCATATATTTTACCGGCATAGGTAAGAATAAAAGAACTGGCAATGGTTCCAAACATATACGCTGTACTTAATTGGTCGCGACTTATTCCAATATTCTCCAGTAAATAATCGGTGAAGGTAGAGACGCCCATGGTTTGCCCGGGCGCACTTACCAAAATACCAATGGTTGCAACCACCAGCACCACCCAGCCATAAAAGAATGGAAGTTTAAGCGGATGAAATGGGAAGGTATTTAGTTTTTGTTTGAGATTCATGGACAACAAAACTACGCATTGTATGGGAAGTTAATGGGTATATGTAGGTTTTGGAGTAAATGATAATGATTTTTTAGAACAGGGTGCCTCGTTTCTGGTCCGATACAATTTTAGGGGCTAAAGGGCAAGTATGTATTTGAAAGTTTAATCAATCTTTACAGCCCGGTGATTTGATTTCAGCTTCTTTGCAACAGTCAGCATGATCGTTAATACATACTTTGATAAAATCGTATTCCAAACCACTTTTCTTAAATCCTGCGATGGTAAGCGGCAATTCATTAAGTTTGTAATAACCAATATAGCTATTGTTTCGTGTAAATACTTCAAAGAATTCATTATTCGGATTACTATAGTCGAAATCAATGGTTAAACTATAGGTACTGTCTGTGTTACAATTTCCGGCGCTCAGCTGCAAATCATATATTTCGCAAGCCTCAGTCTGGCATTGGGGAGCTTTAAATTCGGCAACCTTACAACATTCCGGATTGTCGTTTATACAAACTTTTATGTAATCGTACTCGTTTCCGCTGCCCTCAAAGTTTTCGATGTTTACCGGAAGATCACTTAGTTTATAGGTTCCTATTAACTTGTCTTCGCGACCAAGCACATCGAAAAAATCGTTACCGGCATTGCTGTATTCAAAATCCAAGTGCAGATTATACCTGTTCTCTCCATTACATTCTC
>JBFEWU010000399.1:0-4175 GCA_041546215.1 Draconibacterium sp. | reverse complement strand
GGGAATAGTGCTGGCTGCCGGGGCATCAACCCGGATGAAAAAGCAGAAATTGCTTTTGCCGTATAAAGGAACTACTGTTATTAAAGCGGTAATTTCTAATGCTCTTCCTGCCTTGAAAAAGAATATGATTGTGGTATTGGGTGCAAATCGCAATGAAATTTCAAAAGAAATAAATAATTCTCAGATTAATTTAGTTGAAAATTGGAATTATCAGGAAGGCATGCTTTCCTCGGTTATATGCGGACTTAATGCCTTACCTGTTAATGCACGTGCCTTTCTTGTTTTTTTGGGAGATCAGCCGCAAATAACAAGCGATGTAACTTTTAAAGTAATTGATGCATATAAGAACTCAGGAAAGGGAATTGTTATTCCGGCATTTAAAAAGAAAAGAGGGCATCCTGTTCTGATAGACCATAAATATAAACCGGAAATTCTACAGCTTGATCCGATGAAAGGTCTTCGGCAACTTTTGGAAAAGTTCAGTGATGATATCTATGAAGTAGAATGTGGAAGACCTGAAATTCTACGAGACATTGATACACCACAAGATTATCGTTTTGAAACTGAAATAACTAACTGATATGAAATATGCATGAGTCCGCCAGCTGGCGGATTACCATAAAAACTAAAACACTATGCATTGGAAATACATAGGTTTAAGAATAGAATGGAGGGGAAGAACGGAGACGGAAGAAATTGATTAATGATTATTGTCTATTGATTAATGTGATCAGGATATTCAGATTTTCGGATTTTCAGACAACCGGAATTGGAAGATTAGAATATAGGGGGATTAGAATATTAGAATGGAGGAAAAGGCCGGAGACCGAAGACGGAAGAAGCTCAAAGCTGAAAGCTGAATGCTCAAAGGAAGAACGGAGACCGAAGTCCGGAGAAGAGAGGAATGAACTTTGCGTCTTTGCGCCTCTGCGGTAAAATTCTTAGCGTCTTTGCTCTATGTTCTTTGTTCTCCTCAATACATTGCAGGGTTTTAACCATTAACTTGAAAATAAAACATATTCACATGAAAGAAAAAATCAATTTTGAGCTTAACGGAAAACCGGTAGGACTGGAGGTGGATCCCGACCAGACCCTGCTTTGGGTAATTAGAACGGAATTAGAACTCACCGGAACAAAATACGGGTGTGGTGAAGGTTATTGTGGAGCGTGTACTGTTTTGATCGACAAGGAAGCAGTTCGCTCTTGTGCAACTAAGATTGGCGAAGTGAAAGGTAAAAAAGTAGTCACCATTGAAGGCCTTGCAAAGGGAGAAGAACTACATACTGTTCAAAAGGCATTTGTTGAAAACGATGCACTTCAGTGCGGTTACTGTACTCCGGGAATGATTATGAATGCAGTGGGATTTTTAAATCAAAATCCGAATCCTTCAAGAGAAGAAATTATTTGGGGCATGGAAGATAACCTTTGTCGCTGTGGCGCCCATAACCGCATTCTCGATGCGATTGAATCTGCGTCGAAAGCGTTGAAAGACGAAGGGTAAGCTAGAGTTTGTGGAAGCAACTTGTTTTAATTTTAAAAGAAGATTAAAATGGATGAATTAAAAGATTTTAGAGAATATTTGAAAAGCCATGTCCCCGGAATTAAAAGAAGAAACTTTTTTAAATGGATGGGAGGCGGCCTCTACATTTTTTTCAATCCGGGTGGTGCTGTTCATTTAATGGCTGCCGAAGGAGAACAGAGACGTGGAGTACCCGATGATTTTAATGCATTTCTACGTATCCACGAAGACGGAACAGTGACCTGTTTTGTGGGGAAAATTGAAATGGGACAGGGAGCGATTACATCGTTTCCCCAAATGGTTGCCGATGAACTGGATGTGGTATTTGAGAAGGTTAAAGTAGTCTTGGGTGACACCGATCTGTGTCCCTGGGATATGGGCACATTCGGGTCCATGTCGGTTCGGATTTTAGGTCCGTCGGTTAGGGCTGCGGCTGCAGAAGCCAGGGGTGTTTTACTAAAAATGGCATCTGAAAGACTTGGTCTTGAAGTTAACGAGCTATCGGTTAATGATGGAGTCATTTTCAATAAGAATAAAAAAAGCGAAAAGGTATCTTATCAGGAGCTAACAGAAGGTAGAAAGATGGCGAGGATTCTGAAACAAAAGCCCATAGTGAAAGATTATTCTGAATTACGGGTCATGGGCTCATCGAAATTTCATCAGGATGCATTGGATAAAGTAAGCGGAAAGGCTTTGTTCTCTGGAGATTTCAGGATGACAGGATTGGTTTATGCGCGTATTCTGCGACCCCCGTCGCATGCCGCTAAACTGGTTTCAGTGGATACTTCAGAAGCTGAAAAAATAAGAGGTGTGCAAATTGTCAGGGATGGCGATTTAGTGGCTGCTTTACATGAAAATCCGGAAATAGCCGATAAAGCCAGAAACCTCATTAAAGCTGACTTTTCAACCGATGATGAAAAGGATATTAACAATAATAATATGTTTGAATACCTGATGGGAAATGCACCAGAGGGTAACAGCAATATAGACGAAGGTGATCTCCGGATTGGGAGGGAACAGTCAACCTCGCTTTTTGAAAACGAATACCACGATGGTTATGTAGCCCATTCTACGATGGAACCGCATACAGCCATGGCCTATATGGATGGAGACAGAGTGATTGTAATCGCTGGTACACAAACTCCTTTCCCGGCAAAAAGTAATATTGCCCGGGCACTTGGTATCGAGGAAGACAAAGTGAGGGTTAAACCTCCTTTTCTGGGTGGCGGATTTGGTGGAAAATCATCTCACAAGCAGGCCATTGAAGCTGCGAAATTGACAAAAATTACCAAAAAGCCGGTTATGGTTGACTGGAACCGCGAAGAAGAATTTTTTTATGATGAATTCCGCCCGGCGGCTATTGTAAAAGTGAATTCAGGAATTGATAATAAGGGAAAAATTAAATTCTGGGATTATCACGTGTATTATGCCGGCGACCGGGGAGCGGAAACCATGTACGATGTCCCGAATCAAAAACGTACGGTTTACGGACGTGGATGGAGGGCGCCGGGAATACATCCTTTCTCAACAGGCGCATGGCGCGCCCCCGGCAATAGCACGAATGCTTTCGCCCGGGAAGTTCAGATTGATATCATGGCAGCAAAGGCCGGTATCGATCCGGTTGAATTCAGGCTAAAAAATCTTACCGATAAAAGGGCCATTGCAGTACTTGAGGAGGTAGTAAAAATGGCCAGGTGGAAACCGGCCAAATCAGCAGTTGGAAGAGGATATGGAGTGGCAATCGGCGCAGATGCCGGAAGTTATGTGGCACACATTGTCCAGGTTCAGGTGAATAAGGAAACAGGAGAGGTAAAAGTCGAAAAAGTCTGGTGTGCCCAGGAAATGGGATTTTGTGTCAATCCACAGGGGGCGACCATACAAATGGAAGGCTGCATAAATATGGGTTTGGGTTATGCTCTCAGGGAAATTGTTGAATTTGAAGGAGGAAAGGTTAAAACATCAAATTTCGACACCTATGAAATTCCTCGTTTTTCATGGATGCCGGAAATACATACGAAAATTTTGGAGAGAAATGAACCTCCGCAAGGCGGGGGTGAGCCGGCAATTATTAACATGGGTGCAATCATTTCAAATGCTATTTATGATGCCACAGGTGCAAGACTGTTTAAAATGGCAATGACTCCGGAAAGAGTGCTTGAAGCGCTTGAAAAAGTGTAATGAGTGAAATATTTTACAAACATTTCCACAAAACGAAATTGGAATATTCTTGTCTGCTGTTGGATCAACTATTGCTAATGTAGGTGCAACTTCTTATTGTTAGTGGAGTCTACAAGACAAGAGGTCAGGTTGAATCATTTTTTTACAAGAGTTGCAATTAAGCGAATAAAGAGATGCAGCAGCATTTGGTCGTTTGACATATTTCAACCCTCTCAGGTTTGCAATAATGGAAATCAATTATACTTTTACTACAAATATTAAGTATTTTAAAACCTAAAGTATGAAAATGAAACTAAAATTGCCGATAATCTTACTGATTGTCATTTCAGCAAGTGTTTTGTCCCTTCAGGCGCAAAACCAGATTTCCGGAAAAATTGTTGATCAGAACAGTAATGAACCACTAATTGGTGCTTCGGTATCTGTAAAGGGCACCACACTGGGTACTGCTACGAACGTTGACGGGACTTTTTCTCTGGAT
>JBFEWU010000335.1:0-5150 GCA_041546215.1 Draconibacterium sp. | reverse complement strand
TACAATATATTCTTCCCTAAATTTTAGGGGAGATGTCATTCAGCATTTGCTGGATGACAGTGGGGTGAAATAATGAAAATTCGATTTTCAGCTTTTGGGCTGAAATAAAGTTGGCGTAATACCCCTTGGCTCTGCCACGGGAATAGTCAACTTTAAGAATTTTCTTTATTTTTAGAAAGAAATACTAAACCTTATGAATCGATTCATTTATTTTATCATTTTTCTCTTCTTCAGTTGTGTAACATACGCGCAAACTCCTATCTGGAAGAAACATGAAATTCAGCTTAGCAGTTCAAAAATATACAACAATCCGGTTTACGATGTGAAAGATTTCAAAATAACCTTTACAGCACCCTCCGGTAGAACAAGAATTGTGCGCGGTTTTTGGGACGGCGGTACCGATTGGAAAATAAGATTTCTTCCCGATGAAATTGGCACATGGGAATGGGAAACATGGTGTTCAGATAAAAAAAACCGGGGGCTGCATGAAAAAAGAGGGCAATTTGAGTGTGTCAAAAATCCGGAATCGGAATTAATCTTTAAGAAAGGAGCCATTGGGCACGAAGCAGGAAAATATTACCTTTCGTACAACGATGGGACACCATTTTTCTGGTTAGCCTGCACCGCATGGAACGGAGCATTAAAATCAACCGATGAAGAGTGGAAACATTACCTGGATCACAGAAAAAATAACCATTACAATGTGATTCAGCTGGTGACAACCGAGTGGCGCGGATGCGACAAAAATGCCGAAGGACTAACTGCAATCGATGGCAGTGCTTATATCCATATTCATCCCGAGTTCTTTAAAAGGATAGACCGAAAAATTGATGAGGCAAATGAAAAAGGCTTGCTTGTTTCGCCGGTAATTTTGTGGGCACTTCCTGTTGGCGAGGGCCGCCATTTAAGTCCTGGTTATACATTGCCTTTGGAGGAGGCTGTTATCTTGGCGAAGTACATTGTTGCCCGTTACCAGGGGAACCATGTGGTTTGGACTCTTGGCGGTGATGGAAGATACTATAATGAGCAGGAAGTGAAGTGGAAGGAAATTGGGCGCCGGGTTTTTAATGACATCAATCACGCACCAGTAACTTTGCATCCGCATGGCAGCTCATGGATTGGTGAATTGTACAGCCAGGAAGAATGGTACAGTTTAATGGGATATCAATCGTCGCATAACAATGGAGAAAGTGTTGTTAACTGGATCAACCAGGGGCCGATGTCGAGAATGTGGAAAAAACTGAAGCCGATGCCCTACATAAATATGGAACCTAATTACGAAGAAATTCATTTTAAAATAACCGCAAAAGATGTGCGAAATGCAAGCTACTGGAGCATTTTTGCAACCCCTGTTGCGGGAGTAAGCTATGGTGCAAACGGAATTTGGCCCTGGTTACAACCGGGCGAGAGAATATTAAATCACCGCGATGAAGGAGGGGTTACCGGTTGGAAAAAAAGTATCGAATTTCCGGGTAGTATTCAAATGGGATATTTGGCCGGTTTTATTCAAAAACATGATTGGTGGGGCCTTTATCCGGCAAATGAAATTTTAGCAAAGCAACCCGGCAAAGAAAAATACAATCAATGGATATCGGTAGTGAAGAGTTCCGATGATGAAACAATAATTGCCTACATTCCCGAAAAATGTAATGTGAAATTATTCAATCCGAAGGGAATTAAATATTCTGCACAATGGTTTAATCCTGTAAGCAATACTTATTCTGATGCGAAAATAAGGCAGGAGTATTATACAACCGCAGTAAAGGTAGATGAGGAGAAAGGTGAGAAGATGATGTTAACAATTGCAAATGATAGCCATTATATTGAATTCACTCATCACTTTGAAAATGATATGCTAATTGTTTTAAAAAAGAAATAAACGAAGGCTATGAATTTAAAAATTGTAATTGTCCTGTTCCTGGGGATTTCGGTTGGGGCTTGCCAGCCGGCAAAGAAATCGACGAATCACTCAAAACTAAAAATTCTTATGGACACCGATGCCAATAATGAGTTGGACGATCAGCATGCGCTGGCCTATGCCTTTTTGAATCCTGATGTTTTTGAGGTGGTGGGTGTGACCGTTAATAATACGCGAAATGGATATGGGATTCAGGGACAATACGATGAGGCTGATCGCATAATAAAATTGTTCGATCTGGAAGAGCAGGTTCCGTTGTTGATGGGTGCTGATAAAGGCTACGATGAAATTGCACCAAAAATCCGCCAGGCGAATTTTGATGGACAGCCCGCTGTAGATTTTATCATCGATCAGGCCATGAAAATAAAGGATGGGAAGTTAACATTGGTACCGGTTGGAAAACTTACAAATATAGCTCTGGCCATTTTGAAAGAGCCCGAAATTATCCATAAGATAAAGGTGGTTTGGCTGGGAGGAAATTATCCCGATCCCGGCGAATACAATCTTGAGAATGACAGGAGTTCGGTAAATCCGGTCATTGAATCGGGCGTAGAATTTGAAATGGTGACTGTACGTTATGGAAAGCCGAGTGGAACAGCCGCAGTTAGTGTGGGATTGGCTGCAGTGGAAGCGAATATGAAGGGGAAAGGACCCATTTCGAAGCATACGATTGAAGGACGACACGGAGGGGAGTTTAATCGCTTTGGTGACTACTCGGCAAACCTGTTCTCAGAAGCTAAAATGTATGGAAATCCCCCTTCTCGTGCCCTTTTCGATATGGTGGTTCTGGCGATTTTAAAAAACGATAATTGGGGAGAAAAGAAGGAAATTCCGGCTCCGAAATTAGTAGGTAATGCCTGGGAAGACCGGCCCGAAAATTCGCATACAATCATTCTCCGGGAAAATTTTAACCGCGATGCCATTGTAAATGATTTATTTGAATTGATGAAAAATTCAACTCCTGAAAATTAGAAAGTGCAAGAGGAAAAGAAACAGCTGGAGATTTTATTGTTGGATTACTTCAAAAGGAGTTATCCTGCTTTCCCAATGGGAAAAGCATTGCCTTCTGAATCGCCTGATTTTGTAATAAGAATGAAAAATAAAAACTTACTGGGCCTCGAACTTACCCGTTTAAATCCGGCAAGTGCCCTGGATCCAGATGCAAAAGGCATCCGGGAAATTCAGTTTAGGGAAGGATTCATTGCTCTGACAAAGGAACTGTTTGAACGTGATTCAGAACTTAAGCTCTTTGTTAAATTTCTTTTTTCTGAAAACGAAAAGCTTACTGCCAGTCGCGAACTTTCTGTGGCAGCAATTTTGTCGAACCTGATAAGAAAACAGGTTCAGGGGAAAAAAGAGAGCAGCTTTTTTCAGGTGGCCGTCCATAAATCGAACTTGCCTGTAGGCATAAATGAGTTGTTAATTGTACATCATCCGAAATTGAAAACGGCCATTTGGGAACGTTCCAATAATCTGGGGATTTCGAATAATGTGATTAAAGACATCAGAGAGTCAATTCATAAAAAGGATGAAAAACTGAGGCTGTATCAAAAACAACATCTGAATTATTACTGGCTCTTAATTACTACCGACCATTTGCGTGGGGTAAAAAGTTTTAACCTAAGCAATAAAATCATTAACCATGATTTTCAATCCCGTTTCCAGCAGGTCTTTCTTTTCGATTTATTAAAAGCAAAAGTAGTACAACTCGTTTAAAACAAAAGTCATGTTAAATCGCAGAAAGATTATTTGCAACAGCATTTATACATTCAGCTACGATCCGCTCGTGTTCGACAGGCAGCATAAGACAAAAAACGTTTATTTTGCTATTTGAAATCTGCAAAAATAGTATACGTACTCGTTAAAATGAGATCAAACAATATCCCCCTTCATTCGTAATATTTGCAAACTTAAATGTTGTACCATGAGTTTATTTGATATTAATGATAAAGTTGCAGTAATTACAGGTGGTTCGGGAACACTCGGAGGGAGTATTTCAAAATACCTGGCATCCCAGGGTGTGAAGGTAGCTGTAATAGGCCGGACACAAGAGAATGTTGGCTTACGCCTGGGGAAAATTACGAAAGCCGGAGGCGAAGGAATTGGTTTGGTAGTGGATGTTTTAAGCATTGAAGATCTTCGGAAAGCCAGGAAAACCATCCTTGAAAAGTGGGGGAGGATTGATTTCTTAATCAATACAGCCGGGGGAAATCTCCCTGGTGCGACTTTGACAGAACAACAAACGGTTTTTGACATGAAAGTTGGTGACTTTAACCGGGTTACCGATTTAAACCTGAACGGGACAGTTTACCCTTGCCTGGTTTTTGGGAAAGTGATGAGCGACCAGGGAAGCGGGTCGATTATTAATATTTCGAGTATGGCTACCATGTCGTCCATTACTCGTGTGCCGGGTTACTCAGTCGCCAAAAGTGGTGTCGAAATTTTCACCAAATGGCTGGCAATGGAAATGGCTACAAAGTTCAGCGAAAAAATACGGGTAAATGCCATTGCTCCGGGATTTTTTATCAGTACACAAAACGAAAAGGTTTTGGTAAAACCCGATGGCTCCTTAACGGAACGTAGCGAAAAAGTGATTGCAAAAACACCCATGGGAAGATTTGGAAATATTGCTGAGTTAAATGGAACCGTGCATTACTTGTGTTCAGAAGCTGCCAGTTTTGTAACCGGAACAATTGTGCCGGTTGACGGAGGATTTAGTTCATTTAGCGGGATTTAAAAGTGTAGCATGGTACTGGAACGGCAGATCTTGTATTGATTGGATAAAAAATCAATTAAAAGATACGGATCTGGCCAATTTGAATGAGCATGGAAGAAAATTAGTTATGCGGGTGTGTATTTATATATGCCTTAAGTTGGGAGTATGCAGATGAGATTAATTAAATCGTGGCGTTGGTTTGGTCCGGGCGATCAGGTAAGCCTGGGATGGTTAAAAGAAAACGGAATTGAAGAAGTGGTTACTGCGCTTCATCATATTCCCAATGGTGAAATTTGGCCGGTTTTGGAAATTCAAAACGTGAAAAACAAAATTGAATCGGCGGGTTTAGGTTGGACGGTTGTGGAAAGTTTGCCGGTTACCGAAGCCATAAAAACGGCAAGTGATTTGCGCGACCAACATATCCGGAACTACAAAATATCCTTGAAAAATCTGGCAGAATGTGGCATTAAAACGGTGGTTTATAATTTTATGCCGGTATTGGATTGGGCACGTACC
>JBFEWU010000245.1:0-7373 GCA_041546215.1 Draconibacterium sp. | reverse complement strand
CTGAGGTTAATTACCTGCAAAAGAATTACAAGAAAACCATCGATATTGTTTCAGAGAACATACATTATTGTAACCAACACAATGAAATTCTTTATAATTACCTGCTTGCCACGAGTAACTTTCAACTTAATAAGAATATCGAAGCTCAAAAGTTCCATATTAAAACTTTAAATCTGGCTAAAAAATATTATAATGATTCCGATCTTGAATTGGCTGTAGTATACATGAATTACGCCACATTTTTATGGTCCATAAATCAGTATGATAAAGGGATCATGAATCTTAACCTTGCACACAACATTATTTTAAAATCTCAACCACATAGAGGAGAACTGATTTCAAGGTATTACGAATTAATGGGTAGTTTTCATGGAAGTAAAACCATTGAAACCCAGCAAATCAATCGATTTAAGAACCAGAAAAAACAAAACCTGAATACAGCCATAGATTGGTATATGAAATCGCTCAATGCCCTGAGTTCTTCACCAAAAGAAATTGACATATCGACCATTAAAATTTAAGACTTTTCATCTTTTTTAGATGGTCTGGCCATTCTTCAGCAAATCGGAGAAGCCTTTTACGATATGGCCTTAACCGAAAAGGAGGAAAAAACAGAACTCTATACCAGTTCCTTGATTCAAGCCCTGAACTATTATGGAGCGGCAAGTCGCTTAACCCAGCAGGCGCGCCTGGAAATTTCAAACGATGAAAGTAAGATACAACTGGCCGGACTGGAATATTCAACTTTTGCAAAAACCATTGAGGCGGCTTACCTCGCCTATGACGTAACAGCTGACAATGCTTATTTGGAACTGGCATTCCATAATTCGGAGCAATTAAAAAGCAGTGCGGTTTTCGACAAGTTGTCGAACGATTTGGCACAAGAGAATAGCCTGATTCCCGATAGCCTGATACAAAAAGAAAAGAAACTGAACAGCATTATTTCTTTATACAATCAAAAGAAATTCGAAGAGAACAGCAGGGAGCTTCCTGATAGTGTTCTGATTGAAGAGTATACGACTAAAATTCTTGAAGAAAGAAACAATAAGCCCGATACTTTATTGGTTGCAGAATACAACCATAAAATCGTGATTGAGAAGAAAAAACAACGGCCTGACAGCACATTGATCGATTTATACTCCAATAAAATTTTTGAAGAAAATAGAAGAAGCCCGGATAGTTTGTTAATGGCAGAATATTTCAATAAAATACTGGAAGAAAAGCAAAAGGGACCCGACAGTACACTTATTGATGAGTATGATCAAATAATATTTGCTGCAAATAAAGAGAGAGAAGAGTTAAATCATATGCTGGAAGAAGAATATGCGGATTATTATAACCTGAAGTATTCAAAGAATATGTTATCCGCAGAAGAGATTCAGCAACAAATGGATGACGATGAGGCCATTTTTGAATACGTGATCGTTGATCCGGATAAAGAATCAGGAAAAGAAACTGATGCTGACACAACATCACAACTATATACTTTCCTTATCACCAAAGAAAAGCTGATTTTTCAGAGAAAATCCATTGAGGAAAATACACAGGAATCCATCGAGAATGTTTTCTCATTCATGTCCAGTTCTGCCTATCTGTTTACAAAAAACAGCGATTCCAAAGCATTTTGTACCGCCTCGAACAAGCTTTACAATTTGTTAGTTGCCCCCTATGAGAAAGAACTGTTGAATAAAAACCTGGTGTTTATTCCCGATGGCCAGCTGAACTATATTTCATTCGATGGTTTGCTAATGAGTTTACCCGACACCAGCAAAACCATTAACTTTTCGAAGCTCGACTACCTGATTAAGGATTATAACATCAACTATGCCAACTCGGCAAATATTTTATTTCAAAACCGCGGGTTGCGTAAAAAACTAAGCAATAAAACGCTTGCATTTGCTCCTGAATACGATTCAAGGAAATTTGAAATGTCGAACGACACATTTATCCTGGCGCCGCTTCCGGGTGTTCAAAAAGAAGTGAGCTCCATCGCATCCACCGTAAAAACAAAAATATTTCGGGGCAAAGATGCTACTGAACAAAACTTCAGAGCCAACAGCAAACACTACGATATTCTGCATTTGGCCATGCATGCCTACATAAACGATTCGCAGCCTGCCTTTTCGCGGCTGGCATTTTCACCTTCTCTCCCGGGGGAAGAAAAAGACATCAACGAAGATGGGTGGTTAAACACTTCTGATATTTACACCCTGGAATTAAATGCACGACTGGCCGTATTAAGTGCCTGTAATACAGGA
The DNA here is from genome assembly GCA_041546215.1 of Draconibacterium sp. Taxonomy (GTDB): domain Bacteria; phylum Bacteroidota; class Bacteroidia; order Bacteroidales; family Prolixibacteraceae; genus Draconibacterium. The sequence continues at coordinate 5,115 of JBFEWU010000245.1, read as the reverse complement.
GTTGGAAAACTCCGTAAAGGAGAAGGCATGATGAGTTTAGCCCGAGGATTTCTTTACGCAGGCTGTCCCTCAATAATTATGTCGCTGTGGGAAGTGGAAGATAAATCAGGAACTCACATCATGAGTTCATTTTATAAGAATCTGAAAAAAGGGAAAACAAAGGATCAGGCTCTTCGCCTGGCCAAACTGGAATATCTTAACCAATCCAATTCACGACTGGCGCATCCTCATTATTGGATGAGTTTTAAAAGTATAGGCGACAATTCGCAAATCTACACCAGCTACGACATTTACTTTTTTGCCATGCTAATTGTTCTGATGCTTGCCTTTACGATCGACCAAACATTGCGAATAAGAAAAGTCCGGAAACAAAAACAAGATTATTAAAACCTCATCAACCTGCAACGAGCATCGGCGAATTATACCCAACTTATGGAATATTATTCAGCAGGTCATCCGTCGGCTGACGGACGGACGGAGAACGAAGCGATCTCTTCTCAATCAGCACCCGGCCCAACTTGTAGCGTTCTTCCTTTGAGCTTTCAGCTTTCAGCTTCTTCCTTTCAGCTTTGAGCTTTGAGCTTCGAGCTTCTTCCTTTCAGCTTCGAGCTTCGAGCTTTCACCCACAGGTTTCAAATTTACGACACTCGCCAACCAATAAAAAAAGCCCGTCGAAACGACAGGCCTTTTTATGAATGTGTATATGTTTAGAATTAATTCTTCTGAATTATCATCATTTGAACGAATATCGAAGTCGTCTTATAATGGCTTTAGCATCTTTCTCGAAGTACCCTTTTCTGTCGATTACAGCGACTAATTCCTGTTTCGCCTCTGCCTTCATATTTAGTTTCAGGTAGCATAAAGATCTGTACCACTCCGCTTCCTCAATAAATAAATTATTTCCGTGCTCAATTACTTTCGTGTAATCCCGAATCGCTGCTTTATAGTCGCTCAGGCCTTGATAACTGGAAGCCAGGTAGAAGTGCTTCACAAACGCATTTTCTTCAGGCACATCCGCATTTATCAAAAGGCTGACCGTTTTATCATATTCTGCCGCCTGGTAGGGTATAATGGCTTTCTGAATCACATCAAGACTCGTATTGACAGAACGTTCAGAGGCCCAACTCGCCGGTTCATAGCTTTTATCGTATATGCTGTCAAACGACTGCAATCCCATATTCAGTACGCCTGCTAAACCTACCAGAACAATTATCATGGCAACACTGTTCCTCCAGAAACGTGTTGTACCTATTTCGAAACGAGGCATTATTATGGATTTGACCTCTTTCTTTTCTGCCTCCGACTGAGCATTATTTAGTACAGCTCGTAAGGACTGAATATCTTTTTCAGCTATTGCCTTGTTAATGTGTTCCCTTAAGGCAAGTTCTGCCATTAAATCGGTATTCTCCTTCAGCTCAACATTAAATTCTTCAAGCAGATCTTCTTCGAGGATACCATCGATAAAATCTTCAAGGCTTTTTTCACTTACATTCCAGGAAGTCTCAGTTTCCATAATACTACGTAATTCGCTTCGAAGAGCCATTACCATAGTTTCGTCGACCGCAGCCTCAATATCTTTATGCAGATTCACTTCAAATTGTAAATCATCATTATGATCCAGTTCAACTTCAAATTCGGCCAGAATATCGTCACTAAGCTCACCATTCAGGTAGCCATCGATCTCTTCAACCGAATATTGAGGTTCAACTGAACTTGCAACCTGTTGCAGGGTTTCACGAAGATTTAAGATATCTGTTTCAAGAACTGCCTCTTCCAGACCTTCCAATCCTTCCATGTCAAACCCATTCAGGTCTTCCTCATGGCCGTTCACACCTTCACTTACATGCTGTTCTTTGTAATAGTGGTGTATATTTTCTTTTGATGAAACTTGGTGCTGGTAAGCGTGTACTTTGGGTAGAGCGTCTAAACTGTTGATCAGTTCTTCGGGGCTTAATTCGTCTGTTACTTCTTGAATTTGTGTAAATTCGTCGAGTAAGTCAAAAGATCCGTTTGTTGAAGTATTGGGTTTGTTTTCGTTTTGAATAGATTCGAGTTTTGATTTAAGATCCAAAACATCCATTTCAGCTATTGCAGCCTGAATGTTTTTGTGAAGTTCTACTTCTTCTCTTAATTCTTCATTTAACTCTAATTCTTTTTCAAATTTTACTTTTTCTTGAGCGTCCAATAACTCTAAACAATAATCTTCAATGCGTCCAAATAATTCTGTTTTAGGTGTCATCTTCAAGTATCTTTTTAAATTCTGTATCTTGCTTAATGCGCTTAATCAGAAGTTCCTTGCATTTATATTTTCGGGTTTTTGCATATTTCTCTGTTTTATAGCCCATTATTTTTGCGATTTCTTTAAGCGGGACTTTTTCAAAAAACAGTTGTAGCAACTTCTGACAATCAGTACTTAAGGTTTTAAAGTGCTTCTGATACAATCCGTATTTTTCATTTTTTTCAACCAGTTCGACTAAATTATCGTCGTATAAGTCTTCCTGGAACGGCAATGAATCGTTCAGCCTTTCTCTTTCAATTCGTCGTTTTTCAAGTTGCTTTAACCAGAGAAACCGACAAACCGAAAATAAATAACCTTGAAAAGAACTTTTTTCGAAAATTAAATCGTTTTCTTTTAATTTTCGATAAATCACAATTATGGCTTCCTGAAATACGTCACTGGCATCATCCTCGCTTCCTTGGTTTTTCTTGATGAAATAATTTACTTTATAGTAATACTGTTTGTAGATGTACTGTAAAATTAAATTATCGTGTCTTAAGATCCCCTTCAGGATTTGCGCATCCGTGTAATTTATCATCTTCTATAATATTATTCGATTATCGGTTAAAAGGTAACCCTCACTTGAAAATTATTCTACTCACAACTTGAAAAACAATCAGGCTTTATTTTAGCAATTAAGCTAATAAACAAGGTTTTACAAGATTTGTTAAAGATAAAAATTTAATTAAAAAAGTAAGAGAAAAGATTGGGAAATTATGTGGTGCAGGCTATAAAATCAAAAAGGACGGGTTCAACAACCCATCCTTTTCTCATTAAACTAACTAACCTAACTAAACCTAAACTTATGAAAATAAACGTACCACAAAGATAATGCAGAGTCTCAAATGGCACAAACAAAAGGTGTTAAATCATGTTAAAGAAAAGATTACTTAACATTACCCTATTGGGCCACGAATGTATACTGAATGGTTCCATTCTGCGAGGAAGGTGCTTTATTATCGGCATTAAAAACGGTGCGTGATGCGGCTTCCACAGCATAAAGGAAGATCTGCTTATCGGCAATGGACTTGTTTTTTCGGGCAACGGCTTCGGTAACTTCTCCTTTGCGATTTACAGCAATATCGACAATTACAGTTCCACCACCCTGTGCAAGGTAAACGGGAACGGGCAAACGCACGTGATAACGCCCCTCCAAATGATACACGATATTACTTTCTCCTGTATAAATAATATTTTTAATGGAATCAGGATCCATTCCTTCTGTACTTTCAACAGGCATCTTAATCTCACTAAGATCAACAATTTCCTTGGAAAGATTTTCATTAACATTGGAAATAAGCTGTTTTGCAGCCTCCAATTCTTTCAAATATTCATCGTCAAAAAACTCATCGGCCGATTTTGTAGTATTTTCAGCAGCTGTGCGGTTCGATGCCAGATTACTCCTGTTATTCATGTTTTGCTCTGAACTCTCTGGCTGGCTTTGGTCTTGCTTATCAGCCACTTCCTCAACAAGTTCTGGTTCTGGCATCAGTTCAGGAAATTCAATTATAATGGTCTCCTCTTTTACATTTCCCTTCATATCAACCTCACTTAACAGAAAAGCCGAAAACAGCAAAATATGAAACACCAGAGTTCCCATAACTCCATATATGTTTCTCCGGTATATTTTGCCAATAATTTTCACGCTATAAAAATAGAAAATTAAGTTCGATAAAAATTTTAAAACCGCTGAAAACACCCATTATTGATCAGAAACAAAGCTGGGCTTAGATGTTTTCCGCAAAAAATTAACGAACTGTCAGCCTGGTCATAGTCGAAGACCGGAGACAACCTGAATTGGAAGATTAGAATATAGGAGGATTAGAATATTAGAATGGAGGGGAAGACCGAAGACAAAAGAAATTGATTAATGATTATTGTCTATTGATTAATGTAGTCGGTGGTTAAACGGTATGAGGCGTACAGGATTAACAGTCCGGACAACAATGACAACAATGACAACAACGACAACGATGACAACGATGACATCAAATCATTGTTTACTGTTCACTGAACACACCGCTGCCGCGCGATTGTATCGCATGGTCAAAAAGGATTACAAGGTACGTGGAGCCCGACAACGATGACAAGGAAAAAGACCGGAGACCGAAGAAATTGATTAGTGATTAATGTCTCCGTGGCCCTCTGTGTTTAGTTATTTTAACCGCAGAGAGAACAGAGAAGGCGCAGAGTTGCGCAGAGGAGAAGAGCGCCGGAGGTGAGGGTTGTCCACTAACTGCGTTGGAGTTGCCAGCAATGACAACGGAGAAGACCGAAAGCGGAAGAAGCTCAAAGCTGAAAGCTCGAAGCTCAAAGGAAGAACGAAAACCGGAGACCGATGAAATTGATTAATGATTAGTGATTATTGATTAATGTAAACGGCGGTTAAGCGGTATGACGGATACAGAATTAACAATCTCATTTCAACGACAACTATGACAACAATGACAACGATGACAACGGAAAGGACCGAAGTCCGGAGTCCGAAGACCGCAGGAATTGATTAATGGCTATTGATTAATTGAGCTCTGCCGAAGGCCCCATAGGGAAAGCTCAAAGCTGAAAGATTAGCCCGAACCACCAGATGATCGTCCTGCCCTTTTGGAAGGGAAGGATACGAGGAAGGGTTGGGAAAGCTCAAAGCTCAAAGGAAGAACGCTACAATTAGCGCCGGGAGCTGATAGGATGAGATCGCTTCGACGTCCGTCGGCTGACGGACCGACGGATCGCGAAATAGTGCACTAAACTTTGTTTGGTGTGCGAATATATTCCAAAACAATGTTTATAGCACGATTCTGCGAGGGAGCGCAGCGACCGTGGCAGCCTCATCGCATAAT
>JBFEWU010000143.1:0-11321 GCA_041546215.1 Draconibacterium sp. | reverse complement strand
GGCTTGCTGAAAGTGGTGAAGGATGAACTGAAGTTAACACCAGGTGTTTATTCTGGTCGATAAATTTACTTTTGCTTATGGCATAATTTCCCCAAAGTAAAAACACTACGGCTTCTTTCTCATCGTTAATTTTTTGAATAACGGCATCGGTAAATTGCTCCCAGCCTTTTTTCTGGTGCGAACCCGCCTGACCGGCTCTTACTGTTAAAGTAGCATTTATCAAAAGCACCCCTTGTTTCGCCCATTCAATCAGGTTGCCCGTTTCGGGTATTGGTTTACCAAGGTCATGGTTCAGTTCCTTGAAAATATTGCGCAAACTGGGTGGGAATTTAATTCCATCGTTTACCGAAAAGCATAACCCATGTGCCTGTCCCGGGCCATGGTAGGGATCTTGTCCTAAAATAACAACCTTTAACTTTTGGAAAGTACAATGGTCGAAAGCATTAAAGATAAGTTTTCCGGGTGGGTAAATTTTTTGAGTTTTGTATTCGTCGTGTACAAATTCACTCAATTGTTTAAAATAGTCCTTTTCAAATTCTTCATTTAACTGTGTTTTCCAGCCGGCCTCAATTTTTACATCCATGGTTTTATCTTTATGCGAATCGAAAATAACAAAATTATGACTTGAAAGGGAAAAGGAAACAACTTGTTCAATACTTTTTAGCCATAAAATATGATGCTTATTTTCTATTTTGTATTTTTAGCTTTCAAAGAATCTAAGCATGGAATTTATTTATCTCGCTGTTGGCCTTGTGGTTGGTTTTGCCGGGGCCTTTTTTTATTTTAAAATAAAGGCACAACAGGGGCAGGTCGATCTGGAAAAAGAGTTTCTTGAAAAAGAACGTTTTTTTCAGGAACAAAAGGTGGACGCCGAAAAGCATAGCCTGGTTTGGGAAGAGCGTTTTCAATCCTTAAAAAAAGAATCGGAAGAGTGGAAGCAGGATCTGGAAAAGATGCGGAGCGAAAATACGTCATTGGTTGGACGTTTGGAAAAAGCAAAAGTTGAGTATTTAAACCTGAAAGAAAAACTGGACACACAAAAGGCCGAGTTGGAAGGAATTCAAAAGAAATTTACCACCGAATTTGAAAATGTAGCCAACAAAATTCTTGAAAAGAATAGCGAGAAATTTACAGCTGCCAACCAGAAAAATATTGGGGAAGTTTTGAACCCGCTGAAAGAAAAAATTCAGCTTTTCGAAAAAAAAGTGGAAGATACTTACAAACAGGGTTTAAAAGACCAGACCGATTTACGTGCTGAATTGAAAAAACTCTACGACCTCAATTCGAAAATAAGCGAAGAAGCCAATAATCTTACCAAAGCCTTAAAAGGCGATGTGAAAAAACAAGGAAACTGGGGCGAGATGGTGCTGGAAAGAATCCTTGAACGTTCGGGATTAAACGAGGGAGAACAAGGATTTGAAAAGCAATTTAGTGATACCTCGGAAGATGGCAAACGTATTCAACCCGATGTTGTAATTAACCTGCCCGATAATAAACACATTATTGTCGATTCAAAGGTATCTATGATTGCCTACGACCGTGCTGTAAATGCTGCAAGTGAAGAAGAACGTCAATCGTTTGTTAAAGAGCACCTGCTAAGTTTAAAAACGCACATTAAAGGATTAAGCGAAAAACATTATCAAACAGCAAGCAAATTAAATTCACCCGACTTTGTATTGCTGTTTATTCCCATTGAGGCTTCGTTTAGTGTTGCCATCCAGGAAGACCAGGAATTGTTCTCCTTTGCATGGGACCTGAAAGTGGTAATTGTTAGTCCGTCGACTTTGCTGGCCACTTTACGCACCATCTCATCCATTTGGCAGCAGGAAAACCAAACCCGGAATGCCATTGAAATTGCACGGCAGGGAGGAGCACTTTACGATAAGTTTGTCGGTTTTATTGGCGACATGGAAAACATAGGGAAAAATCTGGATACTACCCGGAAAACTTATGATGCAGCTGTAAATAAATTGCATGTTGGCAGTGGTAACCTGGTTCGTCGGGTGGAAAGTATCAGGAAGCTTGGGGCAAAGGCAAGCAAAGAACTTCCCAAAAAGATGTTGGATGAATAAAAATTTAGAATGAAACGAGCAGGATCTGCAGAACACAAAAGGTTAGATTTAAATGATCCTTGCGAGTTACATGGGAATAGAACCGCACAACTCAAAATGGTAAAGTATTTAATAGAAATGCATTACATTAACTATAATTTGGATGAATGAAACGGATCCTGACTTCCATATGGTTTCTTGCATTAGTAGTTGCTTTGCCGGCTATTCTGTTTTTCCCTCCGATTTTCAATAAATACGAGGCTGAACTTTTAACCATAGAAACAAAGGCAAATTATTACGGGAAATCGTATTTTATTGATTTACAAAATGACGGTAAAAAAGAGAGGGTGGAGGGGTTTAAGGCCGAACACAATCTGCTTTCATTCCAGGTTTTCGATCAGGAAAACAACCTCTATAATCAGTATAACTTCCCCTGTTTTTATAATCAGCGTTTAAGCAACTTATTTTTTTACGATCTAGACGATAATAATTTGACAGATGTTTTGGGATTTACGGTTTTAAAGGACTCATTGTTTTTAAACTATGTTGAGCCTTTTAGCCAGGAGCCAAAATACCAGTCGTATTTTATTACAACAATTGATACGAAGAGGAGAAATATTCTTGATGTATCTGTTCCGGAACTTTTGTTTTTTGATTTTGATACAGATGGAGACAAGGAGCTGGTTTTTAGTCCTGCGGTAGGTTATAATTGGTTTCCAAGGAAGATATTTGTTTTTCATCCTGAATCGGGGAAACTTGAATCATCGGATGAGTTTGGTGTTCATTTTAGTGCCCTGACTCCCTTCGATTACAACTCTGACGGTAGAATGGATTTGCTTTGTGTTTCTTCTTCAGCAGATAATATAGATGTTGGAACCGATGTGAAATATTCAGATGATCGACCCAGGTTATTCGTTATGAACAGCGATTTAAAGGAATGTATTCCTCCTGTTGAATTTGCCAGCGGAATTGGTTCCCGGCTTCATTATAAAATGCTCGATGATCTAAGTGGTGAATTATTGATCTTCTACCATAATTATACCAGCAGTAATGCATCGGCCTATATTACGAAAATGTATCCCGACGGATCGCCGGCCACTAAAGATACTTTGTTTTTTGATCATAAAATGGGGAAGCGTCATTTGCTTTATAAACTAAAGGAGAATCTATTCTTTATTTTTTCAGAAAAGGGGAAGGTCTATTTTTTCGATAATAATTTGAATATAGTTCAAACGTTGGACCTGGAGTACAAAGCTCGCCATTATATTAGGGGTCAGATTGATATTCTTGAAGATGGTAATCCCGAATTTTATACCACAAGTGAAAATAGATTCGTACACATCTATTTCGAGAATTTTAAGCATGAACTTCAAATTGAGTTGGAGGAAGGAGATTACACGTTGGGAATGATAAAAAGCCCAATAAAAAATCAGGTTTTAATTGATGCAGCTGAAAAGCTGTATGTTTATGAATTTTCTCCAAATCCATATTATTTCCTGGAATATCCTGCTTATTTCCTGGTATATCTTTTTATTGTTGGTTTTATCTGGCTGATTCAATGGGCACGTATAAAACAATTAAAAGAAAAGTTTGAATTGCAACAACAGGTAAAAGAATTGCAGTTTTTATCGTTGAAGAACCAGCTCGATCCGCATTTTATTTTTAATACATTTAATACAATCGCCTCAGAGATTAAGCAGGGGAAAAACGATGAAGCCTATGATCTGATGGTTCGCTTTTCAAATCTGGTGCGAATAAACCTGGAGGATGCGGGTGGAATTTATACCAGTTTGAAAAAGGAACTGAATTTCGTTGAAGATTATCTTTCCATTCAGCTCACCAGGTTTAAAGATTTGTTCGAATACCAAGTAAATGTTGAAAAGAACGTAAATACCGAGATTCAAATTCCAAAACTACTACTTCAAATTCATGTGGAAAATGCATTAAAACATGGTGTGCGGCCCTTGAGAGAGGGTGGCATGGTTAAAATTAACGTGAGCAACGAGTTCGCATTTGTGAAAGTTGAAATTGTGGACAATGGCATTGGCCGTAAAAAAGCGAACTTACTCCGAAATGAAAGTACGGGTATCGGATTAAAGGCGATTAAACAAATTATTGAACTAAATAACCAGAACCGGAAAAATAAAATTACCCAACAAATTAACGATATAAAAAACCGGAATGGCGAACCTGCCGGGACACAGGTAGTTTTATCAATTACCTATTAAACGGTTTTAGACATTAAACCCAATTCGGGCACCGGTAATGCCATCAACAAGTTCTTCATTTTGGTATACCGCCTGTCCATTTACAAAAGTAGAAACGATTTTATTCGAGAACAGTGTTCTTTCGAAAGGTGCCCAGCCACACTTGTAGAGAATATTCTCAGGTGCTACCATCCAGCTCTTGTTCGGATCAACTAAAACCAAATCGGCAAAATAACCTTCGCGAATGTATCCACGCTTGTCCACACGGAATAAATCGGCAGGTGCATGGCACATTTTTCCAATTACTTTTTCGATGGAAATAAAACCTTTTTTGCTCATTTCCAACATGGCAATTAACGAATGTTGTACAAGTGGTCCGCCTGATGGTGCTTTAAAGTAAGTATTGTTTTTTTCTTCCAGGGTATGAGGCGCATGGTCGGTGGCAATTACGTCAATCTTATCGTCGAGCAGAGCTTTCCAAAGTGCTTCTTTATCCGAAGCACATTTTATGGATGGGTTCCATTTTATTCGCGTTCCGTAATCGATGTAATCGCGCTCGTCGAACCAGAGGTGGTGTACACAAACTTCAGCTGTAATGTTTTTGCCGGCCACTTTTCCTGCTGAAAAAAGTTCCATTTCTTTGGCCGAAGACAGATGTAATACATGCAAACGTGTATCAAATTTCGAGGCCAGCTCTACTGCTTTTGATGAAGATTTGTAGCAGGCTTCATCACTGCGAATATAGCAGTGGCGCGATATCGGTACATTCTCTCCGTACCTTCCACGTGCTATTTCTGTATTTTTCTGTATCGTAACTTCGTCTTCGCAATGGGTAGCAACAAGGGTTGGAGCATGTTTGAAAATTTCGGATAAGGTTTTTTCATCATCAACCAACATGTTTCCGGTTGATGAGCCCATAAAAACTTTAATTCCACATACTTTTTTGGGATCGGTTTTTAATACTTCTTCCAGATTGCTGTTTGTGGCGCCCATGTAAAACGAGTAGTTCGCCGCCGAAACTTCAGCGGCACGGTTGTACTTTGCCTCTAATGCTTCCTGGGTAGTTGTTTGTGGATTGGTGTTCGGCATTTCCATATATGTGGTAATGCCACCGGCTACTGCAGCCCTGCTTTCAGTGGCAACATCGCCTTTATGCGTTAAGCCCGGCTCGCGAAAATGAACCTGGTCATCGATTACTCCCGGGATCAAAAGTAAGCCCTTGGCATCAATAATTTCCGTTTCTGTCAGGTCAAAATCAGCAGGTATTACATGAGGAAATACTTTTTCAATCTTTTTGCCATCAATTAAAACATTGCCTTTAAATTTCAGTCCCTCGTTAACAATTGTCGCGTCTTTTATTAAAGTCTTCATTTCTTCCCGGATTTTATTTATAACAAAGTTACTAAATTCGGCGATACCCTTTTGTTTGAGACTGGTGAAATTGAATATTCAAAAGACAATAGTGTGGCTTAGGTATTACTCTTCAAATGCCAGCAGCATTTCATTTATTTTCAACAGGATCGGTTTTTTCTTTATTGCCCATTCTCTTCGACCCATTAAAAAACCGAATATGATTAATACCAAAAAGATAAGTTGAAACAATAGCAAACCGTTCATAATTCCAAATGATTCAAAATAATTAGACAGTGACAGGGAAGCACCGGTATTAATTAATACAAGAAACGGAATTAATGGAAGTTGCTGTTTTGTCCATAAACTGAAGCGTTCTTTGGCATGGTTAAGGAAGGCTTTTGGTGCCTCAAAATAATTTATTGATTTGATTCTTTTGCGCATTTTTTGTAGCATTCTTAGAAAAATTAAAAATGCTAAGACATAGCAGCCTCCTGAGATTCTTGTTTTTAAATTTAATTCCGAATCGGGATTCACAACAAAAACTAAAAGGTAGATAAATAGAACAACCAGATAAATAATATAAAAGCGTTTCAAGATTTTCTCTGAATTCGTATCCTCTTTTTTTAGCAATTCAGTAAAGCTCTCGAGCGAATTACCTGATTGGCCATGTATGGCAAAATCAATTACCGGTGATTTAATTTCTTTGTATTTTTTTGAAATGTTTTGAAAATCCATTTTACTTTCCCTCCATCATTTGTTTAAGTTTCTTTTTAATCCTGTGAAATCTTACGCGTACGTTTCCTTCCGATATGCCGCAGATCTCTGCGATCCCTGCATGGTCAACTCCTTCTAACACCAAACTTATTATTGATTTTTCCATAAGGGGAAGCAAATTAATTGCCTCGAACATCAACTGCAGATCCTTTTCCTGAATAAGTTTTAAATCCAGTTTTTTTTCTTCATCCGATAGAATTTCTTGTTTAATTTCCTGGCAACGTCTGTCGTTTGTGCTTTGTAGCCTGCAGAAATTTATGGCAGTGTTTATGGAAATACGGTAAATCCAGGTGTTTAGATGACTTTCGTTTCGGAATGAGTCGAGATTTTTCCAAACATTCATAAACACCTCCTGAAAAAGATCGTGACGGTTGTGCTCGCTGCGAACATAGGAACAGCAGATCCGGTAAACACGGTCCTGGTTATCCTTGAAAAGCGCTTTAAACTGGTCTTCTTTGGTACTCATTATTTTGTTCTTCTATTAACATAGACAAGCACACTTAAATTTGTTACAGAAATTATGCAGTTTTTTTTATGAACGGATTTATGCGGATTTAAAAAACCACAATCAGTATCCTAACTTCACAGGGCCCCGGGATATTTAGCTCTCTGAGCCGACCGGCGGATACAGGAAAAATAGAGTTTAATGCAGATAATCAATATGATACCTGAAGTGATCCGTTGACTTCAACAAAAAAGGCTGCAAGCTGCAACCTTTTATGATCTGTATTATAATTTCTGAGAACTGACTTCAACCGACATCAAAAGCTTAAGCAGGTATTTCGTATTTTCTGCAACAACTACGCATTTTCATTTTCATAACTCCCCAAAGTGCTTCATTGAAAATACCCCCACTCATTTTCGATGTTCCTTCCTGGCGATCGGTAAACACAATCGATACTTCCTGGATATTAAATCCAAATTTGTAGGCTGTAAATTTCATTTCAATTTGAAAGCCATAACCAATGAGTTTAATTTTCTCAAAATCGATGGTTTCCAAAACCTTCCGGCGATAGCATTTAAAGCCAGCAGTGGTGTCGCGAACATTCATGCCGGTAATAATACGTACATACATCGATGCAAAATAAGACATCAACACACGCCCCAATGGCCAATTTACTACGTTGATTCCACTTATGTAACGCGAACCAATGGCAACATCGGCTCCATTAAGAGCTGCTGCATAGAGCCTTTCAAGGTCATCGGGATTGTGTGAAAAGTCGCAGTCCATCTCGAAAATATATTCGTAGTCGCGTTCCAGTGCCCAATTAAATCCGGCAATGTATGCTGTTCCCAAACCAAGTTTTCCTTTGCGCTCGTGAATGTGCAACTGCTCCGGGAATTCGGATTGAAGCTTTTTTACAATCGCCGCTGTTCCATCTGGTGAATTGTCTTCAACAATTAGCAAATGAAAAGGTGTTTCAAGTGAAAAAACTTTACGTATCATTTTTTCAACGTTTTCCTTTTCATTGTAGGTTGGTATGATTACAAGATTCTTCGACACCATAATTACATTTTTAGTTCTTAAGAACGAAAGTACACTTTTTTAGAAGGAACTAAAACTTTCGCATATCAGAAAAGGATAAAAACAAAGCTGTTTTCAGACATAAAGATCAGCTTGCAAAACAGGGAAGGATGAGTTTATCCCCTGGAAATTTGTTATTCCATATAACATTCTGTCTTTTTTTGTGTGGAATCAAACTCATCTTCACCTATATTTACATGCTTTAAAATAGTCATATAGATCAATTACCTTTTGTGTTCCGTCGCATGAAGAAACTTTTGTTATACATTTTTTTATCGGTCTTTTTGGTTTGTTGCACCCATAAAAGCCAGAGATATGAAGCTGAACTTTTGGTTTTTTGTGCCTCCAGTTTAAAAAATGTAATGGGCGAGTTAAGCGAAACGTACAAACAGGCACACCGGGTAAATATTCAACTCAATTTTGCATCATCGGGAACACTGGCTCGTCAAATTGAACACGGAGCAGCGCCTGATATTTACATTTCTGCCAATGAAAAATGGGTGGACTATCTGATTCGAGTGGATAAACTCGAATCCAGATCCAAAAAAAAGCTCTCAGCTAACTCACTGGCTCTGATTGTCCCTGTGGAAAGTCATATCGATACCCTTTCTTTTCAGAACAATCTTCCGGGGAAATTTAAAGGCAGGCTGGCAATGGGCGATCCAAAACATGTTCCGGCAGGTGAATACGCCATGCAAGCCATTCATGAAGCCGGGTATAACATCGAGTTGAAGGACCGTATTCTTCCGGCCAAAGATGTTCGCTCGGCGTTAATGGTGGTCGAACTAGGTGAAGTTGAATTGGGAATAGTCTATTTAACCGATGCCTTAAAATCAAAAAAAGTGAAGTTGGTAGCAGAGGTACCGCCCCACCTGTATGCACCCATTTCTTTTTTTGCAGCCTTATTAAAAAAGCACAACAATGACCAATCAATTGCTTTTTATGAATATCTTAGTTCACCGGAAGCAAAAGGAATTTGGATAAAACACGGATTTAAAATTGAGTGAACTCTTTAATTATACTGCCGGCGAATGGTCAGCCATTCAACTATCGTTAATGGTAGCCCTGCTTTGTGCGCTTATCACATTGCCACCAGCTGTTTTTATCGGTTGGTTTTTAGCCCGTAAGAGGTTTTACGGAAAATCGCTAATCGAGGGCCTTATCCATTTACCACTGGTTTTACCTCCCATAACCACCGGGTATATTTTATTGCTGGTTTTTGGACACAATGGAATTATAGGCTCTTTCTTTTACGAGAAGTTGGGTGTTCAAATCGCGTTTTCGTTTTATGCGGCAGTAATTGCAGCCATTTTTGTGTCTTTTCCCCTGGTTACACGTTCGGTGCGTTTGTCCATCGAATTGGTCGATCAGAAACTGGAAGAAGCTGCCCGTACTTTGGGGGCTTCAAACCGGCGCGTGTTTTTCTCCATTACTTTGCCACTTGCGCTGCCCGGTGTTATCAGTGGTTTTATCCTTTCGTTTGCACGCAGTTTGGGAGAGTTTGGAGCAACCATATCTTTCGCAGGCAACATTGAAGGAAAAACACAAACACTTCCCCTTGCCATATTCTCAGAGATGCAGGTCCCGGGACAGGAAGCTTCCACCATGCGTTTGGTTATTGTGTCGGTGGTGCTGTCTCTGCTGGCAATGGTGGTTGCCGAGTACTTAAATTACCGCGTTATTAACCGAAAAACAAGTTGATGCCTGCATTAAGTATATATATTAATATAAAGCGTGATAATTTTCACTTGAAGGTACAGACAGAGATCTCCAATGGAATTACCGGCATTTTCGGCCCGTCAGGACATGGGAAAACCAGTTTACTGAATGCCATTGCCGGAATAGTTAACCCTGATGACGGCAGAATTAGTATTGGCGACCGGATTGTTTTTGACTCTTCAAAGAAAATAAATATAGCCGTTAAGAACCGAAAGGTGGGATATGTTTTTCAGGATATAAGGCTGTTCCCGCATTATACCATTGAGCATAACCTGAATTACGGCAGAAAAGGGCGAACCAAAGACCGAAGTTTTCGCGATGTGGTTGAGATATTAAACATAGGGCACCTGCTTCATAAAAAGCCGGAAGAATGTTCGGGAGGTGAAAAACAAAGGGTTGCCATTGGCAGGGCAATTCTTAGCGGATCGGAGGTGCTGCTTATGGATGAACCATTTTCTGCCCTGGATGTACACCTCCGAAAAGAGATCATTCCGTTTCTAAATGCCATAAGCCGTAAATTTAACCTGCCCGTATTAATCGTTAGTCACGATCTCCCCGATTTGCTGAGTTTAACCAACCAACTCTTATTATTAAAAGACGGAAAACTTTTGGCCCAGGGGAAGTTCCAGGATCTGATTTTAGATGAAAGGAGCCTGGATGCTATGCATGAATCGGGGTGGCACAGTGCATTGCATTTATATGTTTTTGCAAAAATGGAAGCAAAAAACATGGTGCTGCTTAAAAGCAACCGTAGCGATCTGCAAATTCAAGTACTCTCACAAACCTTGAATGGGAAGGTAAATATCAATCAAAAACTACGTGTATTGATAAAACCCGAAAATATTGCGCTGGCAAAACAGCCTGTGGCCAATATTTCGTTGCGAAACCAGATAAAAGGAATCATTAAAAAGGTATTTATTAAGAACGGACTTGCCTATTGCGTGGTTGATGTGGGTGAGAATATCATCGCCGAAGTTACCGAAGCCTCGCAAAAAAACATGGAACTCGTGCCTGGTGAGACCGTATATTGTCTGTTCAAATCGGCGGCATTAAAAGTATTTATGTATTCCAACGCTTAAATCCGCAAAAGACACATCAAAATTTACCTCCATACTAATATGAATGGTTCTCCAGCTCAGACTTATACTCCCAGGCCCTTCTGCAATTGCCGGTCATAAGAATTATCTGTAATTTTTTTATCAGACGATATAACTTTATACTGTTCCTTTTCTTTGTCAGTAAACCATTCGGGAAACTGCTTAATTCGCGGATAATCGACGGGCAGGTTTATAATCGTTTTATGACGTGGTGTATCGAAAGTCATTTTGCCTTCCCTGTCTTTTTCCTCCTGAAGAACAATACATGTAATCCTTTTTTTCTGCGGATCAGCAAAATGAATTGTAGCATACAATTCGCTTAACCCACCCATAAGCTGTGGATAAGCGCAAATAGTTAACAAATAAGCCATAAAAAAATCACTATCGAATCTTTTGGTTGTCAGAGTCTTAGTTCATTGCTGCTGAATTTTTGTACATTTTTCTTTTAAATTTATTTGCAGGAAAGAAAAGCTTGTTTACTTTTGCAGCCGCTTTTAGAGATAGAGGCAACGTTCATAGAGGGATTGACAGACGGGACATTGAGGTAGATCTTCTTTGATTTATTTTTTTGAGATTGGAGTAAATGACGAAGTAT
>JBFEWU010000166.1:0-10178 GCA_041546215.1 Draconibacterium sp. | reverse complement strand
TATCTCGTTGGTGTAGTATTCTTTTTCGGTAGATTGATATTCCGCCTGATGCAAATCTCTGTTTTAATCTACCGAAATCCTGTTCAACGAGTTGGAGCGCTTAAGTTTGTTTCTGTAAATAAAGACTTTAGTCCTTTTTCATTTTTATCTTACTTATTTATCAATCCTGGCAAAAGGCAAGAACCGGGCTATGAAAAAATTGTGGCACACGAAATAGAACATATTAAGCAAGGCCATACATTCGATGTGTTAGTACTCGAAATTATGATGGTGTTTCAGTGGTTTAACCCCTTTATGTGGATGCTTAAACGTGTTATTCGCGAAAATCACGAGTTTCTTGCCGATCGCGCGGTGTTGAACTCGGGCATAAGTGCGGCACAATACAAACAACTTTTGTTGAGTCATGCTATAGGTATTCAGGTTGAAATGACCAATAATTTTAATTCATCTTTAGTAAAGAACCGCATAAAAATGATTTCGAAAATACAATCATCGAAACTCGCCAATTTAAAATATGTATTAGGTGTTCTTACTTTCATGACACTGGTTGTTGTATTTGCCTGCGAACAAAAAGATACGATGGAACAGGACCTCGAAAGGGATATTGAAAATACAAAACAACAACTTCTGTTAACTATAACCGGCGATAAAATACAGATTGACGGAGATGTGGATGACATTAAGAAGGTGGAAGAGATTTTGACGGTCTCCAGCGGGAAAATATTTCTTTACACTGATAGTTTAGGAAATACATATATGGAACAATCGAAGGAAACGGAACCCTTAAAAATTGTTCAGGAAGAGCAGGTCTTCTATATCGTTGAAAAAATGCCGGAATTTCCCGGAGGTGATTTGGCATTAAGAAATTACATCGCTAGCTCCATTAAATACCCTGATCTTGCCATAGAAAACGGTATTCAGGGGAAGGTGTATGTAACATTTGTGGTGACCAAAGATGGATACATCGCCAATACAAGAATTGCACGTGGAGTGGATCCAATATTGGATAAAGAAGCTATTCGCGTGGTGAACAGTTTGCCGAAATGGAAACCTGGTTATCAAAGAGGAGATGCTGTTCATGTAAGTTACACGGTCCCCATTAATTTTGTACTACAATAAAATATTTATTTAAATAGCCTTAATTTTCTCTCCATGAAAGCCAGAAAACAACTCGCTATTGTTGCCATTTTATTTTTGCCAATTCTTGCATTTTCACAAAAAAATATCGACTTGCTAATTCTGAATAAGAATTACAAGCAGGCCATTGCTGAAATTGAAAAGCAGATCCAAAAAGTACCTAATGCGGCTCTATTTCTAAAGAAGGGAGTGGTATATCAAAGTTTACAGGATTACCAGAAGGCTCTAGAGGCCTATACCACCGGTTTGCAAATGGATCCCGGCAATGTAGAACTATTGTCGCAATCGGCCGAAAGTTTTGCCATTCTGGGAAACAATATCGATGCCATTAACTTTTATGAAAAAGCAAAAGAACTGGCTCCTGATAATCTTCCCCTTGCAGCTAAATTAGGTCGTACTCATATCAATTTGAAAAACTACAAAAAAGCTTACGAGGTATTTTCGGGTATTTATGAACAGGATTCGTCGAATGTATATTGGAATAAACAATTGGCTTATAGTGCTTTTCGAACTTTTAACCGAAAGGAAGCCACGCACATTTATGAAAAAGTGATTAAAGCTAATCCGCGTGATTATGGCTCGTACATCAACCTTATTCATGCCTACCACTGGAAAAAAGAGGGAGGAAAAATAATGACAGCCATTGAAAAAGGCCTTGAGCAATTTCCCAACAATGCTGGTTTACTGTATGAAAAAGCAATGTACCTGTACAAAACCAAACGCTATGGTCCAGCCATGGTTAATTTCGAAAAATACCTTGAGGCAGAAGCTGATGTATCGTACGAGACCATGATGAATATTGGAATTAGCACCTATTTTGCCCAATATGAAGGAAAGGCACTTGAGATATTTAATAAGTTGCAGCAACTTAATCCAAACGATCCGCTGGTGATGTATTATCAAAGTCTGTGTTACAAAAAGATGAAGGACTTTGAGAAATCGGAGCAATTAATGGAATGGGCCATAGACGCATCTATTCCCGATTATGTGGCAGAAATGCATCATCATTTGGGCCAGATTTACGGGCAACAGCGTAAGTTTAAGGAATCGGTTGAAGCATTGGCAAAATCGTATGAATTAAATCCTCAAAAAAGCGAGGTTCTGTTTGAAATTGCCACAACCTATGAAGAGTTTAATTCGAATAAAACACTGGCGCTAAACTACTATCGCATTTATTTAAAGGAAGTTGGTGAAAAGGGCAAAAACATTACCTATGCACTGGAGAGAATTGAAAGATTAAAAGAAGATTTGTTTTTCGACGAGTAATTATAATCCGGTTTTTTCTCGAACTAAATTGGCAAGTTGTACCCGGCTTTTTATCCCTGTCTTTGTATAAATCCGGTGATTGTGGTCTTTTACAGTTTGTAAGGCTATAAACAATTTCTCCGAAATGGCCTTGTTCGATTTTCCACTGCAAATTTCAAGAATAATTTCAGCTTCACGTTTCGAAATTTCATAGTATTTACAAAATGCTGCAAAATCCATATTTTGCGCATCTCCTTCACCTGCAGTTTTCAGGTATATCCTCGCCGGAATAAAAACAGAAGCACTGAAAACCAGAACAATAGAAACACAAACGGAAATAAAGCCGAAAGTGGTTATAAAACTTAAAGCCCCTGAATAAAGCAAAGTTACACCGAAAAACAACAAGGCCCATTTTTTATCAAAACCTGTTTCTTTCAAGAGAGAGACATTCTTATTGATCTTTAAAAAAGGAAGGATAAAAAATAAATGAATCAGTAAATTAAATGCAACCAGTACTCGAACTACAAATAAATCGGCATTGCCAGGAATCGGAATAATTTCTTGATGAAAAAGAAATGCAAGAACAAAAATGAGGATTGCCAGAGCTGGAAAAAACCCAAAAACAACTGGTTTTGCAAATTTATACCCATTAAGATTATGGGCGAACTTTAGCAACATGAACCAACTTACCAGCATGAAAGGAATGCCGATCAAAGGGATAAAAAAGTTTAGTTTTCCGCTTATTGAGTCGTTTAAATCCAGGTCGTTGATTATGGTATGTAAAGCCATGTTCCCCCAACTGCCATAAATCAGAAATGAGAACAAGAATATTTGTTGGTACAATAAAATTGAGAAAATAGGCTTTTTACGCTGTTGATAAATCTGAATGGAGACCATAATTCCAATGGCCGATGTGCCGGCCGAAACAATAAAAGCAACCAGGTACGATATGTTTTCAATCCAAACCATGTTTATCAACTAAAGTAGTATAATGCAATTTTACAAACTCGTCGGAAATACTGTTAACTACGAAAGTAGTGAAATTAGTAAATCCAACTTTAGTAGTTAGGTTATTTTTTAGGTTCAATGTAGATTTGATTGTACAATAGAAAAAGCAACGGGTGCCAGAAGGTGCCGTTAGAGAACAAAACTTAAAACGTAATAAAATGGAAAATACAAAGCATTTTAACTTAACACCATCGGCAGGAAACAGTTTCGGATATGCATGGAGAAAGATATTTGAAAAGTCGTTTCTGCCCCTTTTAGTAACCGTTATAATCCTGGGAATTTTGAATGGACCATCGGCAGGGATGAAGTTTGAGGGAGATCTTGATTTCCCCATGTTATTGATTTTCCCCATAGTCATATTCGGACTGGCCTATAAATTTTTATTTGTACCTGTACTTTCCTATGGTGGTGATTTAATATTTCTACAGGCCATGCGAGATGAAGAGGTAGATTTAAAAACCATCTTTGAAGGATTTAAAACCAAGTATCTTAATATTATTTTGGCTAATTTAATTGTAGTGGCCCTGGCAATCATTGGCTTCATGATGCTGATAATTCCGGGAATAATTGTCGTATGCCGCCTTGCCTTCGTACCCTACCTGGTTATGGACAAAAATATGGACCCAATGAAAGCCGTGGAAAAAAGCTGGCACATGACCCGTGGTTACGGCTGGACAATTTTTGGTATGGGAATATTATCTTTTTTTATTTTTATAGCCGGAGTGCTTGTATTTATTGTGGGTGCAATTTTTTCATTAATGTGGATTCACGCTGCATTTGCTACCATGTACCAGTCGGTACTTAATCAAACGGATGACGAAAATCCAATTCCAATATTAAGCGTAAACGAAAACGAAGAATAGAACAAAAAACAAAACAAATTCAAGCTGAAAAAGCCCGGAATTTTCCGGGCTTTTCGTTTTTATATCAATTGCTTTGTGTATTTTGGAATCCAAATTCTACCTGAATGAAGAAGCTTCTTATATTTATTTTTCTTTTTACAAGTATAGTTACGAATGCCCAGTATTTTCAGACCGGTCAGGATCCGGCATCACTCAAATGGCGACAAATCAATACCGATAATTTCCAATTAATCTATCCCGATTATTACGAGAATCAGGCACAGATACTGGCACAAAAACTGGAAAATATTTATGAATACGGAGGTTATTCGTTGGGATACAAACCCCGAAAAATTTCAGTAATTCTTCACACACAAACCGTAAAGTCCAATGGTTTGGTGGCTTATGCTCCCAAACGTTCCGAATTTTATACCACTCCACATCAGCGAACTTATCCGGAAGATTGGCTGGAACACCTGGCATTACACGAATTCAGGCATGTGGTACAAATTGGGAAATTAAACCAGGAACTTCCGGCAATCATAAAATTACTTTTGGGCGAACAGGGAACTGCTTTGGTTTTTGGAGCCTATCTGCCCTGGTGGTTTATTGAAGGTGATGCTGTGGCAACCGAAACTGCATTGGGAAAATATGGAAGGGGACGTTACCCTTCATTTTTAGTAGAACATCGGGCGCAGGTGCTTGAAAGAGGAATTTATTCATACGATAAAGCTTACCTGGGATCGTATCGAAGCTATGTTCCTGATCATTATCAGCTGGGTTATTATCTGGTGGCTAATTCACGTCAACGATATGGCAGACAAATTTGGGAGAAGGCGATTAAAAGAGTAGGAGAGAAACCGCTTTCCTTCACGCCCTTTAATAAAGCTTTAAAGCTGGAAACCGGAATGAACAAGGTTCAGTTGTACCATTCAATTTTCGATAGTTTAGCCATTGTATGGAAAAGGCAGGATGAAAACTTTACACCGGCCTTTTCAAATACCATTTCAAAAAAAGGAAAAATATATACCAGTTATACCTATAATCATTGGCTAAATGAAAATGAAATTATTTCGTATAAAACAGCTCTAAATGAAATTCCGGCATTCGTTAAATTGAATAAAAATGGTGAAGAACAAAAATTACATCATCCGGGATTTATTTTCAACGAATCGGTCAGCTATAGGAACGAATGGGTAGCATGGTCAGAGCAGGTGCCCGATCTTCGCTGGTCGCACAGCGGCTGTTCGAAGGTGTACGTTTTGAATGTAAACAATAAAAAGAAATTGAGCTTTATACCCGAATTTAAAACCTTTGCTCCGGCCATTTCACCCAATATGAATGATGTAGTTGTGGTTGAAGCAGATTTTTCGAGTAACTATTATTTGTCAGTTTACCAAATAAGCGATGGTAAGCTCTTGCATCGAATTCAAACTCCGGGTAACAATTATTTTTTCTCTCCTGAATGGCTAAATGAAAAAGAACTGGTGGCTCTGATGCTAACTGAGGGGGGGAAGCAGTTGGCAAAGTTCAATCTTGAGACAGGTAAACACGAAATTTTATTTGACAACCATATGGGAGACATAAAAGATCTCCGGTTTGCTAATAACAAGTTGTATTTTATAAGTGGATTCTCAGGAAAGAATGCTTTGTATGCCTTTGACTTATCCGACCAAAAAATTTATCAGTTATATGAACCGCGTTTTGGTGCAGAGTATCCATCAGTAGATTCATCAGGAAATGTAATTCTGAGTGATTATACCGGAAGCGGTTATCGAATCATCGAGATAAGGGATATACAGAAAAAATCAGTGGATAATATAGAGGAAGAGGAATACCCGCTGGCACGGTTCTTAGCCAGTGAAGAAAAAGGAAAGCCAGAGTTTGCCCTTAAGGATCAATTCTATACTTCTGAAACATACCAAAAAAAAGCCCATCTTTTTAACTTTCACAGTTGGGCACCGGTTTTTGTTGATCCCTATCAGTACGAGTTCAAACCTGGCGTAAGCATGATGTCGCAAAATAAACTGGGTACGGCCGAAACCGTATTGGGTTACAAATGGGATACCGCAGAGAAAGCCGGAAAATTTTACGGACGCTACACGTATAAAGGTTGGTTTCCGGTACTGCAGTTTGAAGCCAATAAAGGGCAACGAAAATCGAGTTATTGGTTGATTAAGGAAAGTATGCGAAATGGAGAGGTGGTGCGCCGCGATACTTCCCTGGAACGATTTTCGTGGAATGAAACTGAGCTTAGTGCCCAGATCAGTTTACCCTTAAACCTTTCACAGGGAATATACCATAGATTACTACAGCCTGGAATTAAGTATGAATTAACTGTATTTAATAATAACCATTCAACACCAGAACAATTCTCCGATGGCGATTATCATTCGCTGTCTTATCAGCTCACTTACCAGCAATTTATGCGGCAAAGTCACCAGGATGTTTATCCAAATTTTGGATTTGTATTGGATGGAAATTATAAACATTCGCCAAATGGCAGGAAAGAACTCGGAAGCTTAGCGGCCGGACAAGCGATTGTTTATGTTCCAGGATTAATGGCAAATCACGGTGTAAAATTATATGCGGGAGTTCAAGGAAAAAAAGCCGGTGAGATTTTTCGCTTTTCCGATGTTGTACGTTTTGCCAGAGGCTGGGGAAAAATTGAAACCAATCAACTTTACACCATGGGAGTAGATTACAGACTACCCGTAATTAATCCCGACTTAAGCCTTGGTGGTTTAGCATATTTCAGAAGAATTAACGCAACTGTATTTGCCGATTTTTCAACCCTGAATGCTAATTTCAATACTAATGGGCAAACGCATCAAACCTATACAAGCCATATCTCATCATATGGTTTAGAATTAACAGGACATTTGAATTTCCTACGTTTTTATGCACCTGTAAAACTAGGTCTGCGATCATCGTATTTACCCGAAGTTGATGACTTTACTTTTGACTTACTGTTTGCCTTTGATTTTACTTCATTGTAAGAGTCGAAGCCGGAGGTCCAGCATACCGAAGTAAAGCATCAGGTGTTCAATACTGTTTATATTGATAAAACATCTGGTTTCTGGCTATTTGAAACAAATACATCCAAGTGTTAACACACTATAACTTCTTTTCATTTTTTCTACCTGTGAAACTCAATCTTTATTATTGTAAATAAATTCCTTTCAATCAAGTATTTAGTGTGTGTTTATGTGAATTTTAAACCTTTGTGCTTTTAATATTTAAAACAAGTTGGCCATTTGTACTTAAATATTTAATTGAAGCAGGCACTGAATTTCTGAAATCTTAAAAATCCGGTGAAAAGAAGAGCCTACGACCTTTCTCTCCTGGCGGCAGATTTTGGCACATTAGTAGCGGTCAGAACAGTGAATAGAATGGACAGGGCAAAAAACATAGGTGTATTGGGTAAATCGTTTTTGACCAGTGCAAGTGTTGCATTTCCAATTTTGAAGTCGGTGAGTTTACCTTATAACAAAGATTTACAAATAGAATTTCTAAGACTGCAATTTGGAATAGGGGTGTTACTGATGTAACAGTTTTTTCATCCTATATAGGTGGCATCAAAAAGTAAAAATGTACATATGTAGTGCGTATTGAATTGTGTATGTGTAAAAGTAAATTGTTTTTTGAAAATATATTTTTGAACGAGTTTACAATTCTGTGCCACATAGTTTACTCCGATAATCAGTAATAGACACAGAATAGATATGTTATACTGACCGAAAAGTTATATTATACATTATAACAAGACCGTAAAGTATAATTGCAAATACACATATAATTCACATATTCAGTATTTTGCAGGTTGTTATCTAGTCTTAATTATAGCCTAATTCTTAAAAGTATTGCATTTGTTATTTTATATGCTTGATTACTAAGATTATGTGTCTGCATGCCAGTTGTTTAAAAATATCACATAAAGTGATTTATAGCTTAACTTCTCAGGTTTTAAGAATCCTGGATGGGATTTAAATAATTACAAAAGTGTTGCATATAAAATATTAATTATTACATTTGTATTTACTATACACAAAACAAAAGTTTAGAGAGAAGAGTGTAAATACATTTGTGCTGGATGCTGTGACCATGAAAGATCGAATTAAAGAATATATTGAGTATAAACAAATAACAGCCGGGGAGTTGGCGGTTAAGCTTGATGTTCAGAGATCTAATATATCCCATATCCTCAATGGAAGAAACAAACCAGGCGCAGCATTTATTGAAAAGTTATTGATTGTGTTTCCCGACTTAAATGCCAGGTGGCTGCTTACCGGAAAAGGAAATATGCTTGATAAAGCAGGTGAAACAGGAACACCCGATAGAAATATCCTCCCTTTGGCAACCGAGATTGAGCAAGCGCCTAAGCCGGCACCAGTTGCTAAAGAAGAAATAAAGGAAAAGACAAAGAAAACTGAGCGACCTGTACATAAAACACAGGATGAAGTAGATAGGATGATATTGGTTTTTACGGATGGAACATTTTCCACCTATAAAAACAGAGACAAAAGTTAGTTTTATAGCGTAGATGATTGGTGCATAGGTTTACAAATCTGTTAAACCTTAACAAAAGGAAAAGGCCTTCTGTGGAACAGAGGGCTTTTTTATTTATTCACAATACCTTTATATTAGATAGTCATGCTGATGTGAAATAGTGCCCAGGGATTTCACCGGCAAATGCCTCTACAGAAACCAATACCGCTTGCTTCGGGTAAAACGACATCTTCATTTGGCCGTTCATGAGCAGATAATAAAATCGCGAGGGAGAGGGAAGTGTAGTTGTAAATCATTAAATCGAACATAGTTTGCAAATGTAAATTATTAAGATTACATTTGGAAACTAGATTGATGTCGCAAAGTAGAGATTGTGGTGGATGTCAAAAATCAGAATGATAATTTAACTCTGGCTCTCAGAGACAAGAACACAAAGGTCGTTTAATAGCGGCCTTTGTGTTTTATACCATGTCCGGTCGATACAACTCTCCACCAGGATAAGGGACTTACGTTCGAGGAGTTTCTTGTAAGTATATAATTGTATACGATCCGGGGCACAAATTTGACAGATCAGTTGAAGTAGGTATTGATCTTGTTGTAACTATTTCATGATCTATTCGCTCTCCATTCCGATTCTAATGCGGTAAAGATTTTAAATCAATAATCTTGTTAAGCCATTATGCATTGGAAATACATGGAAGACCGGAGTCCGAAGAAATTGATTAATGATTAGTGATTATTGATTAATGGCTATGCTATCTGTGGATAGATCTGGTGTCTTGGATTTTCATACAATAATGATAACAATGACAACGGAGAAGACCGAAGAAATTAATTAATGATTATTGATTAGTGATTAATGGCTCCGTGGCCCTCTGTGAGAACTTCTTGATCTCTGTGTCTGGTTTTTTAACCGAAGAGAGCACAAAGAAGACACGGAGGTTGCGCAGAGGAGAAGAACGCCAGGGTGAGAAGTTGCCCACTAGCCGCTGCCGCGCGATTGTATCGCGTGGCGCATAGAATGTCAATAAACCCACGCGGTACAATCGCGCGGGAGCAAGGATTGTCAGGTTACCTTTGAAATAAGAATCGACAACAACGACAACGGAGAAGACCGGAGAAGCTCAAAGCTGCGCCGAAGGCATCCTCCGAAGGAATCCCTGTGGGGCCTACGGGAAAACTGAAAGCTCTGCCAAAGGCATCCCGATGGGGAAAGGAAGAACGGAGACCGAAGACAACATTTAATTGATTAATTATTATTGATTACTGATTAATTGAGCTCAAAGCTCAAAGGAGGAACGCTACAAGTTGGGCGTGGAGCTGATAAGGGTGAGATCGCTTCGTCTCCGGTTTCCGACGGATCGCGAAACCTTACACCAAACATTAATTGATGTACGAATTCATTCCAAAACAATGTTTATAGCACGATTCTGCGAG
>JBFEWU010000355.1:0-4925 GCA_041546215.1 Draconibacterium sp. | reverse complement strand
GCTTATTTTTTCTAAAAATAATCATTTGAACGTAAATGAGAGGGCCTGGGCAGATAATCAATGATTGAATCTGTATGAACCTGTTTCATCAGGCTTTACAAAAATCCGGGTGAGCTTCTTATGGACTTTTCCCTGGCGAACTTTCAAAAAAAAGGCACTCCAAACGAAGTGCCTTTCTCAATGAATTTATGTTTTGCTTATGAAAGCAATTCTTTCACCCGGTTATATACATTTTCGCCGGTATACCCCAGTTTGCTATCCAATACCCCTGCAGGAGCGGAGTAGCCAAAGGAGCCTAAACCATATACTTTACCATCGCCACCAACCAGGCCTTCAAGTGTTACCGGCAATCCCGCTGTTAACCCAAATTTAGTGACACCATCAGGTAAAACCTCTGCCTGGTAAGCTTCATCCTGAGTGCGGAATAAACCTTCAGAAGGTACCGATACGATCCGGCTCTTAATTCCATCTTTTGCCAATAATCCGGCACCTGCAACCAATGTGCTTACTTCCGAGCCACTTGCCAATAAAATTACATCTGGTGTTCCTTCACAATCTTCAAGTATATAAGCTCCCTTCGTGGCACCTTGTGCCGTTTCGTAGGTCGTTACATCTTTAATGCCCTGGCGCGAAAGAATCAGTGCAGTTGGTGTATCTACGTTTTCCAATGCCATTTTCCATGCAACAGTGGTTTCGTTGCCATCGGCAGGGCGAAGAACCAGCATGGAGTTTTTATGGCTGTGGTTTTGTAGTTTTTCCATTAACCGAATCTGAGCTTCGTGCTCAACCGGCTGGTGGGTAGGACCATCTTCTCCAACGCGGAATGCATCGTGTGTCCAGATAAATTTTACCGGAATTTCCTGCAATGCAGAAAGTCGTGCAGCAGGTTTCATGTAATCGGAGAATACAAAGAAAGTACCGCAGGCGGGAATGATTCCGCCATGGAGGGCCATACCGTTCATAATACAAGCCATGGTTAACTCGCAAACACCAGCTTGTAAAAACTGGCCGCTAAAGTCACCTTTTTTAAATGCGGTGGTATTTTTAAGGAAACCATCCGTTTTATCCGAGTTTGAAAGGTCGGCAGAAGAAACCACCATGTTTTCAACTTCTTTGGCATATACGGAAAGAACGGCTGCCGAGGCACCACGAGTGGCAATGCCTGCTTTTTGTTCTATTTTGCTATAATCAATTTCAGGAATCTCGTTGGCGTAGAAAGCATTCACTTTTGCAGCCAGTTCAGGATTTTCAGCTTCCCATTTTGCTTGTTCGGCTTTTTTCTTTGCAGCGGCAGCGATTAACTCAGCCTCGCGTTTTGCATATAGTTCTTTTACATCGTCAAAAATCACAAAAGGATTTTCAGCCTGGCCACCTAAGTTTTCGATTGTTTTTGCAAATGATGCACCGGCAGCGCTCAATGGCTGACCGTGTGTGGAACACTGCCCTTCAAAATTGCTGTTCTCTTCTGTAACCGCTCCCAGGCCCATAATTGTTTTGCCAATAATAAGGGTTGGTTTTTCAGTTTCGTTTTGTGCATCTTGTAAGGCCTTGCGTATGGCAGCTGAATCATTGCCGGTAATGGTAATCACTTTCCACCCCCAGGCTTCGTACTTCATTGCTGTATTCTCAGTAGTAACCTCTTCGGTTCCTGTGGATAACTGAATGTCGTTCGAATCGTAGAACATAATGAGGTTACTCAAACCAAGGTGACCAGCAATACGTCCTGCACCTTGTGAAATTTCTTCCTGGATTCCGCCATCGGAAATGAAAGTATAAGTTTTGTGTGCCATCCACTCACCGAATCGAGCCACCATGAAACGTTCAGCAATTGCAGCACCTACGGCCATTGCATGTCCTTGTCCCAACGGTCCCGACGTATTTTCAACACCACGTTCCACATCCACTTCGGGGTGTCCCGGGGTAACGCTTCCCCACTGCCTGAAATTGGCGCAATCTTCCATGCTGTATTTGCCTGCCAATGCCAATTGTCCGTACAACATTGGCGACATATGACCCGGATCTAAAAAGAAACGGTCACGATTTACCCACGACATATCACTCGGATCGTAGTTTAAAAATTCGGTATACAGGATGTTCATAAAGTCTGCTCCACCCATTGCTCCGCCGGGGTGCCCACTTTTTGCTTTTTCTACCATTGCGGCAGCCAAAATGCGAATGTTATCAGCCGCTCTAACTTCAATACTTTTACTCATGTTTGTTCTT
The DNA here is from genome assembly GCA_041546215.1 of Draconibacterium sp. Taxonomy (GTDB): domain Bacteria; phylum Bacteroidota; class Bacteroidia; order Bacteroidales; family Prolixibacteraceae; genus Draconibacterium. Next base: position 2,702 of record JBFEWU010000355.1, on the reverse strand, counting down.
TAAATTAAAATTCTATCGGTAGGACAGGAACGCCAAAAATAATAAAAAAGAAGGACTTTAATTTATTGTTGCTTAGTTGTTAATGATTATTTATGATTACAAGCAATAACACTCCTGGTGTGGCGGATTACAAGTCTGTGTTTGAATTAAAATCCAAGGCTAAGAAAGTCAGAATTGTACAAATATTTACAGGAAACAGCCGATGAATTGCAGCCTTAGGCTCAATCCCTTTGAAAAGGTGCTGGTTAGAAATAAGGCAAAAAAAATGGAATCTGCAAATCAGATTCCATCTTAAAATATTTCTTCAGCTTTCTTATTTTGCGTCTATCGTACGAACCATAAAAATGCCATCTATGGCCATCAGTTTCTCTTTTACCCTATCCTCAATTTTTGCCGTATCAACATCAATAATGTTGTACGCAATATTCTCGCGTTTTTTATTCAGCATGTTTTCAATGTTCAAATGTTCGGCAGCCAGAACACTCGAAATTTGACTGACCATATTCGGTTCATTTCGGTTGGCAATTAAAATCCGGCTGCCTCCGTTGCGATCCATTTCTGCTGCCGGAAAGTTTACCGAGTTCTTAATGTTACCATTTTCGAGGTAGTCGCGCATTTGCTCAACCGCCATAATTGCACAATTGGTTTCCGATTCTTTTGTGGATGCTCCCAGGTGAGGGATAGAAATTACGCCCTCCATTTTTAAGCATTCTTCATCAGGGAAATCCGTTACATAAGTAGAAACTTTTCCCGATTCAAGAGCCTCTTTCATATCGGCATTATTTATAAGACCCCCACGAGCAAAATTCAGGATTTTTACTCCATCCTTCATCATGGAAAACTTGTCTTTATTAATATATCCCTTCGTTTCCGGGGTTTGTGGAATATTTATGGTTATATAATCGGCCTGTTGAATCAGCACCTGAATTCCATCAACCCATGTTACATTTCGACTTAATTTTAACGCGTGTTTCACCGACATGTATGGATCATAACCAACTACCTTCATGCCTAAAGCGCTGGCCGCGTTGGCAACCAAAACGCCTATGGCACCCAGGCCAATAACAGCCAGGGTTTTTCCTTTAATTTCCTGGCCGGCAAAGTTCTTTTTCCCTTTTTCAACCAATGAAGGAACAGCATCGCCTTCGCCAATCAATGTTTTTGCCCAGTTCGCTGCGCCAATAATATCGCGCGATGAAAGCATCAAACCTGCAATTACAGCTTCTTTTACACCATTCGCATTGGCTCCCGGAGTATTAAAAACCACAATCCCGTTTTCAGTGCACTTATCAATTGGGATGTTGTTTACACCAGCACCGGCTCTTGCAATGGCTTTTAGCGATGACGGAAGTTCCATGTCATGCATTTTAAAACTGCGCAAAACAATGGCGTCCGGATTTGGGAGTTCACTGGCGATCTCGTAATTGTTTAAGGGGAAAAGATTCAATCCATCAGGATCGATTTTATTCAAAGTTTGAATTTTGAACATGGGCCTAAAATTTTAAGTTGATACTTTTTGTAGCTGATTGATGACAAATATCAGTATTATATCTATAAATCGTAAGCTAATTGAACGATATTTATTGAATATGAAATTAACATTAATCATTTACCGATCTCCGGATTTTCAGATTGCCGGATTTTCGGATACCTGGATGGTTTTGTTCAGTCGGAGTTTTTAATTTGTCAATGCTTCGACTACACTCAACAAGACCAACTATACTGCATTTGTGGATTTGCAATCTATTCCTGAAACTGGATTTTTGCTAGCGATACTCCGAAGGTGAGGTCTCTTTCCGTTAAATCACATAAATAATTCGTTGACTGTTCAAAAAAAAGAGCCAGACTCTCCAGCCTGGCTCATCAACCTTCAACTACTAACCGATTTTATAACCCAAAAAATTATGAAACAATAGTTAAGAACTATTGAATTTTATTTTTTAACGGCACAAATAAAATGAGAATAGTTTGCTGTGTATGTAACCGAAGTCACAGAAGACCGGAAAAATCGATAAAATTTCGGGAAAGTTCAATTTTCCCGTCTTTCTCAAGCTTTTTGAGTAGACGTGAGATTACCTCGCGCGATGAATTTAGTTGAAGAGCCAGATCCTGGTGTGTACCTTTAAAAGTTTTTGCATCTGATTTTTTGTTCCTGTCCATAAAATATCTCACCAAACGTTCGTCCAGCTTCATAAAGGCCAAAGCGTCCAGTGTGTTTATCAATTCACGAAAGCGTATTTGAAAACTCTGCATAACAAATTGTTTCCAACCTGGATATTTACCGATCCATTTATCGAGCAGCTCTACAGGAAGCAGGATTACCTGTGTTTCTTCTTCGGTAACCGCATTCACATTGCTGGTTTGATGCGCCATGCAACAGGTTAATGACATGGCACAGACTTCGTTCTCCTGTAAATAGTAAAGTAGTAATTCATTGCCGTCGTCGTTGGTGCGGGATATGCGAATTAATCCACGTAAAACAATGGGGAAGGTGGATATAAACTGCCCTTCGCGAATGATGGTTTCATTGGCATTAAAATCTTTGACAACGCCAACTTCAAGAATTTCTTTTTGAAGCTGGGGCTCGAGGAAACTATATCTTGTTGTAAAATTTTCCATCTTAATGTAACAGAGGCAACAAAATTAACTTTGTCTAAGGTTTTAGCAAATAATTCGACAAATTAGAATGGCTGGTATTTTAT
>JBFEWU010000209.1:0-8257 GCA_041546215.1 Draconibacterium sp. | reverse complement strand
TTTTGAGAGTGGAAGATTCAGTTCAAAGCTCACCGAATTTACAGTTTTCATCATATTTACGGCATTGGGTCTACTATTAAACCACTTAATTATGTGGGTAGGAGTCGATGTGCTCACCATGAACTATTTGATCATTAAAACTGTATCTTTAGTCCTGGTTACTTTGTTTAATTTCCTAACAAAAAAATATCTCGTATTTAAAAACTAAACTATGAAAGACTTCAAATACATCATCGTAGGTGCCGGTTTTTTGGGTGCAACTGTAGCAGAAAGGTTGGCCAACGATCTCGGAGCAGAAGTTTTAATCATTGAAAAACGAAACCATATTGGGGGAAATTGCCATTCGCAAATCGATCCTAAAACCAACATTGAATACCATACCTACGGCACCCATATATTTCACACCTCAAATCCGAAAGTTTGGCAATATATAAATAAGTTTACAAGCTTTAATTCCTATCGCCACCAGGTGCTTACTACTTATCGTAACAAGGTATATCAGATGCCCATAAACCTGGAAACCATTAACTCTTTCTACAATGTAAATCTCAAACCTTATGAGGTCAACGATTTTTTGAAAGAGGAAAGGGAAAGATCGGGAATTACAGATCCTAAAAATTTTGAAGAAATGGGTATTTCTCTGATCGGTGAACCCTTATATAAAGCTTTTATTCGTGGATACACCATGAAACAATGGGGCAGAGATCCAAAGGACTTGCCAGCATCAATATTAAAAAGACTGCCTTTTCGCAAAAACTACGATGAAAGTTACTACAATAGCTTTTGGCAAGGAATTCCACTTGACGGTTATGGAGCTATTTTCAACAGAATGTTGAATCACCCCAAGATAACACTAATGCTCAACACCGATTTCTTTGAGGTAAAAGACAATATACCGGAAAGCTCAAAAATAATCTATAGCGCTCCCATCGACAAACTTTTTAACTACAAATACGGAGCCCTCGAATGGCGGTCATTAAAATTTGAGTTTGAATCCAAAGATGTTGATGATTTCCAAGGTACATCAGTTATGAACTATGCGGAAGAAGAAATACCATTTACCAGGATTCATGAGTGGAAGCACTTACATCCTGAAAGAGAGATTTTTTCAGAAAACATTACCCTGCTTACTAAAGAATTTTCAATTGAAGGAGATAAGGAAAATCCATATTACCCCATTGGCGGCGACCAGAACAGAGAAATTCTGCATAAATACCAGGCCCATGCTACACAGCTTCAAAATTATATAATTGGAGGTCGCCTTGGAGAATATAAATACTACGATATGCACCAGACCATAGCAAAGGGATTGGAAATATTTGAAAAATTAAAAAATGAGCAATAAAGAATTAACTGTAGTCATACCTGTGTACAACGAACAGGAAGTCATTGGCCTTGTAATCGACAAGTGGGCAAAGTTATTGAGTTCGCTAAATATTAACTTTGAGATAAAGGCCTTTAACGATGGATCGAAAGACAACTCACTGAATGTGCTAAATGAGGTAAAAACAACCTGTCCTAATTTAATCGTTATTGACAAACCAAATTCAGGTCATGGCCCAACTATTCTAAAAGGATACAAAGAAAGCCTTCATTCGGAATGGATTTTCCAAATGGATTCGGATGATGAAATTGCACCTGATTATTTCCCGGAATTATGGAAAAACAGAGATAATTACGATTTTTTGATTGGGAACAGAAAAAACAGGAATACCCCAAAAATAAGACAGTTTATTTCTTTAATTTCCCGAATCACGGTTCGGATTTTCTATGGAGCCAGGGTATTTGATGTAAACTGTCCTTACCGTTTGATGAAAAGCGAGAAAGTGAAAGACTTTATTCAAACCATTCCAGACAATACTCTGGCCCCCAACTTAATTATAGCAGGAATGACAAGCAGAAGAAAATTTAATGTATATCAATCAGATGTTAAGTTTGAACTTCGCACCACCGGAGAAGTATCCATAAAAAAATGGAAGTTATTTAAATTTTCAGTCAAATCATTCCTTCAAACCATATTGTATAGTTGTAGGTTTTTTTAGCGATGTAATAATTTGGACCATGTGACGTCTATTTTCAAAGATTATGAAATTCAAACTAAATACACCCATCCCACCTTTGCGAAATCCGAATATTCTTTTCTCACTTGCTGCTCTTCTTGTATTAATATATATGATCATCGGCAGCTTAAGCGCCGGGAACAGTGGAGACGAACACTTCAACCACGATCATGCAGGATATGTTTACGAATACATCAAAACAATGGGACAGGACAGCTCCTACCTTAATCCGAATTACCCTCTTCAAAAGTATTACGGACAATCACTGGACAACGTATCCTACATAATAAACAACGAATTGGGCATTGAAGATTATTATAAGTCCCGACATGTATTAAATGCCATAAGTGGTTGGATTCTGATACTTTTTACAGGGCTAACTGCCGCGTTACTATTTGGCTGGGAAGCAGGTTTCCTTGCTTTGCTTCTAATGTTTTTTTCTCCTAAAATATTAGGGCATTCATGGAATAATCCGAAAGATATTCCTTTTGCAGCAACATATACCTTCAGTATTTATTATCTTCTGAGTTTTATAAAATTCTTACCGAAAATAAATTATTGGAAACTGGCAGCTGTTGCTTTAGGAATTGCGGCATCCATTAGCATCAGAATTGGTGGGCTTATCATTATTCCCTATCTTTTTATGTTCACAGGGCTTTATTACTTTACATCCAAGAATTTTTATACAAAAAACGGTTTAACAAGTGCTCTAAGAGTTGTAGGCCTTTTAGCCGCCGTTTCGTTTGCCGGCTATTTTTCAGGATTACTACTTTGGCCTTACGGATTAGAAGATCCGATAAATCACCCTCTGGAGGCCCTGAAAGAAATGACCAACTATGATGTTGGGCTAAACCAGCTTTTTAACGGAGAAATAACCATGTCAAAAAACCTCCCCTGGACTTATGGTATAGAGTATATTCTCATTACCTCGCCAGTGGCCGTTTGGGCAGGATTATTGATTTTTACAGTGACTTTGGCCTGGTATAAATTTAAACGATTGGATTATCTTTTTTATTTCTTCCTGATTTTTGCTTTTGTTTTTCCAATCGCATACACCATTTACAAGAACTCTAATCTATACGGCGGCTGGCGTCACCTTCTGTGGACCTACAGTCCGCTTGTTGTTTTGGCAGCGGGAGGTTTTGACTATTTCCTAAAAAAAGATAATAAGTATATAAAATATGGAACGATAGTCCTAATCGCAATCCTATTATTTCATCCGGTACGTCACACATTTAAAAATCATCCGCACCAATATGTATATTATAACCAATTGGTTGGGGGAATAAAAGGCGCCTACGGTACATTTGAAATGGATTATTATTACCACAGCCTGAGAGATGGTGCTGAGTGGCTAATTGAAAATGAGCTAGGGAATGACACAATAATTGTAGCGACAAATCATAGTCGTATTTCAGAATACTACTTCAGGAATCACCCCCAGGTAAAAGTTGAATATTGCCGATACTACGAAAAATCTAAAAATGAGTGGGATTATGCCATCTGGGCAAATACACACATTACTCCGAAGCAGCTGCATGAAGGCTATTGGCCTCCAAAGCATACTATCCATACAATGGACGTTGATGGGGTGCCCATTGGAGCGGTAGTTAGAAGAATCTCAGGGGAAGACCTGAAAGGATTCAACGCATACAAAAAGAATCAATTGAATGAAGCGAAAAAGCATTTCAAAAATTTCCTGAAGGTGTATCCCGAATGTGAACAAGTACTGGAAGGCTATGCCAACATAATGTTACGGGAGCGTAAACCCGACTCAACCCTGGTTTATGCCGACAGCTCGCTATATTATAATCCCCGCCAGTTGGGAGCCTGGATGCTCAAAGCTTCGGCTTACAATACACAAAAAAAATACAAGGATGCCCTGGAAGCGAGCAATGAAATGTTAAAAATCAAAGAAGAATTTGCAGAAGCACATTACCAAAAGGGATTTGCCCTGAAGAACTTAAATAAACCCAATGATGCCTTAAAAGAATTCCAAAAAGCAACAGGATACAAGAAAGAATACTACCAGGCAATGATGCAAATGGGAGATATTCTGATGAATTACAAACAGTACCAAAAGGCTTTAAATATTTTTGACCTGATTTTTAAATACAAACCTGATGATTTTTATGCAAAAACCCGGAGTGCCAAATGTCACCATCTCTTAAAATCAAATCCGAAGGCTGAAGAATTGCTGAAATCGTTACCCCAAAGGAATCAGAATCATCTGGAAGTGGTGATGGTAAAATGCAGGGTGGCCATGAGTAAGAACGACATGACCGGCGCAGGCCGTTATCTTCAAATGGCCAGAAATATAAACAACAATGCCGATCTCTTCGTAGTAAGAGCCATGTACGTTGAGAAACAAAACAAAGCTGACACAGCCATACAATACCTCGGGAAAGCCATAGAACTGGATCCTCTTAATCGCGAAGCACAAGACATGCTTAAATTGCTGGAGGAAAGATCCAAGTCAACCCCGGCTCAACAAAAACAAACGCAACAAAAGCAAGTCCAAAACCAATCGATAATGTTTCAAAAACCAAAACCGAAACAAACCAGCCCCTTTAAAATACCTAAAAAATAGGGCATTAAAAACCCCGGGACCTCTGTCCCGGGGAAAAAACCAAAAATCAACTAACCTTTAAACCGCCTGGCGACTTCATCCCAGTTGATGAGATTCCAGAATGCTTTCACATAATCCGGACGTCTGTTTTGGTAATTCAGGTAATATGCGTGTTCCCACACATCGATACCGAGAATCGGCGTTCCCTGAACTTCGGCCACATCCATCAGCGGATTATCCTGGTTGGGCGTTGACGAAATCACCAGCTTATTGTTTTGAAGAACCAACCATGCCCAACCCGATCCAAAGCGCGTAAGCGCTGCTTTAGCGAAGGCCTCTTGGAAATTTCCTATCGTTTCAAATGAATCTGTTATCGCATCACGTAAAACTCCTTCCGGAGCTGGTGCACCACCCGGTGCAATTACTTCCCAGTACAAATTGTGGTTGTAAAAACCACCACCATTGTTTCTAACTGCTGTCGATTGTCCCGACACTCCACTTAAAATATCCTCAATTGATTGTCCTGCAAGATCAGTGCCTTCAACAGCTGCATTCAGATTGTTTGTATAACCTGCATGATGTTTGCCATGATGAATTTCCATGGTTCTTGCATCAATGTGTGGCTCAAGTGCCGCGTAATCGTATCCTAATTTTACTAATTCAAATGCCATTTTCGTATTGTTAAAAGATTTAAATGTATTTATTTCCTTAAAACAAAAATAAACGCTATTTAGAATTAATCCAAATCTTTCAACAATAAAACACATTGATATCCTTTATTGTTCATCGAAAGAATTAATTACTGCTGATCACAGGCTGTCAAATGCTATAGATCCCAGTATATTGGGGCAAATCAAGTGAGTTGACTCATTATGTAAATTTTAAAAACACAGCAACTTTTACCGTTCAAACAACTTCTTCTTTAATATTACCTACCTTTGCCACCCTATTGAAAAAACATGAACCGCAGTATTTTAAAACTTGCCATTCCCAATATAGTCAGCAATATTACTGTGCCTTTGTTGGGCCTGGTCGATCTGGCATTAATGGGCCATCTCGATTCGGAAGTTTACATCGGGGCAATTGCCCTGGGTGGTGTAATCTTTAACTTTATCTATTGGGGATTTAGCTTTTTAAGAATGAGTACCACGGGTTTTACGGCACAGGCCTTCGGAGAAAAGAATCAAACCGAAAGTATAACCATCCTCATTCGTGCGCTCCTGGTTGCAGCGGTCATTAGTATTTTCATTCTTCTTTTACAGGCGCCCATTGCGTGGGGAAGTTTCAGAATCATTGGCGGAAGCACCGAAGTGGAGACACTGGCTGAAGGGTATTTCCGGATTCGTGTTTGGGCGGCACCGGCAGCATTAAGTTTATTTGTGTTTAGCGGTTGGTTTCTGGGGATGCAAAATGCCCGCTTTCCAATGATAATAGCCATTGCTGTTAATGTGGTAAATATTCTGCTTAGTATGTTTTTTGTTTTTGTTCTGAAGATGAACTCCAGTGGAGTGGCACTGGGAACGGCCATTTCTCAATACATTGGTTTAACAATCGCCTTCATTCTATTCTTCTCCAAATACAGGCAGCTTCTGTCCAAGGTATCGAAAAAAGGAATTATGAACCTGAAAGTATTAGTCAGATTTTTCAAAGTAAATACCGATATTTTCATCCGAACCTTCTGCATAATTGTCGTTTTCACCTTTTTTACTTCGAAATCAGCCGGAATTAACGATACTATTTTAGCGGTAAATTCCCTGCTTATTCAGTTATTACTCTTCTTTTCCTTTTTTATCGACGGCTTTGCATTTGCCGGTGAGGCGCTTGTTGGCAAATTTATTGGAGCAAAGGAAATTTCGAGCCTCAAAAAGGTCATACGATTGCTGTTTTACTGGGGATTGGGTCTGGCCTTGATTTTTACCATCGTTTATTTGCCGGGGGTAAATCTGATTTTAAAAGTTCTAACCACACAAACCGAAGTGATAACCAGTGCACAAACTTTTTTATTTTGGATAATTTTAGTTCCGCTGGCCAGTTTTGCTTCCTTCATCTGGGATGGTGTTTACATCGGCGCAACGGCCTCCAAAGCCATGCGCAACACCCTGCTCATTTCTGCTTTTGCTGTTTTTGCCCCAATCTATTATTTCTTAAATCCTTATCTGGGAAACCACGCGCTATGGCTTGCCATGGTTTTATTTATGTTTTCGCGGGGCGTTGTGCAAACAATACTATACCGCAAAGCAATCCTGGCTCCTTTACATTGAACAGGGATTAGGATGAATGAATTGAATATTAAGATGTTAGGGTATCGGAATGCTAGAGTGTTCAGGGTCAGTGCGGATGTCGTTGGGTTGAAAGTCTGGCGTTTTGTGCGCCGAAAAAGATCTGTCCTTGATTATTGGCTTTGAAGGCATCCTAAGAAAAGAATGTAAGCAGGTGTGCGGGGAGACTGCTTATTGAAACCAAACCCAACTTGTAGCGTTCCTCCCCTTCGAGCTTCCCCCATAGGGCACCACATGGATCCCTTTGGAGGATGCCTGCGGCAGAGCTTTCAGCTAACTTCTTCTAATACTTCAATTCCTTTTGTCTGAAGATCTGAAAATCCGAAAATCTGAAAATCCAAAAAAAAGTTCGTGATTTTTGTTATTCCACAGCCTTCAACCAGGCTTCAGCCATCAGCTGAGCACCGGCCATGGAAGGATGGACACCATCAGCTGTCCAATACTTTCCGGGAGCATGTTTCACTGCCTCATCATACACCTTCTGGAAAGGCACCCAAATGGCATCAAAATCATCGGAAATTCGTTTGGCAGCCGCCTGGTATTTTTTCATGGGCTCCACCCAGGTTTCATCAACGGCAGTGGTTTCCAAAACATAAAAGGGTTCGCAAAGCACCAACTTAATACCCGGTAAGCTTTCCTGAGTTCTCTTCAAAAGCTTGCGATAATCGTTTTCATAAATTTCCACTGTTCCGTCGTACTTCCCATTCCGTTTGTGCCAGTAGTCGTTTACGCCAATTAATATACTCAGTATACCAGGTTTTAATTCCAGGCAATCCTTTTCCCAACGATCGGCCAATTGAAAAACCTTGTTCCCGCTAATTCCACGATTATAAATGGTCAAATCTTTCTCAGGCATGGCATTTAATAAATGCGAAGCTGTCAAAAATGCATATCCCCCACCAAAAGAACCACCCCGGTTTGGCAGTTCCTTCTCTTTATCGCGCCCGGCATCGGTTATGGAATCGCCCTGAAACAAGACCGTATCTCCATTATTAAAAAGAGATTTCTTAGCACCTCTCACTGGGATACTTGCTGAAACTATGCCTGAAATACTTGCTAAAGCTACCGCTCCTGCAGTTGATTTAAGAAGAAAATTACGTCGTGAAGAATTCATTTGATTTATATTTTTTGATTTGCTAAAATAGGGAAAAAACCAATAAGTATTACCGAAGGTAGGAGCCGGCTTTCTTCGAACCCAGAATCTCTTTTTCATCCATTGAAACCAGGATTTCCCATTCGCCTGCCTCTTCCTCATCATCTTCCCATTTTACCAATGGAGCAATAATATCAGCCGGGAACACCGAATTATTAAATGGATAGGTAATACTTAGTTTGTCAGATTGGGTGGT
>JBFEWU010000161.1:0-10206 GCA_041546215.1 Draconibacterium sp. | reverse complement strand
TGGTTCTTTATTTGAACTTGAAACTCAAATGATTCTTGCCAACGACTTAAATTTCCTTCCTGCTGAAGATTTCGAAACAATCCATCAAGACATAAAATCACTTATACGAATGATTGTCAAATTTACAGGCGTTCTTAAAGTCTGAAAATCTAATAATCTGACAATCCAAAAATCTTAAGAATTATGAAACCGAATTTTAAAGATATAAACATCAAATCAGTCACCGCGCAGAAAAACACTGCGGAGTGGGCTGAAAAAAACAAGATCAAAAAAGACTGGATAACACCCGAGCAGATTCCGGTGAAACCGGTTTACACCAAAGAAGATTTGGAAGGCATGGAGCACCTGAACTATGCCGCAGGATTGGCCCCCTTCCTTCGCGGACCATACTCGGCCATGTATGCCATGCGTCCCTGGACGATCCGTCAGTATGCGGGCTTTTCAACTGCCGAAGAATCAAATGCTTTTTACCGCCGTAACTTAGCGGCCGGACAAAAAGGTTTGTCGGTTGCATTCGATCTTGCCACACACCGTGGATACGATTCGGACCACCAACGTGTAATTGGTGACGTGGGCAAAGCTGGTGTGGCCATCGACTCCATCCTGGACATGAAAATTCTTTTCGACCAGATTCCGTTGGATAAAATGTCGGTGTCGATGACCATGAACGGGGCAGTACTGCCGGTGATGGCCTTCTACATCGTAACAGGTTTAGAGCAAGGTGCCACTTTGGAGCAACTTTCAGGAACGATCCAGAACGATATTCTGAAAGAATTCATGGTGCGTAACACCTACATCTACCCCCCCGGGTTCTCGATGAAGATTATTGCCGATATTTTTGAGTATACTTCGCAAAAGATGCCGAAGTTTAACTCGATCTCCATCTCGGGTTACCATATGCAGGAAGCCGGTGCCACTGCCGACATTGAAATGGCCTACACCCTCGCCGATGGTCTGGATTACCTGCGCACAGGGGTTAAAGCAGGATTGGATATTGATGCATTTGCACCGCGTTTGTCCTTTTTCTGGGCGGTTGGGATGAACCACTTTATGGAAATTGCAAAAATGCGTGCGGCACGTATGATCTGGGCAAAATTGGTAAAACAATTCAACCCAAAAAATCCAAAATCCATGGCCCTGAGAACACACTCGCAAACTTCGGGTTGGTCGCTCACCGAGCAAGATCCTTTCAACAATGTTGGTCGTACTGCCATTGAAGCAATGGCTGCCACCCTGGGTGGAACACAAAGTTTGCACACCAATGCCTTAGACGAAGCGATTGCATTGCCAACCGACTTCTCGGCGCGCATTGCTCGTAATACTCAGCTATACATCCAGCAGGAAACCGAACTTTGTCGTTCGGCTGATCCATGGGCAGGCTCTTATTATGTCGAGAGCTTAACAAAAGAGCTTTACACCAAAGCATGGGCGCTTATCGAGGAAGTTGAGAAATTGGGAGGTATGGCCAAAGCCATTGAAACCGGTGTTCCAAAAATGCGAATTGAAGAAGCAGCGGCCCGTGCGCAGGGTAAAATCGATGGTGGATCACAAACCATTGTAGGAGTAAACAAATATCGTTTAGAAAAAGAAGATCCAATTGATATTTTAGAAGTGGATAATACTGCCGTTCGTTTGTCACAAATCGAAAGATTGAATACATTGCGAGCCGAGCGTAACGAAGACGAAGTACAGGCGTCGTTGGCAGCCATTACCAAGGCAGCCGAAACTGGCGAGGGAAATCTTTTGGCCCTGGCAGTTGATGCGGCTAAAAAACGTGCTTCGCTGGGTGAAATTTCTGACGCATGTGAAAAAGTTGCAGGAAGATATAAAGCAGTAATCAGAACCATTGAAGGCGTGTATAAAGCAGAAGCACAAGACAAGAGTGAATTCCAGGAAGCTCAGGAGTTGGCAAAGAAATTTGCAGAAATGGAAGGCCGCCAGCCACGTATTATGATTGCCAAAATGGGTCAGGACGGACACGACCGGGGCGCAAAAGTTGTTGCTACCGGTTATGCCGATCTTGGTTTCGACGTGGACATGGGACCATTGTTTCAAACTCCGGAAGAAAGCGCCAGGCAAGCTGTTGAAAACGACGTACATGTGGTCGGCGTTTCTTCGTTGGCTGCCGGTCATAAAACACTGGTTCCGGCCATTATTGCAGAGCTTAAAAAGCTTGGACGTGACGACATTATGGTTATTTGTGGCGGTGTAATTCCGGCGCAGGATTACCAATACCTGTACGATGCAGGTGCGGTTGCCATCTTTGGCCCGGGGACCAGCGTTGCCGCGGCAGGGAAGCAGATTTTGGAAGTACTCATCGAAAGTGTGAAAGAAGACTAAACACGCTCTCGCGGTCTCCGGCCGCGATGACGATGCAAATAAGATTTCACCAGTACCATAAATATAGAGCCGGTTCCGCAAGGGACCGGCTTTTTTTTGAAAAATACTATTTTTCTGCCCCCTTATTATTGCTATTTTTGTTTGAACCAACTTTTCCACCATGAGTAAACATCTTATCACTGCTTTCCCCAAAGAACGCCTTTTATCACTCGACTTTTTCCGTGGGATTACCATGCTTCTGCTGGTTGCCGAAGGAACAAGCTTGTGGTCTGTACTGATAAAAGACCCGGTTGCCGGAACAATCTTCGAAAGTTTCTTTCAGCAATTTCATCATCATCCCTGGCATGGACTCAGGTTCTGGGATCTGGTGCAACCCTTCTTTATGTTCATTGTTGGTGTTGCCATGCCATTCTCGTATGCCAAACGATTAAAACGGGGCGACAGTAAATCACAGATTACGCGACATATTATTCAACGCTGTTTTCTGTTACTGGCGTTCGGCGTTGGCTTACATTGTGGTTATCGCCGTGAACTGGTCTGGGAACTCTGGAATGTACTTTCGCAACTTTCAGTGACCATTCTAATCGCCTATTTTTTAATGAAATACAAATGGTCGGTTCAAATCGTTGTATCACTGGGCCTGCTTCTTTTGAGCGAAACCTTATATCGTACTTTCCCACTTGAAGGCTATAACCAGGCTTTTGTGAAGGACCATAATTTTGGCAGTTGGATGGACATGATTTTAATGGGCAAAATAAACCGCGGCGGGGGCTGGGTGGCCATAAATTGTATTCCAACTGCGGCACATACAATATGGGGAGTAGTTGCAGGGCAGGTGCTGCAATCATCAAAAAATGGCCGGCAGAAAGTAAAGTTAATTGCCCTTGGAGGAATCCTGATTCTGGCTTCGGGCTACGTACTGGACTGGACCTCTGTGACTCCAATTATTAAGCGAATTTGCACCAGTTCATTTGTATTGGTTTCAGGAGGTTGGGCACTTCTTGTTCTTGCTTTTAGCTATTGGTTTATTGATATCAAAAAAGTAAATGGCTGGATCATTCCCTTTGTTATTGTCGGCACCAATTCAATATTTATTTACCTTTTTTCAAATACGGTGGGAAGCCAGTGGCTCAATAACTTTGTGGCTATTTTTACCCATGGATTTTTAGGATGGTTCAACGCTCCTGAGTTTCTAATGAAACTTCTTAGCTCCTTAACCATTCTTGCCATGGAGTGGTATATGTGCTACTTTTTATTCAGAAAAAAAATATTCTTCAAAATATAAGTCGTAAATTCATAAAACCGAAAACACCAAGCATTGGAAATGTATCGGATTAAGAATAGAACCGAATTCTAAAAATAAATAAAAATAGGATGGAAGACCGAAGACCGAAGACGGAAGAAGCTCAAAGCTGAAAGCTCAAAGGAAGAACGGAGACCGAAGAAATTGATTATTGATTATTGTCTATTGATTAATCAGGATTTTCGGATATTCAGACAACAATGACAACGGAAAAGACCGAAGAATTGATTATTGATTATTGTCTATTGATTAATTGAAAAATCGGGAAATCCAGCAATCTGAATATCCGAAAATCAAGATATCCTGTTTCCTGACCACTGCATCTTTGCTCTTTGTTCTTTGCTCTTTGCTCAATACAGCTAAAATAAACTTGCAGGATTTTAACCATTAACTAAAAATAAATATGAATACGAATCGCAGAAACTTTTTAAGAACCACGGCGGCGGCGGCGGCCGGAACAATGTTGGCATCTCCGGTATTAGCGGGTTTTGGTGAAAAAAAATCGCCTTATAAAATATCGCTTGCCGAATGGTCTTTTCACAAAGCCTTAAATGCCAAAGAAATGACAAATCTCGACTTTCCAAGAATTACACGTGAACTGGGGCTGGAAGGTGTTGAATATGTGAACCAGTTTTTTAAAGACAAAGCAAAAAACGATGCCTATCTGTCCGAACTTAAGAAAATTACCAAAAACGAAGGCGTAGAAAACGTTTTGATCATGTGTGATGGTGAAGGAATGGTCGGTCATCCTGAAAAGAAAGAACGTGAAAAAACCGTTGAGAATCATAAAAAATGGGTGGACGCGGCAGCATTTTTAGATTGCCATTCCATTCGCGTTAATGCAGGTAGCCGCGGCGAATATGAAGAGCAGCAGAAATTGGCCGCAGATGGATTGCGCATGCTGTGTGAATACGGTGAGAAACAAAAAATTAACGTGATAGTAGAAAACCATGGTGGCCTTTCGAGCAATGGAGAATGGTTGGCAGGCGTGATGAAAATGGTGGATCACAAACGCGTTGGAACACTTCCTGACTTTGGAAATTTCACCATCAACTGGCAGACAAAAGAAGAATACGACCGCTACAAAGGGGTTGAATTATTAATGCCCTTTGCCAAAGGGGTTAGTGCAAAATCAAACGTATTTAACGAAGAAGGAGATGAAGCGAACATGGATTATTACCGGCTCATGCAAATTGTTCATAAAGCGGGGTACAAAGGCTTTGTTGGTATTGAATACGAAGGAAGCATTCTCTCAGAGAGAGAAGGAGTAATTGCCACAAAAAAACTACTGGAAAAAGTATTTAAGACTTTGTAATATCCGGCTCAGAGTTTCAGAACCATCCCTCCTTTGACGGATGGTTTTTTATGGGTTAAATTTTGTTAAACCTCTCCTAATTCGAAACAAACTCAAAATATGTACGTAGCAATTAACACGACTTTGTATTCACCCTGAAAAGAACTTAATGGGTTGATTGAAAACATTTATACAAAGTTTGAAAAGGTCATTAGTTGTTTGTCTTTCAAAAGAAAAGCGGTGGTTACTCCACCGCTTTTTTATTGTTTGCTCTTTGTTCTTATCCAGTCCAAAGACCTATTGGTCCAATTTCCCCCACTCCATATTTGGTTCGGGGCCCATTTCCAGGACCAGCTTTCCTCCTTTAAGCAATTCATTTGAAGGGAACTTAAAATCATTTAATTCTTTCCCGTTCAATTTAGCCGATTGTACGTATTTATTCAATCGTGATGTATTTTTTGCTTCTATGGTAAATTTTTCTCCCCGGCCATAATCCTTGCCCAAATCAATCTCCACTTTTTCAAAAAGCGGGCTTCCAATTTCATAAATGGGCTCGGCACGACAACCACCATCGGTTTGAAATAAACCCAGTGATGCCATGATAAACCACGCACTCATTTGTCCCTGATCTTCGTCGCCCAAATAGGCATTTGCAATACCATAACCATAATACCGCTCGATAATTGAACGGCTCCACTTTTGAGTCAACCAGGGCTTCCCTACCCAGTTGAACAAAAAGGCAAAGTGCATGGATTGCTGGTTGCCTTGCATAACCGGATAATTCCAGTATTGATCGTTAAGGCCATTAAAACGGGTTTTGTAGCTTTCGGTAAAACCCCAGTCAAGCCTTTCTATAAAACGCTCTTTGCCAATGGCCTCGGCCAAAGCCGGCACATCCTGAGGAACAAAGTAGGTAAGCTGCCAGCCATTGCCTTCCACGTAATGATGATTTGCTCCCGATTTGTAGGGATCAAAATCAGCCAGCCATTGCCCGTTTGAATCTTTCATACGGGCAAAGCCGGATTCCGTATCAATTACATTTTTCCAGTAATAACCGCGTTTGTTGAACGTTTCAAAATCATTGGTTTTCCCCAGCGACTTTGCAAACTGTCCCACCGTCCAGTCGTCGAAAGAATATTCCAGAGAATTTGAAAATCGCCCCAGGTCGTAAGGAACATATCTGTGCTTCATATATGCCTCCAGGTCGCGGTTTCCGGCATAGCCACCACCCACAACCCGTCCAGGTGTGCTTTGCATTTTCTTAACCGCTTCGAAAGCCTTTTCCACATCATAATCACGAATTCCCATCTGGTAAGCTCCTACCAGGAGAGGTATTTCATGTTCGGCAACCATAACAGGAACATATTCCATGCCTGCCGGTCCTTTAGCCAACCATCCGTTGGCCGTGTACATGGCCAGTTGCGATTTTACCCAGCGGTTGCTCCACTCAGGTGTTACCAGGTTCCAGAACTGGTTCAGGTTCCAGAAGGTATTCCAAAAAGCATCGCAGCCCAATGCCGGCGAGGCAGGATCGCTCATTTTAAGAATTCTTTCATCGGCATCGCGCCATTGACCATTCACATCGCTAAAAATATTTCGGCTACACAACGAGCGGTAAAAGTTATTGTAAAAACGCATTTTCTCGCGTTTATCATTGGACGTAATCCGTAACCGCTGCATTAGATCATCCCAGGTATCCACATGATTCTTCCTAACGGCTTCAAAGTCCCATCCAAAGGGTTCTGAGATTTCAGTTTTCAGGTTTTCGCGTGCATTTTCAATACTTACATACGAAATACCTGTGCGCAGCTGAACAACATTGTTTTGTTCGGTATCAAACTCGGCAATGGCACCAACATCTCTTGCCTGTTCAATGCTAAATTCGTCTATTTCCTGAATCCCTTTTTCGGTCCATACCTTAAAGCCGGTAATGGGCTGGTCAAATTCGGCCACAAAATGCACAATGTATTCTTGCGAAATTCCTCCGCTCCAGGTATTCGGCGAAAGCTGGTGACTGTAACCTTCAATGGTTTTATCTCCGGTTTTTATCACATAGGCTTTTAAGGAATTGTAGCGGTATTCGGCAGGAATAACGAGATCGAGTAAAACACGCGAGCCTTCACGATCCTTTGGGAAGGTATAGCGTTGAAATCCACACCGTGTTGTTGATGTGAGTTCGGCTGTTATACCATAATCACTTAAATCTACTTTGTAATAGCCCAAAGGAGCTTCTTCGGTAGTTTTGTCAATGCGCGAACGGTAGCCGCTTTCGGCATCTGTTTGGTCGCCGACGACCGTTTGCAGGGGCCCGTTGGTTGGCATGCATCCCAGGCCCGAAACTGTCCACTCATGAATGTGCGAAAAGCAGCCCACCGACTCGAAAGTAGGTTCATATCCCGCCTGCCAGCCCGGATTCTGATTGTCGGGGCTTAATTTGACCATACTAAATGGCATCCATGGACCGGGAGCAATCATCCAGCGCGAGTGAGCAGTGCCAATTTTTGTGTCGACATATCCGGCGGGTGTAATTGGTTTTTGGGCCTGGCGAATAACCTTTCCCGATTGTAATTTTTCCCCGTCAACATAAATGTCATAGCTGCTCTCCCTTTCCTCCTCAACCACAGGCATTGGCACTTCAAAAATGTAGCGGCCTGTTTCAATTGTTCCTGAAAATATCTTTTCTCCGTCGAGTTTTACAATCATTTCAGGCGTCCCTGAAAGGTGCTCCACATCCACCAACAAAGGTTGTACTTTCTCATCGCCGACAGTTGTTTCGTATTCGGAGGCTTGTACTCCACGCACATAAACCTCTTTGCTTTCACCCAGGCGAATATGCCCGGGACCTTCCAGTTTTACCTGGTCGAATTTCAGCCACGATCCTTCCAATGTGGTCAGGTTAATTTCATTTCCCCCTTCAAGCATCCATTTGTTATCCAAGGGAATTTCTATGAGGTATTCTGAAGAATCGGCAGACAACTCATCGATCTTGCCTGATTTGCCAATGGCAGGAATGCGGTATTTCCACGCTTTCCCATTAACACTTACTTTGAAAAGTGGCAAATCTTCGGGATTACAATCCAGAATGTCAATGGTAAGCTTCCAGTTTCCCTTTTTGGGTAATTTATCTATACTAAACAGGATATTCAGCGTACTCGACCTCCATCCCGATGTACCCCAGGTACCACCCCAGGTATCGCTGGTTCCCGGAATGATGTAGGGCCAGTCGGTTTTATCGTCTGAAGTACCTATCAGGAAGTATTTGTCTTCCCAGCCAAAATCGTTGGCGATATATTCCGGATATCCGTTTGGATCCAGGGCAAATTCGGCCCCGCTGTTGTTGTTCTCCCCAATCTGCCAGATGACTTTGTTCCTGGTTGTGCAGGAGGCAAATACAAATCCTGTCAGGAAAATGAACAATAGGCTTTTTTTCATGCTTATGTCGATTATTTATTGTTTTCGTTTGCCCATGCGTAAAAGCGCTCAATTGATTTGGCCAAAACCCCGGCAGATCCCTTAAAATCGCCGGATCCGGCTGGTGTACCGTCTATTTTATACCACTCGTAGAATCCATTGTTGCTTATCACCCTTTGCATCATGGGTTTCGACAATTCCCAGGCTTCTTCCACAAAATCGTTTGCAATAAGTTGTTGAATAATGCGGCCCCCGAACCAGGTCCAGTCTCCGCCATTCTGATAATCATATGGTGCAGAAACATTTCTACCCAAAACCTCTCCGGGATAGGGTGGATAAAGTGTTAATCCCACAGAGGGTGCACCGGAGAGCTGAACATTATTTTTCATTTGAGCGACTACCTTGCTTATCTCCTCGCGCGTTAAAACGCCGGCCTCGATGGCCACAGCCGTTCCGCCATGGTAGTGTATTTCGTTTTCGTTGAATTCAGACGGGAAAGGCGAATCCTTAATATAGAGATGGGGGATGAACTTACTATTTACGGCATCCCACAGGTGTTCCCTGGTGTTGGAAAGCACTTCCGACTGCATTGACTTCCATCGATCTTTTTGGCTGCTGTCATCCGTCATTTCAGCCAGGTTCCCAAGTGCTATGGCAAACATGGCATTATCGTACACATCGATACTCCAGTGGGTAAGGCTGTCCACATCCACCACTGTCCCTCCTTCCACCTGCACATCACCCCAGTCAAAAGTGGTGGCACCTGTCAGTAATCCGTAATCGGCCGAATACCTTTCTTTTAACAGGTATTCTATGGCTATGACAAGCCGCTGGTATACGGTTTCTCCAGCGACAATTTCCTGCAAAATACCTGTATCCCCGGTTTTATCAATGTATTTGGAGATGGACTGGATGAGCGAGGTCTCCTGGTCGGTTTCCACCGTATTTTTAAATCCTAAATGACCAGCAGCCGTAGCCGATTCGTAGGTATTCGGATCGCCCCAGTTGAATGCCTCACGGGGAACATATCCATCGAGTAACTCGCCATTCTCCTGTTGAAAATGAAAAAACATAAGCAGGTTTTCCCGGATAATGGCATTGTCGTACTCTTCGCACGATAACTCAATAAAAGTATTTAAGTCGCGAGCCCAAACCATCTGATAGCCCGAGCCTGCATAAAAACCTTTTTGCATAAGTTTGCGAGCCATTTTATCCACCTTTACGATCGTGGAATCGTTCAGGATTTCTGTGGCCAGTTGCTGCTTCCTGTTCTCTTTTCCCGAACAGGAAAACAGGAATACGGCTAAAATTACGATGAATATATTTTTCATACTTTGTCGTTCTTATGACATGTTTTCACTTGAGTACTTTATAAATTAACTGTATTATTTTACTTCACAAAAGCCTTCACCACAATGGCCTGTCTATCCGATTCGTTAACGATTCGGTACAAACCTGCAGCAGCTGGAACCACAAAGGTTTCGGCATAGTTAAAGCGCTGTCTCACCCCGTTTTGTGTTTCAACGATTATGCTGCTTCCTTCCACCAGGCTCAGTACGTGGCATTTATTTTTGGTTTCAATGCTCACCTCAGAGTTAAAATGGTAACGGTGCACATCGTACAAATGCTTTTCGTGGGTGGGCAGGTGGAATAATTTCCAGTCGCCTCCTTCCTCCATCCGGTAAGGTTTCGAAATCAGTCTCTCTTTTACATATTCCCCTTTGCGGTCGAAACACAGGTTTGCCATGCCGCGCTGAATGTTTATGGGACGGGGTTTGCCATCCATATCCAGGCGCAACCAGTCGTACATTTTAAAAGTGAAAATGTAAGGCGTTGAGCTGATTTCCAGCACCAGGTT
>JBFEWU010000526.1:0-2665 GCA_041546215.1 Draconibacterium sp. | reverse complement strand
CTTGCGGCAAAGCCACGTTTCTTTTCACTTTCCAGCGATGGAGAGCTTCTCAAACGAATCTCATCATAAATTTTATCCAGTAAGTCAAAAACCGAAACAATGAGTTTTCGATAAACTTTTTGTCGCTCTGGATCCTGGATGCCCTCTACCGTATACTGAAGCATAAAACGGTAGGTTTGCTCCAGGTTACGCCATTCGTCGAGGTAAATTAGCAACCCGCTTTGGGTTATTAATCGTTCAAGTTGATCGAAAGCCGGCTTCAGTTTTCGCCCGGCCAGGTTTGTACTTATGTTATCGAATTGTATTTTAAGATCCTTATCATTCATTGCTAATCAAAGTTACGTGAACGTCGACAGATAATCAAAAAGCTTTCCAACAAATATTTTCGGATGTTTTGGCTGAAACAACAGGAATTTCCATGACACAATTACCTTTATGCCTTCTCTTTTACTCCAAATTTCGGATTAAGCCTCACAAGTGGATATTGTTTTTTGGCCATGTTAAATCTCATCTATCAATAGCAGTTGCCCGGCAAAGTTAATCTGACTGTTGTAAAGACTCATTATTCCAACATGAATTTCCGGTTCTTTCATTTTTCTGTGAATTCTATGAATTTACTGTCAAGAATGCATCGATTCCTGCTCCCAATGCAGGAGCTTCCCTGAGTTTTGAGATGCATAATATTTCTCCCAGGTTTCCATAATGCGATTTCACATGATCCGGCAGCAAATCAGAGGCCTGGATCAAATGGTTTAACTGCTTTATAACCGGATTTTTAACCACTTCACTCCCGCATTTATCGACAAACAAATCTCCCAAACGCTGACCAATTACCAGGGAATCAAACATTTTACCCAGATAGGCATGTTTTTTATTTGGTACGGGCCGGTTTGAATTGCCGAATTCAAATGAATTATGCCATCCCATATTAAGCGTTAAAATCCGTTCGAAAAGCAATTTTGACAGGTTCTGGTTCACCACAGTAAAGGTTTTTAGAGCTGCTTTGTTTCCGTTATAGGCCAGCTCGGAAATTTGCAATGGATAAATACCTTTTGAACTCAGTTCTTCCACCGGCTGGTTTGCAAATTCAGCATAGGTGTTTTGAATTCCGCTTACGGAAGTCACTTTTTCCAGCGACATCCCTTCTGCAGTCATCATTTCCCAGGTTTTGGCCATCCAGGTGCGTACATTGTCGAAGGTGAGCAGTTTGCCATCCAGCTTCATAGCATCTGCAACTCCGGTTCCGCCTCCCAGATAGTACCCATTTTCGCAAGTTCTGAAACGACCTTCTTCTGAATAATTTTCTCCGATCCCACAATAGTCGGCATCGCTTCCCAAGTGATCAACCGGTGCAGTCAGGTTTATATTCAGCTCTGTGAGGCATTTTTCCAAGCGGTCGGAATAATCTATCATACGGGGACCATTGGCAAGTACTGCTATCCCACGCTTATTTTCAGTCTTTAATCCGGGCATACCTATTCCGATCAGCACATCAGCGTTCCCTTTTTTTGAGGCAAGTTCAGCAATTGCCATTGCACAGGCCTGAGCGCAAACAGCAGCCTGCTGCCTTTCTCTGGAAGTAGGATTTGGACATTCTTTTTCACCCAGCTGAACATTGATATCCACCGGCTCAAAATCAGATATATATCCCTTCACTTCGCGGTACGATTTTGTAGAATTTATTTCACCAAGCGAAAAGGTGGAGTTCTTTTTATCGTGTACAATTTCCCATGCACTAACTTTTGTCGCACCGCCATCAATTCCAATCAACAATGGCTCATTTTTCATCTTATTCAAATTGTTTGTTTTCAAGGGTATAAGACGCGCCAAAGGCATCGCTTTGCGGGAACTCCCATGATTTTAATATCTTGCCTATATGTGATCCGCCAGCTGGCGGACTCATCCTGTTTCATTCTTCCTTATTTTAAAATTCGCTTAACCTGACACAAAAGAACGATGAAAGCCGGAATACCCTTTATTCCTTTTTTCTGCAGGTAAACTGTCCATGCCAGCAATTTCTGTTTTTTTGATCTATTGCTACAATTTATTCAATTCATGGATCCTAAGAATGCTCATCGCCTTCCACAGAAACAAAATTTTTATGTTTTGAGCATAAACCGCACAAGCGCGATCCTGTTTACGGCAGCTTTACTAATCCTGAAGCTTAATTGATTCGTAACAACGATCCAATAAACCAAGGGAATAAAGATAAGCCCTAATTTGTATTACATCTTACCAACGATAAAATATTATACCTTTACATCAACAGGGAATCCGCTGCTAATTTAGCAGGAATTATTAAGCCCCTGTTGATTTTTCAGATCGTTTTTTTATACATACTGAGCTTTATATTGAATAAGAATAGGACGAAAGACAAAAGAAATTGATTAATTATTATTGATTAGTGATTAATGACTTGGTCAATAAATTCTGATATTCTAATACTATGATATTCTAATATTCAATAAAAGACAACGGAAGAGACCGAAGACCGAAGACGGAAGAATTGATTAATTATTATTGATTAGTGATTAATGACTTGGTCAATAAATTCGAATACTCTGACATTCTAATATTCTGACATTCTAACATTCTGACATTCTAATATTCAGTTGTCCAGCAATCTGAATATCCGAAAATCCAGATATCCTGTATACTGATCACT
>JBFEWU010000417.1:0-3902 GCA_041546215.1 Draconibacterium sp. | reverse complement strand
TACAAGCCATAAGAACCAGGCTAAGACAAAGAATGAACAGGATGATTTTATTATTCATGAGTTACAATTATTTTGGTTTTTTATGTTTATATAATATCGGCTGATGATTCTGAAATTCGATCACTTATCCACGCCAATATTTATCACAAATGGTTCTTTTTCCTGCACAGAAAGATTATAATTGCCACGCAAAAAGCGGCACAAATGGTACCATAACCAGTCTTGAGTCATTTCGCCGTTCAAACAAGTATAGACACACTCAACATTATAATTATCTACATTAAGGTCCTCAATACCTCCAGATTTTAACCTAACCATTTCACTATTCACGCTTTTCACCGATCGTCCATATAAAGTATTTGATTGTTCTATGGCAAAAATAAGTTACGAGGCTGCCACATTATGGCAATCATATAATTTATATTCAATCTAAATAGTATGAATTTGAGAGTTTATTGCAATCGGGATTGCTAAAATGAAACTCCTCGCAGCAAGCTGACGAGGTATCTCAATCGTACCTTGATTTTTTTATCGCATCAAGATGCGGGGAATATAACCCACGAGATCCCTCTCCGTCAGTCGAAGGATCGGGATCAGTGAGACTATGATTTTGAAAAACAAAATCATAGTCTCACTGATTTAAACGGACAGTAAATTAAGATATGCTTGCATTAAAATTGTATCTTAGAATTATGAAGTTGGACTGAAACTGCTCTGTGAGACTTAAATCATAAAACGGATGTATTGCATATGAAATGATTCTTTTTCAATTACGAAAAAAAGAATAGTACAAATAGATAAGAATTGTATTTCTAAGCTGGAAAAAAAAAACGACAATGTATAAATTAATTTGCCTTTCAGTACTAATCAGCATTTTACTGTCTTGCCAAAAAAGATATGAAACAGCAAAACCCAGACAAGTAAGTGGAATATACCCGGGTCTTGCGTATTTCAACAACGAAGGAGAATGTGGCACAGGTGCGGTAGTTCCCTGGGCAAACAGCTTGTGGGTAATTACTTACGGACCACATTTGCCCCATGGATCTTCCGATAAATTATATGAGATAACACCAAAATTAGAACAAATAATTCGGGAAGAAAGTATTGGTGGAACACCTGCAAACCGGATGATTCACAAAGAAAGCAAACAACTTTTTATTGGCCCGTATGCCATAGATGAAAACCGGAATGTTCGTGTTATTCCTTATTCAGAGATGCAAGGTCGACACACGGGAAATGCACGCCACCTGTTTCATCCGGGAGCTATGCTATATTATGGCTCAATGGAAGAAGGATTTTACGAGGTGAATGTTAATTCACTAAAAGTTACTGAACTTTATAAAGATGGTAATCAACCAAAAGGAAGAAAAGTTGGGCATGATGATACGGGCGTGAAAATCCTAAACGCAAGCTTGCCGGGCGCACATGGAAAGGGCTTGTACTCCGGACAGGGAGTGATGGTATATGCAAACAATGGCGAAGCGACAGATCAGGCACTGAGGCAGTTTGATGTAAAGGCGGGTGTGCTTGCTGAATGGAATGGGAAAGACTGGTCAGTTGTTCGTCGCAATCAATTTGTGGAAGTAACCGGCCCGGGTGGAATTTATGGAAACGAGAAGCCTGAAACCGATCCGGTTTGGGCTACCGGTTGGGATCATAAATCGGTAATTCTTGGTGTTCGCAATACCGAAACCCGTTGGGATTTCTACCGCTTGCCAAAAGCAAGCCACAGCTACGACGGAGCTCATGGCTGGAACACCGAGTGGCCCAGGATTCGCGATATAGGAACAAAAGAAAAACCCGATTATTTAATGACTATGCATGGTATGTTCTGGAGATTTCCGGAAGCTTTTACAGCCGGCAACTCGGCTGGAATCCGACCACGTTCAGCATATTTAAAGGTCATTGGCGATTATACACGTTGGAACGGACAATTGGTTTTTGGATGCGATGATTCTGCTCAAAAGGAGTTCCTGAATAAACGAAAACAAAAGGGCAATATTGAAGGACCGGGGCAATCAAATTCGAATTTGTGGTTTACCTCTATCGAAAAGCCTGATCAGCTTGGTCCAAATACTGCATCTGGCTCGGTTTGGCTAAATGAGAAGATCGAAGCAAAGCAAATATCTGAACCCATGCTTTTTTCAGGATGGCCTAAACGAACTGCCTGGATAAAAAATAGTGGAACATCGGATGCCTCATTTGTTTTTGAGGTAGATAAAACCGGGAATCAGAGTTGGGAAGAATTAAAAACAGTTGTCTTAATCGCCGGAGCATCGGCCAATATTGAATTCAATGCAGATGATAAAGGGGAATGGATCCGTGTTAAGTCGGAGCAATCTACTGTTGCAACAGTGAGTTTTAATTATACCGGCCCGGATGATCGGAAAATAGAACCCAAAACAATGTTTAATGGCCTGGCCAGGGTGGATGAAGCCAAAACCATCGGAGGTTTGCTTTATGGTTTGGGAGATAACCGTCGCTCACTTGGAATTTCAGCCCGGACTTTTGAAAACGGCATGGAAACAGAAACAGGATATTACGAACTGGATGAGGCTTTAAATCTGGTTCCGAAAGAGGATCCCGAAACAAAGGCTTTTATAAATGTAAACTTTGCCATCCCCCAAAATGTGGTCGATATTCAGGAATCGTCGGTATTGATTATTGACGATAAAAACCGCAGATGGCGTTTGCCTTTAGGAAATGATGAGTACGAAAAATTGACCAACCAGGCACAATTAAGGGTATGCCGCGAGGTTGCAACCGAACGCGACCTATTCAATTGCAGCGGTACATTTTACGAATTACCAGCAGAGAATGCCGATGGTTTCGCCAAAATCAGGCCGGTTTCATCGCATACTTTTCGAATTCATGATTATGTCTCGTACCGCGGAATGTTGGTCATGACAGGTTTAAATCCTGATGCAAAGCAAGGTGAACAAATTGTAAAATCGGAAGATGGAAAGGCAGCCGTCTGGGTTGGGACCATAGATGACCTTTGGGAGATGGGCAAACCTACCGGACACGGAGGCCCGTGGAAAAACAGTGCGGTAAAGGCCGGAGTTCCTTCCGATCCATACCTGATTAGTCATTACGACATAAAGAACCTGGAAATCTCACATAAATGTGAATCTCCGGTAAGGTTTAAAATTGAAGTGGATCCCATTGGTCACGGACCATGGATGCTTTACAAAGACATTGCGGTTAAGCCTGGCGAAAAATTTAAGTACGAATTCCCTGAAAGTTTTCAGGCACGCTGGATTCGCTTTGTTACAGATACAAATTGTTCAGCAACAACATGGCTCACCTATGAATAAGGGCAAATGCATATCTACTCCACACACTTAAGGATTAAGGATTCCATCTTTTTAAAGAGATGGAATCCTTAATCTCAAATTAGAGCCGACCGGACATTCAATTCTCACCTGCCATGTAATCATATAGCAGGTGAGAATTTACTGTTTCAAATTCGTGCTCTTGTATTTGTTATGGATTATACGGCATGGTGCCATTTATGGGAAATAAATTATCTACTCCCGGAGTAACATAGTGTTCATAAGGTGGATTTGGGGCTCCGGGACCGCCATCAAGCGTAAAACTTGTACGTGCAATATGTTTTAACCAGCATACTTTTGTGGGATGAAATGTGCCATCCTCCACACGAATAAATTCATGGTAATGAACATAACCTTTTTCAGCATACATCTCCGCTTTTTCGGGTGACCATGTATCTATAACAGCATGTACTTCATATAAAAATTCTCCATCAGGAGCATCAGATGACCACCAGTTTGATGCACCAAACGGTCCGGTATTATAATGTTTCCCTACTAACATATCAGGGCCTGTTTGCACCCACGTATGTCCCGGAATATCAAAAGCACCCCCAGGACCATCGGGTG
>JBFEWU010000169.1:0-10076 GCA_041546215.1 Draconibacterium sp. | reverse complement strand
ATAGAAAAGAAAACCGGAGTTTCCTTTGGTCTGCGTCGGGTAGCTGCATTCATTACATATCCCGAGAATTTTGTCGAACTTAATTTCTTAATCTTCCCTGATGTAATGTCACAGGGACCATTGGGTCCATGTAATTTAATAAGTATTGATCTTGAATCGCTGTTATTAAATGTATATTTATGAAAGCCCACACGTGTGGTAGATGTTAGTTCAGCTGTAATATCATACCTTTCGAGTTCCACCTTGTGATAACCCGGTGCAACCACTTCTTTGTCGTGCGAAAAGGAAGAGTAGAAATTGTCTTTTATCTCCTTTAATTCCCCGTTAACAGGCATTACAGAAAGTGCCGACAACTGCCATGCATGTACATGACTAAATCCCTTTATCTCTTCTGTATTATACCGATATCCACTTCCCCAGGCTCCACCAAGTTCAGTATCGGGGCTAAGATTAACCATTCCAAATGGTCGACAGGCAGAGGAGAAAAAGAACCATCTGGAATTTGCAGCATCCAAATGCGGGTATACGAGATCGACAGGCTTCTCCTGTCCATTTAAGTTTGAAACAGACGAAAACAGAAGACAATAGAAGAGCATTACACAATATCTGTAGACTTTCAATAACATGATATATATTTCTTTATTAATTAATTTTATATTTTTTCTGACCATAGACCATAATTTTTAGCATAGAGGACCAATTCAATTTCAGTCAATTTATTTTAATTCCGGACTGAAACACTTTTTAGTTCTCCAACAGGACATTAAGTTTCTTTTCTATACTATCTAACATTGCCATAGTGGGAAAACCATTGTTCGGGCGACGCTTGGCAGGATCATACCAACTTGACCATTTTTTGTTTTTATCGCCTTGTAATCTTCTTTCAGTCAGGCGTTGCAGTTTTACTTTGGCTTCTGCTAACATTTCAAGACATGTTGTGATATTGGCAACTTCATTATTCTTTTCATATTCTCGTTTAAGAAGTGCTATGTTGTGCAAGTGATGCTCAAAATCAATTAAATCGAGATACAACAGGATGGGCAAAATAATATAGTCGTGATAAAATGTATCATCTTCGCTAATTAGTTCTTCACCTTTATTTGCAATCTCCAAACCTTCTTCAAGTATTTTTATTCGCTTCTTTATATGCTCGACATTAGAAGTTACTCTGTCAAAACTTTGCGGGATATCTTTTCCTCCGGGCTTGTTTTTAGGCAAGTAGTTTAAATAGGATATTGCCTGTTTTATTTCCCATAGATGCTGTACATAGCCCGAGTTGTTAAATTGTGCTTCATGCAGTTTTTGCATTGCCTTAACAGCATAAGGTGCAGCCTCCTTAAAGTATCTGGCAGTCCAGTTTTTATAAAATTGCTCGCTATTGAAATTAGCAGGTGATTCTGCAATTTTTGCAAACGCCTCAATATTTAATAAAAACGGTCGAAACTGTTGCCCGTTTATTTCATAATATTGGTTAGCCCCATATTTGTCATCCATCATTTTCATAATGGAATCAATTTTTTCTGGATAAGGGTTGTGTATCGTATGGTTCAACCAAAAACCGGCGTGCATGTAGGTGCCAAAATTATAGCCTTTTGTGTCTTCAGGTAAGTATTTAAATCCCCCAAAACCATCGTCACACCAGGCAATTATCCAATCTTTGGGCGGATTAAATCCTTTATTGAACATTTCCATGCCATCGTGATAACAGGTTACTACCTTCACTGCTTCAGGTTTATATTCATCAATTAATTTTCCAAGTTCGGCATATACTTCATTAAACACTTCTATTTTATCTTCGCCACAGGCACTTTTATATTCCCAATCCCAGACTTGGTTTCTTGGACGCAGGGAAATAATATCTGCTTTTCTCAGCGGAGTATGTTCAAAATAGTATCTCCAGGTTTTCAGCCACTCCTCTTTGTGTTCGGTCCAGCAATCGGCTTTATCCTGATTCATCGGATGGATATGATAGCCTAATGAAAAGTCAATTTCAACCATCATGCCCATGTCCTGGGCATAAGTAATTAAACTATCAATGTATGAAACACGGATATCATAATCAGGCCGTATTTTTTTGTATGCTTCACGAAGAAAGAACTCGGGACGGCCTAACATATCAAATAAATGAATGGCGTTATATTTTAACCTTACCAAAGAGTTAATCATGTTGGTATAGGACTCCCAATCGTATTCCAGCATGGGATCTTTTAAATTTGCCAGTTCATCAACATCGTTCTCAAAGTAGCAAAGAATTGGCACTTCCGGTGCTGCCATAATTTTATTGTCGAAATTGTGAAAATTAAAATTTACGTTAATTTCAGGTGTTTTTGTGGTCCAGTAAGCCAAAGGATCAATGCCAAGTATATTGTGGCTATAATCATAGACAGCATATTGAAACCCCTGCAGCGTGGTTCCAGCTAAAACAATGCATTCGCCCCCACTTTTTAAATTTACATTGGCGATTAATCCACTCCTTGCTTCCGGAAACTCGTTTGTTAATAACAAAGTTTGATCTTGCACAAGTTCTTCAAGAAATGAATTAGAAAATGGAGTTCCGATTACAAAATTTACACTTTTTTTTGTGAAACTATTAGCAGATGATATAATTTTTGCCTTTAAACCCGTTTTTGTCGCAATATCATCCTTCAGATGTTGAGCTGCAAGGTATTCTGTTTTTGATGCTTCGTTACCAACCAGTATAAACACTTGCTTGCCGGGCATAGAACAAAAGTAAAAAGGAAGGATAAACAGTACAAGTGCTAATATTTTTGCAAGCTCACACTTCAAAATATAAATTTTTTTTTCATGAAATTTTTTAAATGGGGAATTCACGAATTGTATAGCAACTCATATTTCGTAGAAAAAAAATAATCACAATTCGCAAAATATTCATATTTTATATCAAAGAAACTCAGGCATACTATTAAATATGCCTGAGATTAATCTAACTAAACTAAAAACTATTAATAACCAGGATTATTCTCAATTGCAGGTTGAGTCCTGTCCAGTTCGCTTTGCGGAATAGGACGTAAATAGTGTTTTTCTTCAATTTTGCAAAAGCTTGAAGCCATCCATGGATTATATTTTTTTCCTCTTTCAATTAAGGTTTCCGTGCGTTTAAGGTCGTACCAACGGTTATATTCTCCCATCAGTTCTCTTGCACGCTCATCCAGAATCATATCAATAGTTAAGTTACCATCTGCACGATATGAAACTGCTTCGTAATTTGTAACTACCTCCGGATTTTTAGCCATCATTGGCTCAGCTCCTACATTTTCAGCAAGCGCCCTGTCAACTACCCTGTTGTAGTATGCTTCAGCTCCACCTAAATCGCCATTAGAAGCTCCTTTTAAAATAGCCTCGGCAGCAATTAAATATGCTTCAGAACCACGGAATAAAGCAAAGTCGAAGGTACCTAAACCGTTAGCATAATCAAGTCCCGGTTCCCAAAATTTCCAGAACAGTGGAATCAAACGCCGCGGATGAAATGGTGAATCTGGAAGTCTTCCTATATCTTCGGCATTGATTACAGCATACCTTTTAGTTCCACCTACATCCATGCCCTTATCCTCAACATAATTATTCCATGCAGGGAAATATACAACAGTATCACCGCTTGCAATATCAATTGTCGTATTATCACCAGGTATTGGTTTAAAACCACTCACACTGTTAAGTGCATACATTGCGTCAACCCAATATAACTCGTATCTCTTATCTAAATCAGGATCAAACATTCTATACATTGATTCAGTATGTACATGTGTATAGAGATATCTGTTATAATCCCCAGTTCTACCTTTATTGCCAGGAATTTCGGGACTACCACCGAAAATAGAGTGATAATCATTTCCTTGAGCGTCAACATCCCTTGAAACAGTTGGATCCCCCATATTGTAAATTGGATCAGATGTAAATTGAACTGCAAAAACAATTTCTGCATTATCATCGATTTGATTTGGGAATGTTTCTTTTAATGGATTTTCATTTTTCTTTGGGAAAAGATCCATAAAATCATCCGCAAGGGGATATTTGGCAATAACATTATCAGCATATTCTCTGGCTTTTTCGAAGTCAGATGCACTTCCTCCTATGCTTTCTCCATTAATATTGGTATAATTCCATCCTCTTGTTAAATGAACACGAGCTAATAAAAACTCAGCTGCCCCTACTGTGGCTCTACCATAATCAGTCTGACCTCTCTCTTTTAAAGATGTTAAGCCATCTTCTAAATCTGAAATAATCTGGTCATAAACTTCACTTGCTTTAGTTTTAGTTACAGATGTGGATGCCGATTCTGTTTCTGTCAAAGGCATTGGAACATCGCCCCACTGTTGAACCAGGTAAAAGTACATAAAGGCGCGAATAAATTTAGCTTCTCCAACACGTTCATTTAGCACATCTTCATTAATTCCTTCAACCTCATCTTGCCTTGAAATAACCGTATTCGCCCTATTGATATTTCTATACAACAAAACCCACAAACTTTCTAATTCTGGTAAAGAAGAGTTCATTCTTATATCATAACAATCCCAAACTACACCATCTCCAGCAATGTTTCCAGAGTAACCAGCCATACCCATAAGTATATCAGTACCTGAAAGAACCAATTTCCGTTCTTTAATAATGTCTCTTAATAAGGTATAACATGAATTCGTTAAGTTTTCAAATCCATCGGGGGTTGAATAATAAGTATCTGTTGTTTGATTAGTGATGGATTCTTCTTTAAGGTACTCATCACAACCGGTTATCGCAGCTATTAGCAACAATGCTAAAAATGCTGTAGCTAATCTGTTTTTTATATTAAAATTCTTCATTTTCTATTTTTTTTTGTATTCTAACCAAGATAATTTCTAAATATAGTATGAGACTAGAAAGAGCATTTTATACCAAATAAAAATGTTACTGAAGGTACATCATCGTTATAAACGCCTGAATTAAACTCAGGATCCATCCCATCAAAATTGTGGAAAACGAGAGGATTTATGACCTGAGTGTAGACTCTTAAATTTTTCATTTTAAGCCTTTCTGCAAATTGTTTTGTGCATGTATAACCTAAAGTGATATCTTTTACTCTGATATAGCTTGCATCCTGGTAGTTAATAGCATTCCGGTATGGATTTCTCCCTCCCACTGTATAGTAATCATTTATTGGATTATCAGGCATCCAGTAGTCTAGATTAAGTGCATTGTATCTTCCACTACCAATTTCTCCCATAGTACCTCTTAACATGTTATTGTAATA
Organism: Draconibacterium sp.; assembly: GCA_041546215.1. Taxonomy (GTDB): domain Bacteria; phylum Bacteroidota; class Bacteroidia; order Bacteroidales; family Prolixibacteraceae; genus Draconibacterium. Next base: position 4,831 of record JBFEWU010000169.1, on the reverse strand, counting down.
CTGAACTCCTTGGGAGGTATAAACCAAAAACGAAAAATCAAAATTCTTGTATTCAAACCGGTTAGTAACCCCCATGGTCCAGTCTGGTGATCTGGAACCTAACACTATTCTATCGTCATCATTTGAGATAACACCATCTTTATTCTGATCAACAACTTTTACAGTACCCGGAATCTGACCATATGAAGCTGCAAGCTCTTCTTCATCCAGCTGCCAAATACCATCAAATTCTAAATAATAATTTGCATCAATTGGTTGACCAACAAATAAACCTGAACCGATATCTTGTTTTATTTCATCACTGCCAATTGAAATAACCTCATTCCTGTTGGCTGCAAAATTTAGATTAGTACTCCATTTAAAGCCTCCTTTATTAACATTTACAGTATTCAATACAGCTTCAATACCATTGTTTTGTACTTCACCAATATTAGTAATTGCTTCATTAAAGCCAGTTGATTGAGGTACTTTCTGCTTATAAATCAAGTCATCGGTATTTCTCTTGTACCATTCAACTGAACCAGATATTCTGTTGTTAAACAAACCAAAGTCAACACCTAGGTTAATTTCTTTACTTTTTTCCCACCCCAAAAATTTATCAGCCAGGTTTGATGGATAATAACCTTGTGTAGGTGTATCTCCAAATGAATAGGGTGTAACAGTAACACTTGCTTGAGTAATATATGGTGAAACGGCTGCATTTCCAACAATACCATAACTTGCACGTAGCTTTAAAGAAGATATGGTTTCTATTGATTTAATAAATGATTCCTCTCCGGCTCTCCAAGCAAATGCTACTGAAGGAAAGAAATCCCATTTATGCCCTTCTGCTAATTGAGAAGCTCCATCATAACGACCCGTTAGAGTTAAAAGATATTTGTTATTTAAGTCATAAACAAATCTACCCATGAATGATGACAAAGTTCTTTCTGTTAGGCTAGTGTTATGTTTCTTAACCGTTGCTGCATTACCCATTCCATACCATAGGGAGTTGTATGAAAGGTTTTCAACATCCATCTCTGACCTTTCTTCTTTTCTCTTATAAATACTCTGACCTGCAGTAGCATTTATTTTATGAATTCCAAAAGTTCTATTATAGTTAACAATATTATCCCAGGTATAAGTGGAGAATATTCTAGTGTCATACATTGCCACGGGATCTCTGGATGTTTTTTGAGACTTTGTCAATGTACCTCTATACTCGCCCTTTCTGTCATTTAACATTCTGGCAGAAAATGATGATTTAATGCTAAGTCCTTTTACAGGATTCAGTTGAATAAATGTATTTCCGATAAAGTCAGAAGTAAGCATTTGGGTTTGATAATTATCCGGGTGAGCTTCTACTAATGGGTTGATCACTTGACTATCAGCCATTCCCATCCAAACAGCATACCCATTCCAATTTATTTCTCTATCGGTAGGATTAACAACATCATCATAATACATCACACCTGTTGGTCGCGCTCTATATGCACTTCTTAATGATTCACTTGATCCAAGATCCTGTTGGCTATAGCGATACTTTGTAGAAAAACCAACTTTAATAAATTTGTTGATTTTTGCATCCATACTAGCGTTTAAATTATAACGTTTATAACCCGTATATATTAAATTACCATCCTCTTGCAAATAACCAAGAGAGCCATAGTATTTTACGTAACTATCACCTCCACTCAATGAAACGGTATGACTGGTTTGAACCCCAGGTTCTGTTACTTCATCAATCCAATTTACATACTTTCCATTATCAACATTATATTGTTCTGTCTCTGTCCAATAATTATTCAAACTGTATCCCAATTCTGCACGATCAACACGAGAAGCCTGGTACCACTCTTCAGCAGTTTGCATATCGGGCAAGTGTGCAGGGGTTTTAATACCAACATATCCATCATAGGTTATTGTAGGTTTTCCTTCTTTACCTTTTTTAGTAGTAATAATAACAACACCATTTGCACCTCGCGAACCATAAATTGCAGTTGATGATGCATCCTTAAGAATATCTATTGTTTGAATATCCGAAGGATTTAATGAATTCATATCACCATCCATAATGCCATCAATTACAACCAATGGTTCATTGGAATAACTGATCGAGTTCAATCCTCGAATATTAATATCATAACCAGCTCCTGGACGTGAATTTTCTTTGGTTATTACGACTCCTGCAACCTGACCTTGTAGAGCTGATTCAGCAGACAAAGGATTAGCCCTGACTAATTCATCTGATTTTACAGAAGAAACCGCGCCTGTTAGATCTCTCTTTTTCATGGTACCATAACCAACTGCCACTACTTCATCAAGACCTATTGATGAAGCTTTTAGTTGAACGTTGTAGGTATTCGAACTTCCCAAAACAACCTCCTGACTTTCCATACCCACAAAAGAAAATTTCAATACTTCAGCATCTTCTGATATAGCAATGGAGTAATTCCCATTTACATCAGAAACGGTTCCGTTTGTTGTGCTTTTTTCAATAATAGTTGCACCTGGCAGACCTACTTCGTTTTCGTCGGTAACCTGTCCGCTAATTATTCGTTGTTGCCCCCAGCTTAAGTTCACGAAACTTAACAGCATGGCAATAATGAATGATAGTTTTACGATTTTTTTCATAAGCAATAATTTCAATTTTGGTTTAATAAATAATTTTAATTGCATAATAGATAATAATTCATTCATCATAAACTGATTTAATTTATAGTTTATGAGCATAAAACTAATGGTGGGGGATATTTTCAATGTGCATTATTTAATCAATGAGGTAGACGATTCATTCGCCTGCAAGTAAATTGCTTATTGCCAAAAACTTATGGTGCTAATAAAAACGCTGAAGGTGTCATCCCAAACTGTTTTTTGAATCGTTTACTGAAATAACGGGGATCGTTAAATCCAACTTTATATGCAATTTCAGATATAGATAAATCGGTTTTTTGAAGTAAATCCGAGGCTCTTTTCAGTCTGTAATTTGTGATGAACTCAACCGGAGATAATCCTGAAATTCCTTTAATTTTCCGATACAATTTTGATGAACTAACACTCACTTCTTTACAAAAAGAGTCAATATCAAAATCCGGATTATCCATATTTTTCTCAAGAATTTCAATAATTTTTTCCATAAACTCTTCATCGGGTCTGGAAATAGTAAGCTCTTTTATGGAAGTAATCTTATTCGTTAAATAACTCTCTTTAATTTTCGACCTGTTTTCGAGAATATTATGAATCCTTATTTTTAACAATTCAGGTTCAAAAGGTTTAGTAATATAATCATCCGCACCTACTTTGTAGCCTGTCCTTTTATTTTCCTGCGAAGCCAAAGCTGTCATTAATATTACAGGGATATGGCTTATCTCTGAATCAGCCTTAAGCCTTTTACAAAGCGTCCAACCATTCACCCCATCCATCATTACATCCGAAACAACCAGATCTGGCATTTCACTGGCACATATTTCTAATCCTGCCAATCCATTATTAGCTTCAAAAACTTTAAATTCATCTTTTAAAAATTCAACAATATAATCCCTCAACTCTACGTTATCCTCAACAATAAGAATTTTTGGGAGTTCTTTTGCAAGATTTTTTTCCTTAGTTCCAGTATTTTGTATATCCGTTTTATTACAAAGTTCCATTGTCCTCCGGTCAGCATCAACTGCAAAATCAAAGATTTCATCTTCAGAATAAGCTTCTTTTTCGATAGGAATAAGAATTGAAAAACATGTTGATTTTTCCAGTTCGCTTTCTACAGTAATTTTACCGTGATGCATTTTTACCAAATTTTTTACCAGAGCTAAACCTATTCCAGATCCTGTATTAAATGAACCTGAGTTGTCATTAACCTGAAAAAAACGTTCAAATACCTTTTCCTGAAAATGTTTTGGAATACCTTTCCCCGTATTTAGAACGGATAGTTCAATACACTCGTTATTAAGCATGGTGCATGGTGCAGCTGTTTTTAGATCGATTGTAATAAAGCCACCGTTAGGTGTATATTTAAAAGCATTTGACAAAATATTAAATAAGATGATATCCAGTTTTTCCTGATCAAACCAACCTTTAATAAAATTGCTTTCCGTATTAAATTTTACCGAAATCGATTTTTCTTGTGCCATGTAGTCAAAGGACTGGATGTTTGATTCTACAGTACCTACAACATCAGAATAAGTAGTTTTTAATTTCATCCCCTGATGTAATGATTTTCTGAAATCAAGCAACTGGTTGACCAGCGTAAGCATTCTTTGAGAATTATTTAAAATAAGTTTGTTGAGTTTAGTATTTTTATCTCCATTTACTTCGTTTGCGATTATTTGTTTAATTGGCCCCATTATTAAGGTAAGCGGAGTGCGTATCTCGTGCGATATATTGGTATAAAACCGAAGTCTCTCTTCGTGAAATTTTTCTTCCTTTTCACGTTTTACCTTTTCAATCAACAATTCCCTTCGCAGTAAAATACGTGCTTTAACCATTTTCCCAATTTGATAAGTAATAGCAATTATAACCAGTAAATAAGCAAGAATGGCCCAAATGCTAAGAAATGGTGATGGTTTAATTTTTATTTCAAGGCTAGATGAATCTTGGCTCCAAAATCCATCGCTGTTAGCAGAAAATACTTCAAAGGTATAATTACCTGGTTTTAGATTTTGAAAAGTAACCGATTTATCATTCCCAATTATCCAATCCTGATTATACCCATGGAGTTTATATTTATACTTATTTCTACTATAATTTATATAAGAAGCAGACGTAAATGAAATTGTAAATCCTTTATGCTTATGATTTAGTGTAAGTTTATCCTGAAAGTTAATGTTCTTTTTTAATACTACATGTCAATCTAACT
>JBFEWU010000537.1:0-2477 GCA_041546215.1 Draconibacterium sp. | reverse complement strand
TATCGTAATCGGTACTCACCGTCTCAGGATTATAATTACTCATTACCGATCGGTAATTTTCTTTCTAAATGGTTTCAACGGCATTTACACTACACCAGTCGAACTCCACCGAACTACCAATTCGATATGCTCCCGAGCCAAGAACGATAACCGATTTATCATCATGCACAAAATCAATATCGTGTTCGCTTCCGCTATAGGTCATATACAAATAGTTTGTCTGAGCAGGGTACTCTCCTGCCAGGGTATCAATTTGTTTTACAAACGGAAGAACTCCGTTTGCCTTACGGAAATCACGAACCTTCAATAAATCCTGATTTATAGCTGTATTTTCACTTTTTAAAACCAGGCGCGCAAGCTGAAAGTCGGAATAACCGGCTTGCTTTGCAGCTTTCAACAAAGGAATTGGAAGACTTTCCAGTTCATTGATTTCAATTAATTCGTTATGAATTTTGAAAATATTATTGAGTTTCTGTAAAAACCAGCGGTCTATTTTTGTTTTATCATGTATCTGATCTATGGTATATCCTTTGTTAAAAGCTTCAGCTATGGCAAAGACTCTTCGGTCTGTTGGATTTACCAATTCTTCCTCAATTCCTTCAATGGTAATTTCCTCCTTGTTGGCCACAAATCCGTGCATTCCCAGGCCAACCATTCGAATACCTTTTTGCATGGCTTCTTCGAAGGTTCGGCCAATGGCCATGATCTCGCCCACCGATTTCATTGAACTCCCAATGTTTTTGGAAACACCCACAAATTTACTCAAATCCCAACGCGGAATTTTAACTACACAATAGTCGAGTGCAGGCTCAAAACAAGCTGTAGTAACTTTGGTAACCGAGTTTTTCAATTGGTGCAATCCATAACCAAGCCCCAGTTTAGCGGCCACAAATGCCAGCGGATAACCGGTGGCCTTCGATGCCAGTGCCGACGAACGCGACAAACGGGCATTTACCTCAATCACACGGTAATCTTCCGAATTGGGATCAAGCGCATACTGAACGTTACACTCTCCTACCACACCAACACGACGGATGATTTTAATGGCTATTTCACGAAGTTTATGATATTCTGAATTGGTAAGTGTTTGCGATGGAGCCACAACAATACTTTCTCCGGTATGAATTCCCAGCGGATCAAAATTCTCCATATTACAAACCGTAATACAGTTGTCGTACTTATCACGAACAACCTCGTACTCCACTTCTTTCCAACCTTTAATCGATTCTTCAACCAAAATTTGTGGAGAATAAGAAAAAGCACTTCCCGCTAATTTCTCCAGCTCTTCCTCGTTTTCGCAGAAACCCGATCCTAAACCACCCAATGTATATGCTGCCCGGATAATGATTGGAAAACCAACTTCCCTGGCTGCAGCTTTTGCTTCTTCCATGTTCGAAGCAGCAATACTTTTTGGTGTTTTTACATTAATCTCTCCTAACATTTTGGCGAAAATGTCGCGGTCCTCGGTGTCAATAATGGACTGAACCGGGGTACCAACAACTTCAACATTGTATTTTTCGAGAACTCCCGACTCAAAAAGTGCCACCCCACAGTTTAATGCGGTTTGTCCACCAAATGCCAATAGAATTCCCTGGGGTTTTTCCTTTTTAATGACCTCTTCAACAAAATGCGGAGTAACAGGCAGGAAATATATTTTATCGGCAATGTTCTCAGAAGTTTGAATGGTTGCAATATTGGGATTGATGAGAACGGTTTCAACACCTTCCTCTTTCAAGGCTTTCAAGGCCTGTGAACCCGAGTAATCAAATTCACCGGCTTCTCCAATTTTTAAGGCTCCCGAACCCAGAACAATTGCTTTTTTAATATGTGTATCTAACGTGATGCTTTAAAATTTCGGTATATGATTTACTTTTTTGCTACTTCAACATTTTTCATAAACTCGTCGAATAAGAACTCTGTATCGGTTGGTCCGCTTGATGCTTCCGGGTGAAACTGCGTTGAAAAGAAGGGCAAGGTTTTATGCTTAATTCCCTCGTTGGTTTCGTCGTTTACATTGGTAAAAAGTGGTTGCCAATCTTCAGGGAGTGTTTTTGCGTCAACTGCAAAACCGTGGTTTTGTGAAGTAATGTAACACTTATTGGTTCCATGTAACAAAACCGGTTGGTTATGGCTTCTGTGTCCATATTTTAATTTATAGGTTTCCGCTCCGGCTGCACGTGCCAGGAGTTGGTTGCCCAGACAAATTCCCATTATTGGTTTTTCGTCTTCAATTGCCGATTTGATATGATCAACTGTTGAATCACACATTGCCGGATCGCCGGGACCGTTGGAAATAAATACACCATCAAAATCCTCGCCGGTAAAATCGTAATCCCAGGGAACACGAATAACTGTCGCATTTCTATCCAACAGGCAGCGGATGATGTTATTCTTTACCCCACAATCTATCAGTACAACTTTGTACTCACCATCTCCGTAAACCTCACGCTCGCTGCAACTTGCTACGGCCACCAGGT
>JBFEWU010000518.1:0-2717 GCA_041546215.1 Draconibacterium sp. | reverse complement strand
GACGAAGCGATCTCATCCTTATTTGCTCCATACCCATCTTGTAGCGTTCTTCCTTTGAGCTTTCAGCTTTGAGCTTCTTCCGTCTTCGGTCTTCGGACTCCCGACTTCCTATGTATTTCCATGCAGCATGTTTTATTTTTCTCTGCGTAACTTTGTGTCTTCTTTGTGTAACTCTGTGCAATAACCCGTTAATGATTTATTTTTTCTCGCAAAGGCGCCATGCTTTTTCACCCCATAGACGCTGAGATCATTAAGAAAAGTTATTACACAAAGGGACCCAGAGAAGCACGGAGTTTCACAAAGGTTTTCTTCAACTTTCATTTATTTTTTCCAATGTTTTCCACACCTGGAATAAACCTCTTGGAACATGGAAACAGCCTTTCCATTTTCCTCCTTTTAGCGGCAATAATACTTCACCCTGCCGGTTCAGGTAGCCAAACCATTCACCGTGTTTCGGATCTGCAAAGTGCGACCAGGTGTAATTGTGTACCTTTTCAAACCAGTTTAAACATTCCTGGTTTTGGGTAAGTTCATATCCTTTAATAAGTGTAATTAGTGTCTCTATGTGTACCCACCAAAGTTTCTGATCCCATTCGAGTTGTTGCGGCGGATTTCCTTTAATATCGAGGAAATAGAATATACCGCCATATTTTTCATCCCAACCGTATTTCAAGGTGCGCAAAGCAATATCAACTGCCTTTTGGGCGAGTTCCGGCTTTTCCAGGCGCTTCGACAAGTCCATGATAAACCACATGGCTTCAATGGCATGCCCCGGATTTAATAAGCGGCCTTCAAAAGAATCGGAGAAGCTTCCGTCCGGATTTACATTTTCCAGAATCAATCCCGATTCAGGCTGGTAGAAGACCTCCATTACTTCGTGCAACACCTGTTCTATGGTGCGGTCTACGAGATCGGGCTCCAACAGGTGTTCGATTTCCAGCGACAGGTTGCAAAGAATCATGGGAAGTGAGAAGCTTTTTAGTGGACGCGTGCCTGGAACAAGTTTATTGTAGTTTCCTTTTGGATTGTCGCTTCGAAGCAGGATATTCTGAAAGGTATCCTTTGCAATTGCAGCGAATTGTTCATTGCCGGAGGCTTTGCTGAGCTGAGCAAAAGCCATGGTAGCAAAACAGTCGGAAAAAATGTTGTAGGGCTGTACCAGGGATTGGCCCTGGCGGGTAAGCGAAAAATACCAGTTTAGTTGACCATCGTGGCCGTGTTTCTCAAGGAATGCGGCACCGTCAAGGGCGATCTGCAACCATTTCTGTTTTGGTTCAACTTCGTTGTATAGTTTTGAGAACATCCAAACCTGACGGGCTTGCAGCCATACGAATTTGTCAGTATCAAAAATATGCCCTTCCCGGTCGAGACAGGTAAAATAACCTCCAAATTTTTTGTCAATCGAGTTATTTTCCCAGAAAGGAATTACCCGTTGAAGCAATTCATTCTTATATATTCCGCTTAGTGGTAATAGCTCCATTTTATTCTTTTTAATCTCTTATTCAGAAAATGTAAGACAAGTAATCTTCGGTGTTCTGGTACCCGGTTTTACTTCACCGTTGGGGATGAAAATCATAGTATTGTTTTTTACTGCCGTTGTAGTTACCTGCGCTTCATGAGGTAATGTTCCTATGGGTTTGCAAACATTGGTTAAGGTATTGTAATGCAGTATAACACCATCGAATCCCGGATGGCTTTCAAGATGCAGATTTTTTTGTTTTACCAGTTCTGATTTTCTTTCTGCATTGTTTTCTTTCGAAATGCGGTTGATAAAATTTTCTGTTTTATTGAAGAGTTTTCCGTGGTCGCCACCAAAAAGCAGGATGGAATTTTTACCTGCTGCCACACCTGTGCCTGCTGCCAGCGAAAATGGTTCGTTTTTTCTCCTGGTAATTTCACCACATTTTGTCCATTTGTTTTTTGCCGGAGAATACTTCCAAACAGCACTGAAAAATTCGGTTAATTCACCGGTTTTATTTCTGCCGCCCAGCACATAAATACAGTATTCGTTTCCATCCCACTGGTTCACCACAACAGCATGCGAAAGGGGTACTGGTAATTCGGGGAGCCTGGTCCAATACAGGGAATCGGAAGTTGTGTCGGAACAATAAAATGAAGAAAGCGCCCCGTTTACTCCTGTTCCTCCAACAATGTATATCTTACTGTCGATGTTTGCTATTCCAGCATTTGATAAAGCATAAGGCAGTTTTGTTTGTTCCTGAAAAACGATTCCCTCAGCATTCCTGGAAATCGTTATCACTCGGGAGGTATAGCCATCTTGATTTTCACCCCCCACGCAAAAAATTTCATTATTCACCGTAATGCATGCAGAGTAAGCCAGTGGTTCACTTAGTTTATTGTTCGAAATTTTCCAGCCCGTATCAACATTGTTTGTGTTGATGAAATAGACCTGATCGTAATATTTTTTTGTTCCTTCAAGCCAAGGCAGCGAATCCGGGAAGTTTGAACCTCCGGCAATAATCAGGTAATCGGAAATTACACCGGTTATCGGACCAGCAAGTCCTGGCTGGTACAGCTGGCCGTTTCCCGCAATTAATTCAGGGAAATTATTAAATTCCATGTTTAAGTCCATATCTTTTGTTGCTGTAGAGCATGAAACCGATAAGACCAACAAATAAACTGCTATCGTTTCAATTTTTTTCACCTGCTTAGCTTTTTGAAAACCATTCTTCCATATTCAGGCTTTTTACCTCCTT
>JBFEWU010000469.1:0-3300 GCA_041546215.1 Draconibacterium sp. | reverse complement strand
CTGGAAACCATTATCGACAATCAGATTAATGGTGGAATGGATTATTTAGTAGCATTGGGAACAACGGCAGAAACGGCCACACTATCCACCGGTGAAAAATCGCAGGTGGTTGAACTCATTAAGGAAAAATCGAAGGGCCTTCCGGTGGTTGTAGGCATGGGTGGTAATGATACACGAACGGTTTGTAAACAAATCGACAATTTTAATTTTGACGGTGTTGATGGTATTCTGGTTGTTACACCCTATTACAACAAACCATCCCAGGAAGGTTTATACCGCCACTACATGGAAGTTGCAAAAGCCAGTCCTGTTCCAATAATTTTATACAATGTTCCATCGCGTACCGGAATTAATATGGAAGCAGCAACTGTAGTGCGCCTGGCTGAAGCATCGGAAAAATTTGCTGCCCTCAAAGAAGCTTCAGGCGAACATTCTCAAATGACCAAGATTGCCAAATACACACCCGATAATTTCACTCTTATATCGGGAGATGACCTACTTGCCCTCACCATCTCATCGATCGGAGGAAAAGGAGTTATTTCAGTAATTGCCAATGCCTTACCAGCCAAACTAAGCAAATTAATGCACCTGGCCCTGGAAGGAAATTATCCCGAAGCCCGCAAAATACACTACGAGTTAATTGATATGTTCCAATTGCTTTTTAAAGAAGGTAATCCGGGCGGAATTAAAGCGTTAATGAATATCCAGGGAACCATTGAAAATGTGTTGCGCCTGCCGCTGTTTAAGATCAGCGATAGCACATACGACGAAATAAAAGAAGCTTACGCTAGGCTATCCTAGTTAACGCTTTTTAACCCCATTAATTTTAAGAACTCTCTGAATTGTGGTACTTTTGCTACAAACCGGTCTATTATTGTTGGTGAAATATTTTCTATTCATATTGCTTTTGGTGGTTTGTTTGAGTTCGTATGCTCAGCAAGGACTTCAAATGGAATTTGGCGAAGTGGACTCAGTTGCCATGCTCCAGCAAAGACAGCTTGAATACTACCAGCTTATAAACAATAATCCGGGTAATGAACTTCAGTCACAGAATTTCAAATTACCCAGGTACAGCCTGCTACCAAAGCAAAATCCACCCTACACATTTGGTATTGATCCGCTATCCGGATTCAGCTACCTGGGATCGTACTACGGTGCAATGGCCGGGGTGTCCTCTTATTTTCACAATACCGAAATTCTAAGCCAGGCCGCCTACCAGTTGGGCAATAAATTTGTGGTAGGTGGTTATAGTTACGGCGCCAACAATATTATGGCACCCGGAGCAACTCAAATGCAAAATTCGTACTTCGACTCCTATGGTTCCACCATGTTTATGAAATACAAGATTTCAAAAAAAGTTTCCATTGAGACCAGCATAAGTGTCGGACAAAATCGGGGTATCGGATTATAGACTTGATTCCTTTTCAATAATCCTTATCTTTAAATGCTGTGCACGCAGTTAAACTTTTAACTTTCAACTTTGAATTAAATTATGCTATCCGTTTACAAAGCTTCTGCCGGTTCCGGAAAAACATTTCAATTGGTGGTTGAATACCTGAAAATTATTCTGAAAAATCCCTTTAACTACAAACATATTCTGGCCGTAACCTTTACCAATAAGGCTACGAACGAAATGAAAAGCCGTATACTGGAAACGCTTTTCCAACTGGCCAACAACGAAAAATCGGATTATATAAAACCGCTGCAGGAAGGAAATAATTATACCGAGGAATTTATTCGGCAACGTGCTCAAAAAGTGCTTAAAAACATTCTTCACGACTACAATCGATTTTCAATAAATACCATCGATTCATTTACACAAAAGGTAATTAAATCGTTTAACCGTGAACTGGGTATTTCACCAAATTTCACGGTGGAACTCGACAGCGATATCATTCTGGAAGAAGCCATCGACCGAATGTTTGCAAAAATAAGCGATGATCGTAACCTGCGAAATTGGCTTAGTGCCTTCAGTAAAGAAAAAATTGAAAACAAGCGAAGCCAGCGCATCGACGACGATATAAAAAACCTGGGAAAAGAACTGTTTAAGGAAAATTTCCAGGTGTTTTTCCCGGAAGAAGGTGAAGAAAACAATGAATCGGTTTACAATAGGAACAACCTGAACGAGTTTGGTAAAGAAATACGGAAAATAAAAAACGATTTTGAAAATGGCCTGAAGCAAAAGGGCGGGTATCTTTTCGAGGCTTTTACTCAGAGTGGATTTTCCATCGATGACTTTATGTACAAAAAATCAGGCGTAGCAGCTTACATTGAAAAAACAGCCAGGGGGACGGTACAAAAACCAGGCACCCGGGTACTTGCTGCAGCCAGCGAAATTGAAAAGTGGTACACCTCGAAACACAGAAGAGCTTCAGAAATACATCAGTTGGTTGAAATTAAACTACAACCGGGACTGGTTGATATAATTGATTTCTTCACAACTAAATTCGAAAGATATAATTCGGCAATAGCCATATTGAGCCAGCTACGGATGCTTGGAATTCTTAGCGATTTAAGGGAAGAAATTAAAGTCCTTCTTCAGGAAAAGGGAATTCTGCAAATGTCGGACTCCAATCTTTTGCTAAGTAAAATTATTGGAGAAAGCGAGTCGCCATTTGTATACGAAAAAATTGGTAACTTCTACAAACATTTTATGCTCGATGAATTTCAGGATACCTCAGGTTTACAATGGAACAATTTTAAACCACTCCTTGTAAATTCACTGGCCGAAGGGCATCAGAACCTTATTGTTGGCGATGTTAAGCAAAGCATATACCGTTGGCGAAACAGCGATTGGAATATTCTTGCCGAGCAACTGGATAATGATTTTAATGCGGCGCAAAAAACCGACTATTCCCTTGAAAAAAACTGGCGCAGCGATGGGAATATTATCGACTTTAACAATGCTATTTTTGGAAACCTGAAAAACACTTTTGAAGAATACCTCTTTGGTGAGATTCAAAACAACGAAGATTCTCTTGCAAAATTCAGAGAAATATACAATTCTTACTGCCAGGAGCCGGGAAATCCGGATGCCTGTAAAACAGGATTTATCCAGGCTAATTTCTTACCAAGAGATGACTTTAGGGAACAATCGACTCAAAGACTGATCGAACAGGTTAAATACCTGCAAGACAATGGAATTCAAGCCGAAGACACGGTTATTCTTATTCGTAAAAATCGCGAAGGAACTGAGTTGGTTGAAGCATTTTTAGCAGCAGCAAAACTCCCCGAGAACAAAGCTTATAACCTGTCGGTACTCTCAAATGAATCCTTGTTTTTACATGCTTCAAAGGGCGT
>JBFEWU010000213.1:0-8136 GCA_041546215.1 Draconibacterium sp. | reverse complement strand
TTAAAGTTGACTATCCCCGTGGCAGAGCCAAGGGGTATTACGCCAACCTTATTTCAGCCCAAAAGCTGAAAATCAAATTTTCATTATTTCACCCCACTGTCATCCAGCAAATGCTGAATGACATCTCCCCTAAAATTTAGGGGAGAATATATTGTACCTCGTGGCAAAGCCACAAGGAATTCTTTTGATTAAAAAGCTTTTGCTCAAATCTTATTCAGAAAAAGTTTATTTTAGCAAAAACCAATATTGCTATCATGAAGAAACTTTGTGCCCTTATTTTTTTTGCGTTAGTTCTCTTTTCCTGTTCAACCAAAAAACAAGCACCTAATTTTGTATTTATTTTGGTCGACGATTTAGGCTGGGCCGATGTAAAATGCAACTATCCCGAAAGTTTTTACGACACACCCAATATTGATAAACTTGCAGAAAGCGGTGTTCGCTTTACCAATGCCTATGCTGCCAATCCGGTTTGCAGCCCCACGCGTGCAGCTCTTATGACCGGGAAACATCCGAACCGCGTTGACATAACAGATTGGATTCCGGGCAGCGATCCGAAGAAGAAACCACTTTTAGGGCCACAAGACCGCGAAAACCTGGCTCTGGAAGAAATTACACTTGCTGAGAAATTAAAGGAAGCTGGTTACCGTACCTGCTTTGTGGGGAAATGGCACCTGGGCGATGAGGGATTTTTTCCGGAAGACCAGGGATTTGACATTAACATTGGGGGTCATCACCGGGGAAGTCCTCCGGGAGGTTATTACTCACCTTATAAAAATCCGAAACTACACGACGGACCGGAAGGAGAATACCTTACCGACAGATTAACCAATGAAAGCATCCGGTTTATCTCAGAAACCAAAAATGAACCTTTTTTATTGTACCTGGCATATTATACAGTGCACACGCCTATACAGGCAGCAAAGAGACACATTCTGAAATATGAAGAAAAACGTGCCGGATTGAATTTAGAGGAAGTCCCACATAAAAAAGAAGGCACGGGTTGGACAAAAATGGTACAGGAAAATGCAGCTTTCGCTTCGATGGTTGAGGCAATGGACGAAAATGTCGGACGTCTTCTGGAAGCAATAAAACAACAGGGACTCGATGAAAACACTTGGGTAATTTTCACCAGCGACAATGGCGGGCTTTCAACCTTAACACGCAAAAATGCGCCAACAAGCAATGGCCCCTTGCGTGCCGGGAAAGGATGGTGTTACGAGGGTGGAATTCGGGTGCCATTAATAATTTCGGGCCCCGGTGTGCTTAATCCGGGCAGAACAGAAAATACGCCGGCCATAAGCATGGATTATTTTACAACCATTTTAGGACTTGCCGGAATTGAGCACAAGAACAACGATGGAGAAAATCTTTTACCCATTTTAAGCGAAAATAAAACCCTGGAGCGTGACGAGCTTTTCTGGCATTACCCGCATTACCACGGCAGTGCGTGGAAACCGGGTTCGGCTTTACGGAAAGGCGACTGGAAGCTGGTAGTACACTACGAAGACAATCGAACCGAGTTATTTAACCTGGCGAATGATCCTGGCGAGACCACTGATGTTGCTGATAAATTTCCTGAAAAAGTAAAGGCGTTAAAAGTCGTATTGGATGAAAAACTGGCCGACTCGAATGCAAAATTTCCTGAACTTAACCCGGATTACATGCCAAGGGATTAAGAAATATGTTCAGTGATCAGTTTCAATTCCTCCCAACCCACCTACTTCTTCACCAGTTCGACGTAGCGTAACTCTACATTGTTCCAATTCTCGCGCATGGGTTTTAATTGGATCATATGGTCTCCGGTGCCGGTAATTTCAATTTCGCCTAAGCCAACAATTTCAAATTTATCGCCTGTTGGCTCTATTTTTGCCTGCGTCGCACTTTCTCCCACCACAACATTTAATGTGCTGCTTTTCTCTTCGGCACGCACAAGTGCCTCAACCTTATAGGTTCCGGGCTGAGTAGCATCGAACATCCACTCCAATCGTGCTCTCGAATCTACCCAGTTGTATATTAAGGCCGTGGTTCCCGTACCGGTGAGTTTAGCATGTGTGCCATAACCCGGATTATGAATATCCGCAAAATCGGCAGGTAGTAAAATCGAACCTTGTTTTAAACCTGGTTTGTTACTGCTTACTTCAACTTTCCCTTTTGTTTTGACAACAATCACTGTATTTATTTCATCAAAAATGACCGATGGTGCATGAATCTGCAAATCACCATCCTCAAACTTCCATGCAAAATGCTGTTTCGGATTTGATAGGAGATACGCATCGTTCACCCTTGTTTTTAATCCCGGTACGGTAATAACTCCCTCTTTGGGCCAGTCGAATACATGCAGGTACAAAAGGGTATTTCCATTCACCTCCTTTGTGGTGCATCTTCCCCAGGGTAATTTAAAGAACGGGCTTGCACTGGTTCCATATATCGATTCTCCGTTTTTCTGCATCCAAACCCCCATTTCTTTTAAGCGTTCGACACTTGCCATCGGAAATTCGCCTTTGGCTGTAGGACCAACATTGAGTAGCAAATTGCCTCCTTTACTGGCAATATCAACCAGCATTTTTATCAGGTCCTCGGTCGATTTCCAGTTTTCGTCGTACCACTTATAGCCCCAACTGGTATTCATGGTCATACATACTTCCCAATCGTAGTCAAGTCCGGTTGGCGGTACATGTTGCTCAGGAGTAGTAAAATCGCCTGGCCAGGGTCTGTACAAGCGGTTATTTGTAATTAAATCGGGGTAATCATCAACAACTGCCTGTAAAGTTTTGGCTGCCTCTTCGGTCATTCCGCGAGGTGTATCCCACCACAAAATATCGAGGCCGCCATAATTTTCCAGAATTTCTTTCACCTGCGGAACCGCTTTCCCATTTATATAATTCATCAGGGGCTCACGTTCCAGATTTTTATCCCAGTGCGGTTTGCCTTGTTCAATGTTATAATAGGTACCCCCAGGCTCGTGCCAGTCTTGTGCCTGTGAATAATAAAATCCCAAACGAATACCGTTTTCCTCACAGGCATCTGCCAGCTCTTTTAAGGGATCGCGATCGAATGGGGTCGCATCAACAATATTGTATTTGCTGGCCTTCGAATGGAACATGGCAAAACCATCGTGATGTTTCGAGGTGATGACAATGTATTTCATCCCGGCAAACTTAGCCAGTTTCACCCACGCTTCGGCGTCGTATTTTTCAGGATTGAAATTTTCAGCCAGTTTTTCATATTCTTTTACGGGAATTTCAGCCCGTGCCATAATCCACTCGCTAATTCCTGAAATCCTTTCACCTTTCCACTCTCCTGCCGGATTGGCGTACAATCCCCAGTGAATAAACATCCCAAAACGGGCCTCGCGCCACCACTTCATTTTCTGATCATGCTTCAAGGTAGCTTCATCTTTAACTTCCTGTTTCTCCGGTTTTGGGGAACACGAAAACAGCAGAACTGTTATTCCTATGGCAAGTAGTAATTTGTTCATGGATTTTTATTTAGCGATTAAATACTTGTATAAAGTTCGCCATAAAAATTACAATATCAATACCACAGCACCAACAATCGACTAGCGGCATAAAATTTTCTGCAAAACAAACATGGTCTTCCGTGAAAGACAAGAATCAACAAATTGAGGCAAATAATTCCAGGAAGATTTACCGATCAGGGCATTTCCGATGAATGGGAACTAAATTGAAAGCTAACAACGCCCCCTGGCACAAGGACTGTTTGTAATAAAGAATCCGAAGAACGCGCCTATAATGATACTTTGGAAAATATCTTTGGTGGGCATTTTATCCATGAACATCCCTTCGGTGAAAAAGAAAAAAGCAAAACCTGCTACTGCGCCAATCAAAACATAGAGCAGTGTTTTTTTGAAATGTGGACTCGCCAGCTTTCTTCCAATCCAGCTGCCTTTTGTTTCTATTTCCAGTTTTTTAAAGTTCATTCGTATATATTTTAAGTCAAGCTTTCATTTTCAGGACTATACAGAAATCTGAAACCATCACTTTCCCCCCTGCTAAGACGCTACGACATTATTTTTTTTGCGTCTCAGCGCCTATGCGGTTAATATTCATCGCCTTTTGTGTTCCGCCAAAATTTGCGCTTCCCACTCAATTTTCTGAAGTTCATTCATCAGCGAATCCTTTGCTAAGGTGTACCGCTCCATATTTTCTTCCTTAACCGGTTCTACCGGATCGGCTTTGATTTTTAAAGGATCAATGGCCTTGCCGTTAAAATGCACCCTGAAATCAAGATGTGGCCCGGTAGACAAACCGGTCGATCCCACATATGCGATTACTTCTCCTTGCTTAACACGCTTACCAACCGTTAAGCCCCTGGCAAATCGGGAAAGGTGCATGTAGGTAGTTGTATAGGCAGAGTTGTGTTTCACTTTCACATAATTACCCCCGCCCCCTTTTTGATAAGCCCGCGCAACAACGGTACCATCGCCAATACTCATCACCTCTGTCCCTATGGGCGCGGCATAATCAATTCCATGGTGCGGCCTCCTTATTCGTAAAACAGGATGCATGCGCCCGTGCGAGAAGCGCGAGCTGATTCGATAATAATCCAGCGGAGCCTTTAAGAATGTTTTTCTCAGGCTATTCCCATTTTCATCAAAATAGTCCCAAATACTATCCTGTTCAAACAGAAATGCGTAATTGGGCTCACCGTAATGATCGAACTGAATGGCATATATTTCGCCAATACCGATGCTTGTTGAATCAACAAATTGCTCATCGTAAATTAACCTGTATCGGTCACCCTTCTGGATACCAAAAAAGTCGATGGTCCACGCAAATATTTTCGAAAGTTCAAGCGAAAGTATGGGATTCTGACCCTTATCTTCCATGGCATTCCACAACGATGATTCAACCTCGCCATAAATTGTTTTCCGCCTGGTTTTCACTTCTTTTTCTCCCTTATGTATTCCCAGTGTATCTGTCAGTTCAAAAACAACGTATTCAACAGCAGAGCTTTCGTAAACAAAATACCTGGCCTGAGAAATTGAATCTTTGGTTGAAAAAACAGAAAAGTTCTCGCCACTTCTTATTTTTCTGACATCAAAAATACCACGAGATTTTCTGGCAATCTGGTCAATGGTGCCCATTCCAACACCACGCGCATTTAAAATCTGGCTGAGGTATTGATTATTTTTTACTATCCCGCTTTCAATAACGAAGGAATCAACCGGCAAACCGTATTTTAATAGCGGTTCATTTACTACTTCCAAAGTATCCTGAATGGGTAGCTCATTCTTCGTATCGGTCTTCGACGCACACGATAAAAACTGACTCATCACCCCAACAAGGCCCATCCCCAAGATAATCGCTATCAAATTTCTCTTCATCAAAAAAGGTATTAAGCGGCAAAAATAAGAAAACTAAATACAAAGTGAATTTAGTATGTTAACCTGAAGAGAAAATTTTAAAAAAATGTTGAGAGTTGCACTTATTTCTGTAACCAGTGCCGGATTTATAAGCTTAGAGTTTCAGTTTTTCAAAGCCGTGCCCGTAGACACCCATCACACTTCCCATCGAAATAAAAGCTTCGGAATCTATTTCCTTAATTTTTCGGAAAATTGCACTGGTCTCCTTTTTGCGCACTACCGACATAATAATTTTGGTTTGCTTTTTTGTATACCATCCCGATCCATCGAGCAATGTCACACCCCGAATGGCTTGCGTATTAATATAGTCGGCAATTTTTTCGTATTCTTTCGAAACAATAAACATTTGCGCCGAACGGTTGGCCCCACTTAAAAACGAATCGAGGGAATACGACACTACCCACATGACCACATAGCCATAAACCAGTTTCTCAACATCGCGAAACACAAACCACGAGGATGCGATAATGACCACATCACAAAGCATTATTACGCGCCCGGGACTCACATTCCGGTATCTGTTTACAATCATGGCAAAAATGTCGGTACCTCCGGTACTTCCTCCGCGCGAAAACACCAACCCAAGTCCAATACCACTCGCCATTCCTCCCAGAACCGACGATAAAAACATATCGTCGACCAAAGGTTCTTTTACTGCATTTTGAAAAAGTGCAAAGAATCCGGAAAGCACTGCAATGCTATAGATTGTTTTTACGCCAAAATTGGCACCCAATATTTTTATGGCTACCAACACCAGAACAACATTAATGGCGAGATATGAAATACTGATTGGAATGCCCGTTGCGTAATAAATAACAGCCGCCACACCACTAATTCCACCTCCGGTAATTTCAGCCGGAATCAGAAATAAAACCCAGCCCATGGCAAATACAAAAAGACCAAAAGTCATTATAATATAGTCTTTTAAAATCCTGACTATCTGATTGTTCGAAGCAAGCATTTTTGTAAACATTACATTGTTATTTCGCAATTAAACCGGTTTTCAAATTTTGCGCAAATGAACAAACTGTAGAGCTAATAAATATTGATGATTATCAGGTAATTGACGATTTTTGAAGATTATGAATAAAAAAAGGACATCTGTCTATTGACAGACACCCTCTTCATCATTTCTTTTCGAAACCTGCCAATTCTTACTGCAGGAAATAAACCGCTGTAAAAAACTTCGAAACGCTATCCTACAGCAATATTAATAATCTTTTTGGGCACAAAAATGAATTTCCGTAGCGTTTTTCCTGCCATCCATTTTGCCGAACGCTCATCAGCCAACACCGTTTTTTCAACTTCATCCTTCGACATATCCAGTGGAAGTTCAATTTTGAAACGCATTTTGCCATTAAACGAAACCGGGTATTCGTGCGAATCCTCAGTTAATAAACTTTCATCAACCTCAGGCCAGGGTTCGTAAGCCAGGGTTTCGGCGTTTCCGTACATCGACCATAGTTCTTCGGCCATGTGCGGCGCATAAGGGGCCAATATCTTTGCAAAAGTTTCAGCGGTTTGTTTGGTAACCTTTCCCTTTTTAATGGCCAGGTTATTAAATACCATCAAAGCTGAAATTCCGGTATTGAATTTCATGTTTTCAATATCGTGTGCCACTTTCTGAATGGTTTGGTGCAACAGCTTGGCCACTTCCTTGTCCTCTTCTCCATCACCGATTTTATCCATATCGGCAAAGAAACGATAGGCTCGTGCCAGGAAGTTAAACACTCCCTTTACTCCATTTTCAGCCCATGGTTTACGTTCGTCCAAGGGGCCCATAAACATTTCATACAAACGCAGTGAGTCGGCTCCGTATTTTTCAATTACATCATCCGGATTCACCACATTTTTCAGCGACTTCGACATTTTTGCCACAATCTGCTTCAACTCTTCACCCGTTTCGGTGTGGAAGAATTTTCCTTCTTTTTCTTCCACCAAATCGGAAGCTACCTTTGCTCCGGTTGCCGTTTCGTAAGCAAAGGCCAGAATCATTCCCTGGTTAAAGAGTTTCTGGAATGGCTCATCGGTTGATACAACACCAAGGTCGAACAACACCTTGTGCCAGAATCGTGAATACAACAAGTGGAGCACAGCGTGTTCGGCACCCCCAACATACAAGTCGACCGGCATCCAGTACTGCTCCTTTTTCACATCAAAAATACTATCTGCATTATCCGGATCGATGTACCTTAAATAGTACCAGCACGAACCTGCCCACTGTGGCATAGTATTGGTTTCGCGACGTCCTTTACGTCCGTTTGCATCAACAACATTCAGCCAGTCACCTGCATTTGCCAATGGCGATTCGCCGCTTGCGCTGGGTGTATATTCTTCCAGGTCGGGCAATTGCAAGGGCAGGTTTTCGTCCTCCACCAGAGTAACCTCACCATCTTCCCAGTGAATTACAGGAAATGGTTCACCCCAGTAACGCTGACGGCTAAACAACCAATCGCGTAACTTGAAGTTATCCGTTGCCTTTCCCAAACCTCTTTCACCAAGCCATTCAACGGTTTTCCGTATTCCGGCAGCTTTATTCAAACCATTAATATCCAGGCCGGTTTCTTCACTCGCCGAGTTGATGTATTCTCCATCTTCTGTCCAACAGGCATCACCAGCCAATATTTCGTCGCGGTTTTCCGCATCTTTTGGATCGAGAATACAGTCTATGGAAATATTGAATTCTTTTGCGAATTCAAAGTCTCGTGTATCGTGTGCCGGAACAGCCATGATCGCTCCCGTTCCGTATC
>JBFEWU010000091.1:0-14357 GCA_041546215.1 Draconibacterium sp. | reverse complement strand
GTTTTTTTGAAAAAAGAATACAGAAAACACATGGCCTGGGTGTCTTATACCTGGTGTAATGCCGAAGAAAATTTTCCATTTTATTCAAGTGATGGATGGCGCCCGTCGCCCCATCACCAGGAACATGAGCTGAAATTTGCAGGTATTTTTAATTACCGGCAGTTTTATCTCTCGGCAAGTTATGTATATGGCTCGGGTTTCGAACGCTTTGCCATCGAAACCGCTGATGGCACAAAACTCGACCAGCCTTACCGTCGTTTTGATACGGCCCTGGTATATAAATTTAAACCCGGCAAGATGAAAGCCGAAGTGGGCATATCGGTATTGAATGTATTTAATGCCCAAAATATTAAGTACTCAAACATTAGCGTAAGATCAATTGATGAGATTAACCTGGTAGGTATTTATGCCGACGCGGTATCCTTTACTCCGGCGGTGTTTTGTAAAATTGAACTTTAAAGATCTGGTCTGCTTTGTGATCCGGGGTGTTTGCACATATTTAGCGCTTATTTTCTTCTGAAGCTTTCCAGATGGAATAGATCCGTCCGGCAATGGAACTGGCGTTTTCGTAAAACAGCCGGTCTCCAATACTCCTTATATTTGTTTTTAGTTCTTCTTTCTGAGGAGCGATGAATTTTATAATTGCCGTCTCTTGTTTTTTTGTAAGAGAAATCCAGCTCTTTTCTCTCAAATGAAAATCCAAAAGATGGAGATCGTGTAATTTCCCAAGCAAGGATCCCAGTTTTTTTAGTTCCTTTATGTAGATTTGAAAATAGGAGGGCCATGCTTTTTTCAAAATGGTTAGTTGGTACATCAGGTATTTAACCTGTTTTCGCCAGGAGTGATAAATTTCTTCGTTTTCGTTCACATGGCTTTCCACGTATGCATTCTTCGCTTTCTGGTATATATTACAAAAACTCTTCAAAATAAAGACTTCACTGCAATTGGAAATATTTAGCTGTTGTGTATTTTCGTTCAGGCCCAGAATCATTTGCTGAATGCTGAAACCCTGCTTTTTGGCTACGAACTTTTGATATTCTGTGATGCGCAATTGACCGATTTGTTTTATGGCTTCCTGAAGTGATGATGTTAAGGTCTCGTCTGTTGCCGAATTTTTCAAATTCTTCAGTAACTCTATCTGTGAAGAATAGTCACGTAAAACACTTGATTGACGTGCAACTGTACGATAATCATTGTCTAATTCATGGTATTTCTCTTCCCCGATATCAAAACGTAGAAGGCGAACAATGCCTCGTATTTTTTTTAGGTTTACACGATAGCGGTGTATGGAAATGTACTGTTGTGAGCGAGCCACAATACGTCTTGCTGAATCATGATGCAAGTGATTCAATATCCTGATAATTCCCTGGTCGAAATTCTCATTCTTTCGGATTTCCATCGTGTTCTTGTTCTCCATGAAGTTGTTGGATCATTTTATTTTCTGGTTAATGGTTAAAATACCCTGGGTCTCTCGGATTCCAATCCGCGATTCCATTCGTATGTGCCGGAACCTGGATCAAGCCTCACATCACTCAATCTGCCCTACATAATGGCAAACCGGACTCCGCCAGCCCCTTTGCCACCACCCCGGGTTTCGCGATTCCAAATCGCACATCAACCTAACACAGAACAAAGTTACACATATATCCATTTTTTATTACCTAATCGCGGATTGGAATCCGCGAGACCCGGATAAAAACATTAACTCGTTTTTCGATAACGCCAAATGGCCAGACTAAGAAAAATAGCGCCTAAAATAAGAAGCGAAACGAATTCATCGAGTAGATCGTAAAAAGAAGATCCCTTTAGAACCACCATGCGCATAATACGCATAAAATAATAAATCGGATTCAGACGGTCGATGGTTTGCGCCCAGGGGGGCATGCTTTCAACGGGTGTAAAAATACCGCCCATCAATACAAAAATCATTAAAAAGAAAAAGCTGATAAACATTACCTGTTGCTGGGTGTGGGTTACGGTTGAAATAAAGAGACCAAGCCCGAGAACACTAATCAGGTATACTCCCGCCAAACAAAACAGCGTGAATAAACTTCCCACAATCGGCAGGTCGAAAACCATCCAGGCAATGAAGAGTCCAAAGGCCAGGTCGAAAAGTCCGATCACCCAAAACGGAACCAGTTTGCCCATAATAAAGTGGTGTTTTTTTAGTGGCGTCACATTTAATTGTTCGATGGTGCCAATCTCTTTTTCACGCACCAGGTTCATGCCCGACAGAAACATGCCAATTATGGTAACCAATACGGCCAAAATACCCGGCGCCATAAACCATTTGTAATCCAATTCGGGGTTGTACCAGTAGTTTTCCGAGATTTCAACCTGCACAGGGGGTGTAAATTCTGGAATTTGTTTCCATTCAGCCATTATTTTTTTATTCAGTCCGGCAATAATGCTGGCCGAATAAGAAAAGATGAGTTGTGCCGTGTTACTTTCTATGGCATGCACCAGGAGTTGTACCTGAGCCTGGTCGTCGCGAACGAGGTTTCGTTCGAAATTATCAGGTAAAATCAATACTGCATCAGCCTTATCCGTAAATAACTTTTTTTCGGCAAGTTTCTCCGATTGTTCCTGGCTTGCCACATTGAAAAACGGAATTCCTTCAAACCTGGAAATCAGTTCTCGCGAGGTGGTCGACAAATCCTTGTCCACAATAACCATATCAATACGTTTTATGTCGTATGTGGCAGCAAAAACAAGAATGAGCATTTGCATGATCGGAACAACAAATATTAAGGGTAACATGGTTTTGTTCCGGAAGATCTGACGGAATTCCTTCTGAAGGATATGGATGATGGTATTCATAAATTAAACTTTCCTTTTTAGTGTTATTTCGAACGAGGAGTGGATCAGAAATCTGTATTTAGAGAGCGATCTGGTTCTGTGTCCTGCATTGAAACAGTGGTCTTGTTTTTATTCTAACCTAATCTTAAATTTTTTCACACTCAACGCTATAAATAACAAAGTCATTCCAAGTAATATCAAGGTTTCTTTCCATATGTATAACAAACCAACTCCCTTGAGCATTATGCCCCGAATAATGATGATGAAATATTTTGCAGGCATAAGATTGCTGAATATTTGCAAGGGCAGAGGCATATTTTTTATGGGAAAAATAAAACCGGACAGTAATAGTGTTGGAAGCATTAATGCCACCATTGAAATAAACATGGCTACCATTTGGTTTTTTGCCAGAGTTGAAATAAAAATACCCAGGCAAAGAGCCATCAGGATAAACAATACGGTTTCGGACATGAGCAGGATAAAACTTCCGGTGATTGGCACGCCAAAAACAAAGCGACCCATCATTACAATAATAAATGCATTGGCAATGGAAAGCAGCAAATAAGGGACAACTTTTCCAATGATTATTTGAGCCGGTTTTAAAGGAGAAACCAGTAAGACTTCCATGGTTCCCAGTTCCTTTTCCCGGGTGATGGAGATGGAAGTCATCATGGCAGAAATCAGCATTAAAATCATGGCCATTACTCCGGGAACAAACATGTAGGAACTTTTCATTTCTTCGTTAAAATACATGCGAACTTCTGGTTTTATCTGCATGGGCATTTGCACCCCGGGATTTAACTTATTTATATAATCGTTTACAATGGCAGTTGTGTACGAAATGGCTAATCTGGCCGTATTTGGATTTGACGCATCGGCAATTAACTGCATTTTGGCACTGCCTTCTTTCACCAGTTTCTTCCCAAAATCGTGCTCAAAAACAATTACTTCCCTCACCTTTCCCTTTTTGAAAATGGCGTCGATGCCTTCAAGATTGTCCAGGTTTTCATCCAGAAGAAAATAGCCGGATGATAGCAATTTGTTGGTAATCTGTTGGGTTGTTTCGTCCAGTGACTGATCGTAAATGGCAATGTGTAAATCGTTGATCTCACTTTTAATTACTGTTCCAAAAATCAGCAATTGCGCCACCGGAATACCAAATAATATAAGCATGATCCGCGGATCACGAAAAATGTGGAAGAATTCCTTTTTTATAAAAGCAAGTAATTGATTCATTAGTACCTTGTGTTTAGTAATTCTTGTTTCGCTTATTTTGAAGTACAGAGAACTTTTTTTGTTTTTCCCTGGGTTCAACCGTCATTGTTTCAAATTTTTCTTTCACCGGAAAATCCACATTTGCTTACAGCTTTCTTGCTATCTTTAAAAACACATCATCCATATTCTCTGCCTGATAGCTCTCTTTCAACTTTGCCGGGGTGTCAAGAGCTACAATACTTCCGGCATCCATTATTGATACACGGTCACAATATTCTGCTTCATCCATATAATGGGTGCTGACAAATACTGTGATTCCGTTGTGGGCAGCTTCATAAATCAAATCCCAAAACCTGCGCCTGGTTACGGGATCAACTCCTCCGGTTGGTTCATCGAGAAAAACGATGGTGGGATCGTGAAAGATAGCCACCGAGAAAGCCAGTTTTTGCTTCCATCCGAGCGGTAAATCACTGATGAGTTTATTTTTTACCTCTTCCAGTTCCAGTTTCTTCAACAGTTTGGTTTCTTTCTCTTGGCGTTTTTTCTTTGAAATTCCATAAATACCGGCAAAAAGTTTAATGTTTTCCAAAACCGTTAGATCTTCGTATAACGAAAATTTCTGACTCATATAACCGATGTTCTTTTTTACCTTTTCGGGTTGCTTACTGATATCAAATCCAGCCACATTAACTTCTCCTGAAGTAGGAGAGGAGAGTCCGCACAAAATCCGAATGGCAGTAGTTTTTCCGGCACCATTGGCGCCGAGGAAACCAAAGATTTCTCCGCGTTTAACCTCAAAGCATAACTGGTCGTTGGCCGTGAAGCTTCCGAATTTTTTCACCAGATTTTTCACCGTAATTATATTTTCCATTGGCATACTACACTTGCTGCTTATTTCTTCATAAGATTCATAAAAACATCTTCAATCCCTGCTGATATCTCTTCAGTCAACACTTTTTTATGACCAAGGCCATTGAGATAGTTGTCGAGTTCATTGCAATCAACATCGTCTTTTTCTGCTGTAAAATGAACAAACCTGCCAAAGGCATAGACCGATTCTGCTTTCCTGAACTTCCTTAAATCGTTTATTAGATTGTACATGTTTTCGGCATGCACCTGGATAATTTTCCGGGAAAATTTTTCAGTGATCCGCGATGGTGAATCAATGTCCAATAGCTTTCCTTCCTGGATTAATGCCACCCGATCGCACAAGTTTGCTTCATCCATATATGGTGTTGATACCAAAATGGTAATTCCCTTTTTTTGCAGGTTTTTGAGCATTTCCCAAAATTCTTTTCTCGAAACAGCATCAACACCGGTTGTTGGTTCATCGAGCACTAAAATTTCCGGTTTATGAATGAGGGCGCACGACAGGGCCAGTTTTTGTTTCATGCCTCCCGAGAGCTTTCCTGCCCGCCGGCCTTTAAAGGGCTCAATTTGGCAATAGATGTCGCGGATAAGTTCGTAATTCTCTTCTACCGTAGTGCCAAAGACCCTGGCGAAGAAATTCAGGTTTTCCTCAACGCTTAAATCCTGATAAAGCGAGAAACGCCCTGGCATGTAACCAACTATTGGCCGAATCTTCCTGAAATCGTTTACTGCATCTAATCCCATGAGTTTTACGTTTCCCGTATCCGGCAAAAGTAAAGTCATCATGATTCGCATCAGGGTTGTTTTTCCGGCACCATCCGGACCGATCAAGCCAAAAAGCTCATTTTTTTGTATTTCAAGATTGATCTTGTGCAGAGCGATGGTTTCGTTGTAAGATTTTGATATGTTGTTAATTTTTATCATCGTTTCGAGTTACGGGAAGCGAGACACAAGTACAGTTTCTGAACTGTAGCTGTAGGGTTAAACTAAAAATTTACCTCCCCCGGCATACCCATTTTTAAGGTGCCATCGTTTTTAACCAGAACATGAACTGCATAAACCAATTTTACTCTTTCTTCTTTGGTTTGTATAATTTTTGGCGTGAATTCAGCTTCCGATGAGATCCAGCTTATCTTTCCCGTGAGCGTTTGATTTTCACGATCTGTTTTATCGATTAAAACTTCAACACTTTGCCCCAGTTTTATATTGGGCAACTGTGCGCCGCTTACGTATACTTTTAATTTCAATTCACTTAAATCTGCCATTTTAAACAGTGTCTTCCCGGTAGTTGTCAACTCACCCTGCTCTACATATGTTTCCAGGATTGTTCCTTTCATCGGAGACTTAACAAAGCAGCGCATCAACTGGTCTTGCAAGAATTCCTTTTGTGCATCAAGTACTTCAAGTTCTTTGGTAATGGAAACAAACTCTGTCTTTGTGCTGGCAATTTGTTTGTCGAGAACACACATTTGCCCCTGAATATCATCCAGCTGTTTTTGTGTGGATGCGCCATCTTCGAGCATTTTTATCGTGCGTTTTTCATTTTTGGCTAGTGTTTCTTTCTGCACCTTAAACACTTCGATCCGGGAATGAACCGCCTGGCGTTTCGATTCGACCAAAGCTTTTTGTGCATCAAGTTGAATCATCCTTAATTTTAGAGGAACAGTATCAACCAATACAGCCATAAAATCCCTTTCCATTTGTTGGCCTCTTTCAATGTTTAATTCAAGAATTTTTCCTGAAGATTCGGCAGAAACAAGAACAGTTTCTGTTTCAAAATTTCCATAGGCATCCGACTCTTCGGGTTTTGATTTACATGAAAAGAGATAGATGCTGAGTACTAGAATGAATAATTTGTAATTCATGTGTATATATTTTAGTTAAGCGTTCATTTTTAATATTTTACCGGAGTGTGGAGCTTCTCTGTATTTTACCGCCAAGGTGCTGAGTTTTTTCTTCGCGCCTCTGCGCCTCCGCGGTGAATATTCATTTTCTTTTGTCGTTTTCTCTTTATAAATTAGAGTCTCAATGGTTTGATGTTCATGTATATGCGACTTGCACCATAAACATTTGGCGAAGTGTGATCCGCCAGCTGGCGGACTCATCCTCGTTTCATTATTTCGTTCTAGAACTAATTGCAGCCACTTATCAAATTGTATTTTTCCAGTGCCTGGTTCAGCTTAACTTTGTGTAATTCAAGCTCGAGTTTAGCCACCGTTTCGGCTTGTAAATCCTGAATATAGCCGGAGGCGGTAATACTTTCGTTTTCGAGTTTTGAGGAAGAGGCTGCGGTTATTTCAGTACGCAAGCCAACCAGTTTTTTGCCATTTTCAAGCATTGTTTCCAATTTTATCATTTCTTCTTTTTGCTGTACAAGCAAAAGTTCAATGTTTCTGGCAAAGGTTAATTCCTGCGTATCAACCATTTCTTGTTGCAATTTCAAAACCTGTTTTTGACGTTCTGTATTTTTCCAGTCGAAAGCATTCCACGATACTCCGATCCCAAGTAGGTAGTAAGCTTTGAATTTATCGCGTAGCATGTTCAAGCCCGGTTTACCATAGCCTAATTTTCCGAATCCGTATAGTCTTGGATTTCGTGTTTTGCTTAAAAGCCCCCCTTGTGTTTCCAGCTGAGTTCGCTGATTTTCAAACAGCTTAAATTCCGGTCGCAGAAAGTCAGGGTTGATCCTTTGGTCCGGAGCATGATACGAAAACACTGCTGCTGTATTCAGCTCCTGGCCGGTCATTATTGAAAGCATTTGAACGCTTGCTCTTTTTGCAGCATTCAATTGTATTGCGTTTTGCTCCAGGTTTAATATTTCAGCCTGTAAAACCAGTTTTGCCGATTTTTCCAGCACACCGTTTCTGATTCCTGATTCTATACTTCTTAATTGCTCGTTCAGCTTTTTTATTTGGGCATCAAGCACTGCTCTCTGTCGGTCGACAATTAATGCTGTAAAGAATACTTCAGCTACCTCTTCTTTTAATTTATACAACTCCACCTCAAGCTCACTCAGGTTTCGTTTTAATATGTCATTTTCCAACGATTTATTGGCTTCTGAGATTCCACCATCCCAAATATTTTGTGTAACACCGGCATATGTATTGTATTGGTCTTTTGAAAGGGTCGGAAGCTTAATTCCCGGCACAGATACCGGTAATTCAGTTACATCTGATTGATAGCTAATTTGTCCGTTTAGTGTTACTTTTGGTAAATAGGAAGTCTGATGGCTTTCTTGTTTTAGTGCCGATATTTGTTGCCATATCTCGGATTGTTTCAACCTGGGGTAATTTTCACGCGCCCAGGTGTAACAACTGTCAAGTGCTAGCTGGTTTTGCCCGAAAACTGCTTGAAAGGGGATCAGCAATAATAGAAATATTCGTTTTTTCATTAAAATTGTTTATTTAAGTTGCATTCGATGTATCTCCCATGATTTTAATAAGGCTTGTTTGTGTTCCGCCAGCTGGCGGATTATGCTCGTTTCATCTGTAATTAATTATTTGTTCTTGATGGTCGGTCCGCTGGCATTTTTAACCTGCGCGATGGTTATGTGCTTATGTGTTTCGCCAACTGGCGGTTCATGCCCGCTCATCGGATAAGAATTGAGTTTAAAACAAACTGAGTAACCGTCGTTTTCCTCTCTTTTAAAAACTGGGCATAGGCAGGGCTGTTATTTTCAAACATCATCAATTGCATTAATGGCATGGCAGCAAGTGGAAAAAGGCAGAGAGAGAGTAAGTTTATCATTAATTCACGTGGATCCATCCTGACAATTTTGCCAGCGTCCATTTCCTGCTCAAAGGCAGCAAATATAAATCGGGGTTGAATGCCCAGGCTTCTGAATAAGGCGACAAAATATTGAGGATCCCGATTAATTTCCTTAATGACAAATGCAGGCAGATATGGATTTTTCAAAAGTATATCCAGGTAATGCTCCAGGAACTCGCTAATTCTCTTCTGTATCGTTTTTGCCTGATCCATTAGTGTTAGGATGTTGGGGAAAATCTGCTGAAAGAGATTTGAGAAGATCGCTTCAAATAATTTTTGTTTCGAGCGAAAATAATAATGTAAAAGTGCTTTGTTTATTCCTGCTTCATCGGCAATTTCCTGCATCCGCGCGCCGTCCATTCCCTTTTTAATAAAAACTGTTTTTGCTGCTTCTATGATTTTTTGCTCGGTACTGTCTTTTTTTACTTCATTCATCTTGAAAAGATATTAACTAAATGATTTAACCGTATGGTTAAAATTACACTATGTTTTTATAAACTGCAAGGAATTCATTAAAAAATTTAACCAAATGGTTAATTATTGTTTTTGAATAAATCTTTTACCTTTACTTTTCAAAATCTAAATCAATTAAAAATACAAAAATGAAAGCTTCAAAAATCGTTTCGAGACTTATGATTCTGGCCCTTATTGTGCTGGTTTCAGCCTGTAACCAAAAATCAGAATGGATACAGTTATTTAACGGAAAAGATTTAAATAACTGGGATATAAAATTTAAAGGGCATGAACTGGGTCATAATTATAACAATACCTTTCGTGTTGAAGATGGCTTGCTGCGTGTTTCTTATGAAAATTGGGACGAGTGGAACGGAAAGTTCGGGCATATTTTTTACCGGGGTGAATTTTCTCATTATCGCTTGCGGGTTGAATATCGATTTGTTGGGTCACAGGTTAAAAACGGACCGGGATGGGCTTTCAGGAACAATGGTTTAATGATACACGGACAAGCTGCCGGTACCATGGAACTTGACCAGGATTTTCCAACATCTGTTGAAGTGCAGTTGTTGGGTGGACTAACAGGAAAAGGAGAGCGGCCTACCATGAATTTGTGTACCCCGGGAACAAATGTGGTTATGGAAGACCAGTTAATTGAACAGCATTGTATCTCTTCTACTTCCGAAACTCAATTGGATGATAGATGGGTGACGGTTGAGGTTGAAGTACATGGAGGTGAAGTTATACGTCATTTTGTCGATGGTGTTGAGGTTATGCATTATGAAAAGCCTCAGCTGGATCCACGCGATCAATACTATGAAAAGCTTTTGCCTGCCGATGGAAATAAAATACTTACTGGAGGGACGATATCCTTACAAGCTGAAAGCCACAATACTGATTTCAGAAAAATAGAATTATTGGTATTGGAAGAATAATGCCGGTTTAATCATTAAATGTTACATACTCTAGCTTCTCGCAGTATGCTCATTAATTGTATTCAACATCTGATTCATACCTGATAAAAATTATGAAGGAAGGCTCTTGTCTGAAATCCAGTGGTGTATTATCACTGCTCTTCATCACCTTTGCTCTTTTCTGTTGCCAAAACATTTATTCCCAAAATACGACTCAAGAAACATTTGCCGTCAATATAGATTTTAGCAGAGCGGCAAGCCAGGAGCAGGAGGGATTTCAAAGTTACCTGGCAGAGCATGAAGACAATAATTCCTTTTTGCCTCAATCGTATACGGTTGGAGGAACAACAATAGTAATTGATGTGGAGTGGCCCGAAGGAACTAAGAATACGGCCAAACAAATGATTGACAGGGGAGATCTTTCCGGGAATGCCTACTCAAAACTCTTACGCGACTGGGTGGGTACAGACGGGCGGGTTGAAAAAATTCCCCTGAGGTTAAGGATAAGTGGATTGCCTGCCGGACTGTATCAGTGGAAATCCTATCACCACGACAGCCAGGATCAAACCGGTATTTTTAGTGCGACGGTAAATGATGCAAACGGAAGTAAAATACACAGTGGAATAGATATTTCCAATGGC
This sequence comes from Draconibacterium sp., assembly GCA_041546215.1. GTDB lineage: Bacteria > Bacteroidota > Bacteroidia > Bacteroidales > Prolixibacteraceae > Draconibacterium. The sequence goes on along the minus strand of JBFEWU010000091.1, from coordinate 3,697 downwards.
ACAATGTCGTTTGCAAGCGTAACTGTTTTTGAAACTACCATAAAATCAGATGGCTCTGATGTGGTTTTGTCCTTTAAAAATGATTCTTATACTGGAAACAGCACTTCTTTTTTTGTGATGAACGGCTTTGAACTGAAGGAGGAAGCAGTTGAGGTTGCTCCTGAAAAGGTGGAGTTAAGCCAACCGTTGAATGAAATGAATGAGGTTTCAATAAATCCAAAGTTAGATTGGACAGACAGTTACTTTGCTAAGGAATACAAACTTTATCTAAGCGCCACCAATCCTCCTGAGTTGTTTGCCAACACAGCAAATTCAGATTTTTGGGTGAAGGGTCTCAACGTAAATACAACTTATTATTGGTGTGTTGAAGCCTATAATGAGAAAGGCAGTGCACGAAGCGATGTATGGAGTTTTACGACTCAGGATTCCAGTATTTTTTCAGGGGATTTTAATTTTAAAATAGATTTTGGGCGGGTTCAATCACCCGTGCAAGCCGGTTTTCAACCCTACATTGCCGACCACGAAAATAACAGTTCTTTTCTGTTGCAGGAATTTGATGTAAACGGACTACTTGTTGCGGTGAATACGAGCTGGCAGGAAGGTACGCAGAACACAACAAAACAGATGATAGATCGTGGCGGTAATTCAGGGAATGAATATTCGGATTTATTGCGCGATTGGATTGGGACCGATGGTCGTTTAGAACAAATTCCCATGACCCTGACCTTAAAAGGTGTACCGGTGGGTAAATACGAATGGAAATCATATCACCACGATTTTAGGGATCAGTCTGGTGTTTTTTCTGCACAAATTAAAGATGCAAAAGGGATGAAGAGTTATTCCGGAATTTCCATATCAAGCGGCAATGTGGACCTGGAGAATGCCTCTGCACTAAGAGCGAAAGTTATTGCTGATGGATCGGATATTGAATTTTCGTTTGAAATGGATGCTTATCCTGACGGTAGCACGTCGCTGTTTGTGTTAAACGGCTTTGTGCTTGAAGAATTGGATTCCACCATCGTTCCTGACCAGGTTGAATTGAAGATTCCGCTGAATGGTTTAAGGCATGTTCCCGTAAGTCCGGAACTAAGCTGGACTGAAAGTTTCTATGCCGATGAGTATAAGGTATATTTGAGTGAAACCAATCCGCCGGAGTACCTGGCAACGGCGGAAAGTGCTTCATTTGTTGCACCTTCTCTTGCCTCATACACGACTTATTACTGGTGTGTGGAAGCGGTAAATGGCAGTGGGGGTGTAAAAAGTGAAGTGAGGTCATTTACCACAGAAAATACCGGAACAGGGGGATTTAATGGAGAAATGCAACTGGATTTTAGTAAGGAACGCATGTTTTATGATGAGCCTTTTGACCTGAATATCAATTGCAATAATCCCCATGCGAATATTATTTACACGCTGGACTGTTCCACTCCATCAATCTCAAATGGAAAGATTTATCAGGGTGAAATTTCAGTTGATTCAACAATGGTTGTGAAAGCTATTGCCCTATCGGCAAACGCAGTGACTGAGGTGTATACGCACAGTTATTTATTTCCCGACCACATAAAAAGACAGAGCAGGCAACCAGCCGGCTTCCCTGTAAAATGGGGAGGTAAAAGGATAATTGATGCCGATTACGAAATGGATCCGGAGATTATTGACCATCCCGACTACGAAGCAAAAATTGAAAGTGCCCTGAAATCAATACCTTCTTTGTCGCTTACCATGAGTATTGATGACTGGTTTAACCACAGTGATGGTCTTTATATCGGGTACCCGAATACCAATGTAAAACACGAAAAGGCGGTAACAGCAGAATTTTTATTCCAGGATAAGGAGAATTTTGCCCTTGGCTGTGGCGTGCAAAACCAGGGAGGAACGAGTATTGTAAACTGGAAAGTTCCAAAACAATCGATGCGCCTGCTGTTCAAAGAAAAGTATGGACCTTCCCGTTTGCGTTATAAATTATTCCCAGACTCAGAAATTGATGCCATAAATACACTGGTAATCGACGGTTTTCTTTATGGTTGGGTGCATCCAAACGACAGGAAGCAATGGAGAACGGCACTCTTCTTTCGCGATCAACTGGCTGCTGATATGCATGAGGATATGGGAGGACTGAGCTTCCATGGCATATATGTACATCTTTTTATCAATGGATTGTATTGGGGAATGTACGATTTGCATGAGCGACCGGATGATGCATTCTTCTCGGAATATTTAGATGGCGAACGTGAGGACTATGAGGTTTTAAAGCACAATCCCTATAATGTTGTTCAGGGAACCAACGAGTTTTATCTCGAAATGCTGGAGCATGCGAGGGAAGGATTAAGTACAGAGGAAGGTTTGGAGATCATTAAGAGGTACCTGGATGTGCCGGAATTTATCGATTACATCCTTTTGAATTTTTATTTGGGAAATTACGATTGGGCCCATCAGAACTATTATGTGGCGCGAAACAAAGCTAAAAACGGTAAATTCAGATATTATGTGTGGGATGCTGAACATGTCATGCGTTACTCCAATGTTTCATACAACAGCACCTTGAAAAACAACAAAGGAGGGCCAACCGAAATACATACATTATTAAAGGAAAATGAAGAATACCGGATGATGTTTGCAGATGCGGTTTACAAACATTTTTTTAACGATGGTGCACTAAGTATAGAGAATTTTGAAAAACGTTTTCTGGAGAGAAAAAATGAAATTGATGAGGCTGTGATTCTGGAATCGGCGCGTTGGGGTGACTATCGGATTGAGAAATGGGATACTACCCTAACCCGAAACGATCATTGGATACCAGAAGTCAACAAGGTACTCGAGTCTTATATTCCTTGCCGAAGAGATACGGTGATTGAACAACTTCGCGATGTAAGGAACCAATTGTTCCCGGATTGTATGCCTCCGGTTTTTGAGATAAAGGATCAAAATAATTCGCAAAAAGAGGTTTGGTTAACCACAACAAACCTGATGAAAGGGGATATTTATTTTACCGTTGATGGAACCGATCCGCGAAAAAAGGGCGGGGGAATTAATGGGATCAGGTATGTCGGTAAAATAAGGATAAGTTCTACCACCGAAATTAAAGCACGGTTTTATTCAAGTGATGACGGGACATGGAGTGCATTGGCAGAAAAGACTTTCTTTTTTGGAGATGTGATTGGGGAGAATCTTGTCATCAATGAAATCATGTATCATCCCGAGGATGAGAATCCCGAGTTTATTGAGATTATGAATAACGGACAATCGATGGTTGATATGACGGGCTTTTACCTGGAGAAAGGAATTGAGTATAGCTTCAATGAAATCGTTCTTCAGCCGGGTACCGGTCTGGTATTATCAAACGATACCGTTTTATTTCGAAGCACCTATGAGTTTAGTGCACTGGGAGAGTACGAGAAACAGCTAAGTAACGAAGGGGAGACCCTATTATTGAAAAATAATTTCGACCAGGTGATAGATTCCGTTACTTATTCTGACTCGGTTCCCTGGCCTGAAGATGCAGATGGTGACGGATATTCGCTTGAGTTAAAAGCCGGACACCTGGATAACGCACTTGCAGAAAGCTGGAAGTCTTCCACAAAGAAACTTGGAACACCCTTCCATCCGGAAACGGAGTTGGAGTTGGAAGCTTTTGTGTACCCGAATCCATTTACCGGCAAGGTAACGGTGTCGGTCAAAAACCAAAGTTTGTCATACG
>JBFEWU010000265.1:0-6628 GCA_041546215.1 Draconibacterium sp. | reverse complement strand
CTGTTATTGAACTTTGCCCGGATTAACAGATCTGCGATCTCAGGATCAAGAAGTTTATACCGAACATTATAAAAATGTTCAAGCTTCAGCAAAACATTTTCCATTTCAACATTAATAAAAAACAACCGGCCTCCTTTCCAGGCTATATATTTTCTTGCCTCACATTTCTGTAAAGAAACGGTTCCTTTGTTTTTACTGAAAGTAAGCTTCTCATTCGGTGACATTAGCATTTCGAATCGCTTTTCAAGACCGGTAAGGCGTACTGCTCCTGAAGCCAGGACTACCGATATTTCAGAATCATTTTCATAGGCAGAAACATTAAACTCCGTTCCGAGAACCTCTACCATCAATTCTTTTACCTCCACTTGAAAAGGGTGATCCTCATCTCCTTTTACATCAAAAAAGGCCTCGCCGGTGAGTTTTAGTTTTCTGGATGCAGTAAAATTTTCCAGATATTCAAGGGAAGTATTTCCATTCAACCAACACTCACTTCCATCGGGAAGTATAAATTGAGTCCTTTCCCCTGCCGGTGACTGAATTTTAATCCAAGAATCGCTAAGCTGTCCTTTTTCATAGATTGTGGTTTTCCAGACAGAATAGCCCAGCACCAGGATTAACAGCACTGAAGCAACTTTAAGATATGCCTTGACCAATACCTTAACATTTCCTTTTTTTCGTTTATTGAGTTGAAGTTTATCATGGATATTGTCAAGTACATGATGAAGCGACGGTTCGGCATCCGGCTTAGCATTATCCATGTTATTCCAGTCTTGCTCTAACTCGATCTCAAGACCTTGAACATATTTCTCTTCAGTGAAAAGTTGATTTATCTTTTCGAAATCTTTAAAGGAATAATCTCGCTGTTTTAATTTAGTAATGTATTTAGCGATTTCTTTCACGTGTGTTTGCAATTACTTTTGTTTATCGTAATGATATATCCACGGACATGAAAAATGTACTAGTCGGAAATCAATTTTTTTTTAGAAATATGAGATGGAATCTGGTCTTTTAAGAAAAAGCACAAAAAATACCAGGTTGTCAATATCATCTTTTCCCACCTGGCTGCGGATATATCTCATGGCACTCGCCATATGATTTCTGACCGTATTCTCCGACACATCAAGTTTGAGCGCAATTTCCCTGTATTTAAACCCTTCTTTTCTGCTCAGAATAAATACTTCCTTTTGTTTTGGGGGCAAATTATCAATTAAACGATCGACATATCTTAGGGTTTGCAGGTAGGCAGCTTCGTCCCTTTTTTCTGTTGAATGGAACAGAAATTCCTGTGCAAACAAACGTTTATGCTTTTCATCTGTCGCCTTCTTTCTGAATGCCTTTAGAATGGCATTAAAAGCAATTTTAAAAAGATAGGTCTTAAAGGATAAATCCGGATTTATATCCGTCCGTTTTTGCCAGATTTTTATAAAAACGTCCTGTACAATTTCTTCGGCATCTGCTTTTTCGTTGAGGTAGCTATTGGCCATTTTGAAAAGCTTCGCGCTGTAACAATCAAAGAGTTTATCGAAAGCGAAAACCTCACCCTTTTTAAGTTGAGTTACCAATTCGAATTCACTTAAATGGCACGACTCCTTTTTGTTTTTCATTGGCTAATATTTTAAATTAAGTTTTTATTTTCAAGACTTTACAGCAATACGAAACGGCCATATTCTCCACAGCCAAGGCGCAGAGACGCAAAGAATATTCTTAGCTTATGCTCTTCAAACATAATACCTCTGCGGTTAATATTCATCGCCCTTTGTATCCGTCAACCGACGGAAAATGCTCGCTTCGTGCTATCTTTTTTAGAATATTATTCCTGCCTGGGGGGAGGAAGAACAGGCTGTATCAAAATTTAGATTCTTAAAAATGAAACTTGTTTTGATACGGCCTCTTTTTTCTATAAAAAATCTATGCGAAAGAATTCTCTATCCAAAAAACTATTCCTTTTTATTCAGTGTTTTCCCGTAAACCTGCACCTTCTTCAAGTGAAGTGCACCTTCGTTTTCGGCTTTTAACAAAATTTTCAGGTATCGCGCATCCACACCCGGAAGTTGGATTCCCGCGTTAAATTGGGCAACAGTTACTTCCCAGTGCTTAAACGTATTTTCGTGTGTATCAACACTTGTCCAGTTTTTTTCATCGGCCGAAACCAGTACTTCAAATGTTCCGGGATTTTCCTGGTATCTTTTTTCGTTGTAAATATCAACACCGGTTACCGAGTAAGACTGGCCCAGATCAATGACCACATATGGCTGACTTTCAGTTTTTGTATGAAAGGCAAAAGAACTGTTAAATAAGGTATTGCCGAACAATAAAGGATGATCATTAGGATTGTCAAGCCTGGATTGTGAACTTGTTTTTAATCCGGCATGATCCGATATTCTTTTCCCGAAAAGCACATCTGCAAATTTCGACAGTAACGATTTTTCATCCACCATATTTGTTATTTCGTTCTCAAAAGTCAGTTCAAGAATCACCGTTTCCGAATCTTTTTCCACCTTTTGGAGGTTGAGAACAACGTTTTCGGCAGTCTGGGTAAAACTTGCTTCTCCCCCTGTTAAAACTTTCAGGCTTTTGATTGTATTTTGAATTTTGGACAATTTAAGTTCTTCTGTGAGCTCCCCGGTTATGTGCACAAAAACGGTATTGCCGCGATAGGTACTACCGCCCCATTTCCCGGGATACCATGGCCCTCCTTTGGTATCGTAAATGGTGTGACCGTATCTTTTTAGCCAGCCGCCAACTTCTTCGAGACGTTCCACCTGTGCAGGATCAAAAGCACCCTCCCACCTGGGGCCCCAGCTCAGCAGCATATTCCCATTGCCACAGGCTGTGGACGTAAGCATATTAATAATTGTTTTTTTCGATTTGTTGGGTGTTGCCGACCACGACCACGAGCCGCAGAGGGTAACGCAACTTTCCCAGGGACGGGCCTGGTACATGCCAATTTTCTGCTCCGGCGTATCAAAATCGCCCGGAATGGATGCCCGGTTGTTGATGATCACTCCCGGTTGTAATTCCCGGATCATTCGCGTGAGTTTTTCCGACTCCCACATTTCTGCGGTAAACATACCTCCCCACCAGCAGGCGTCGAACCAGAACACATCCACTTTCCCGTAATTGGTGCAAAGCTCACGAACCACGTTAAACTGGTAGTCGATATATTTTTGATGGTCAGGCCCTGCTTTAATTTCTTTTATCCCGGGTTTTGCCCTGAAATAAGGCGCTTCAGGAATCTCGTTAATTAATGAAGTGTCGATGGGTTCATAATCGGGATGGTACCAGTCTCGTTGTGAATAGTAAATTCCGAACTTCATTCCTGTCTCATGGCAGGCATCGGCAATTTCCTTCAGGTAATCGCGACCAAAGGGTGTGTTGGTCACTTTAAAATCGGAATACCGGGTATCCCACATGTGAAAACCATCGTGGTGTTTGGCAATGGTTACAATGTACTTCATGCCTGCTTTTTGAGCTGTTTCAACCCACTTCCTCGCATCAAAATCAGCGAAAACAAACTGTTCAGGATACCTGGTCCAAACCGAATCGGCAATGGGTCCATGCCCCTTATCCGGAGCTTTACGGGTATAACACATCCCCCAGCTAAGATCTTTTCCGATGTAGGTAGAAAGTCCGAAATGAATGAACATGCCGTAGCGGGCATCATTGAACCACTGCATTTCCTCCGCCGTGGCAAAGTTGCTGGCCTCCCACTCTTCGGGTGTAAATTTCTGAAGCAAGTTCCACCGCGCATTTTTATCGGTGGTCTCTCCCTTTATGGACCACTGGGCCATACTGGTTTGATATCCTCCCATTAACAGAAGGACTGAAATTGTGATCGTTTGAATGATTTGTTTCATATTGTTTGTGTTTTTATGATCATTTGTAATCAGCCGGTTGACAGATGTAATGCCTGTTTTATTTTTATTTTTCTCCAATAAAGGTTATTTATTTCGGAACTCTTTTTTCAAGGCTTTTAAAATCTCTAACGAAGTTTGAGAAACCGTACCATCCTCCCACATCATTATATTAAATGATAGAGGAACTTTTCTTTCGGATGCACTTTTGTACCACTTAAAGGCCTGCTCTTTTGTTATTTTTGTCTCAATTTTCTGATTCGGGCTATGCACTCCCCAGTCGCCTTCCATTGTAAACATGGCGTGCTGCAATAATCCTTTTTGCGGCCCGGAGGTAAAAATGCCATTCCCAAAAGCGGGCGCACTACCTTCTTTTACTTCTCCATGACTACCTTCCCCAAAGGATACATCCTGAAAATCGGTATAACGGGCGCATACCCATGGATTATACGATATCAGGCGCCCGGAATTTCCGTTTCTTGCAGCCACTCCCATTTTCTCAAAAGGAGCAGGATAATACACCAGGCCATCGTCGAAAAACCACCCATCGAGGTTTTCTCCCAGGCTTTCGCCAATTTCGCTAACCACATCCATCCAATTTGCAAAAAACACCTCACGCTGTCCGGTGCCGGTTGATGCAAATTCCTCAGGCCAGTCCTGAGCCTGCCACCAATCGGTTTTTCCTCCCAGGTGACTGGCATGTCCCAGGTGGTAATACAAAATAAACCGGATGTTGTTGTTTTTTAATTCCTGAGCCAATTTACCAATAAAATTTTCTGAAGACGTACGCTTGCTGTTTCCAATAATCCGGTCAACACTTTCTACCGGCATCATCATTTTATAGTCCCACCAGGTAAGCGACCAAACTACATACGAGGCACCGGTTTCTTTTACCAGGTCAACAAATGCTGTCATATCAAAAGTTGAAGCCAGTTCGTCCAAACTTTTGCGGTGCTCCCCCTTCTCGGGATAAGTCCATGCGCCAAACTGCAACATTAAGCCATAGCCCGAATTAGCCAGCCAGTCTGTATCCACCTTAAATTTCGCAACACGTTTAAGGTAACTTTCATGTTCTTTTTTTTCAAGCAGTTCCAGTGATTTTATGGATGCACTTGAACGGTTCGATTTTTTACTCAGACGTAACCGGTTATTCCCTTTTTCCAGCCGAATAAGTCCGGCATCAATTTTATCCCAGCCATTACCCTTTACGGCTACCGGTAATACCGAATTCGTATTGAGTACTTTCAATTCAAACTGTTCTCCTTCTTTCGAACTCAATAATACATCGACATGGAATTCAGAAATCTTATCTACAAAAACGTTCCATTCCAGGTATTCGTTGATGTCATCGAAATCCTCCACCCAAAAATGTTTGGGTGTTTTATCGGGCCATTTTACTTGTAATCCGTCACTCAATTTTGCACTGGCGGCCATCAACACCGTTATGTTGTCTCTTGTTTTATTGAGATCGATACTCACACGATTGTCCCTATTCTTTAAGGGAATATGTACATTAAACGAATGCCCGTTCTTTTTTGAAGGCGACTCGATGGCACAGGCAGCAAACAACACCTGTGGTTCACCGTCTTCGTCCAGAAGTAATTGCGGGCGTTCCAGGCGGGCGACCTGGCTCTTGGTTCCATCTTCCCAGCGAACTCTTAAATCGGATGCCAATACATTTTCGGCCGGCAACCATTGAATGCCATCGGGCGATTTAAAGAGAGCCATTGAATGTCCGCGACCGGTAATGTCGCCATTAAAATCGCGCACCAAGGCATAAAACGAATTTCGGGATTTATTAAACCAGATAAAAGGATCTTCAGCCATGGCAATTTCGCCACCGGCTTGTTCAACAATCATGATCGGCTCGGGCTGTACCTCGAATGGACCAGTAGGAGAACCGGAAACAGCCACGCCATGAACAGGACCAAATCCTTTTTTATTCTGCCACCCCTTAAACACCAGAATGTATTTTCCATCAGGTCGCTCCTCTACGGATGGATTGACCACCACAATATTGGCAGCCGTGATGTTATTTTCGTCTCCGAAATGTTCATGCTCGGGAACATTATAACCGTAATTGGAAAGTGGAGCCAACAGGGGCTCCTGGCTTCGTTCAAAATTTCCTGACAATAAATTTTCAAAGGTATCGAAGCTGATTACGCCAATTCGCTGGTGACGAACAAGAACAGCCCGGTCGGTACTGTGACCATTGGCATAAGGATCGTGTGTGCCGGTGTAATAGAGATGGTATTTCCCCTTAAATTTTTTCAGGTGCGGATTGTAAACTGCAGCGTTGTCCCAGCGCTTATTACTTCCCTCCGCTCTAACGCCGGTTAAAATGGTTTGAACATGGGTAAATGGTCCTGCCTGATTTTCTGATACCGCATAACACAGCTCAGCATCAATTAACCATCCATCACTAAAGGGGTATTTCTTTGGCCAGCGGCAATATACCATATGAAATTTGCCATCATCCCCTTTTTGAACACTGGCCCCCCAGGTAAACCAGTCTTCGTGCTCCAGTTTTGACTGATCAGAAACGGGCTGAATCATTTCCATAAAGTTGAAGTCCTGCGGTGGGATTATGGCAGTCTGGCTTTCTTTATTCCTGTCGGTCGAACAGGCCCATGCCATCAACAATACCAATATAACTATCGTATTTTTCGTCATTGAAATATATTTTTTAATTAACTACTCATTTTCAGCTCTTTATAGCAATGTATCTCTACGCCACATTTTTATGGCTAAGGGGCTTAGATTATTGGGATCGT
>JBFEWU010000501.1:0-3042 GCA_041546215.1 Draconibacterium sp. | reverse complement strand
TTTGATCGATCAGACCAAGTATGGAATTCCGAAAAATGACAACAATTTCTGGGAGCCGGGTTTAAATGCTGATTTAAAACTTAAAAAAGAGATAACCGAAGATATTGCCTACGAAACGAAGTACAAGATGTTTATTAACTATAAAAGTCCTTTCAATAAATTTGATATCAACTGGGAGAATACGGTGCAAATGAAACTGAATGATTACATAAACATGAGATTCATGCTTCATTTCATATATGACGATGACATTCTTTTCCCAATCTACGATGACAATGGTAATAAAACAGGAAAAGAAAAACCAAAGTTGCAGTTCAAAGAGTTTTTCACAATAGGCTTCGTATATAAAATCAATCGCAACATTGTAAAGGCAAAGCGCATTCGTTAAAAGAACAATCCTGCAATTACAAAAGCTGAATAAATTAAAGCGGCAATTCCATTGGTGGTAAAAAAGGCCAGGTTTACTTTTTTCAGATCATTGTGTTTCACCAGCGTATGTTGAAAGAAAAGTAGAGTGCAAAAAATAAAGGCACCTATCCAGTGCAGCCATTGTGCAGCTGCGAGAATGGCAACTGCCACCACGCAGGCAGCAGACAGCATGTGAATTATTTTTGCCATTAATAGTGCCTTTTTTGCCCCTAAGTAAGCGGGAATCGATTTTAACTTTAATCCTTTGTCAAAATCTTCATCCTGCAGCGCATAAATAATGTCAAATCCGCTTACCCAAAAGAATACAACAAAACCCAGGGCAATTGGCAGCCAATGGAATTTTCCGGCCACAGCCAGATATGCCCCTACCGGTGCAATGGCGAGCCCAAGGCTTAACACAAAATGGCACAAGGGGGTAAATCGTTTGGTGTAGCTGTAAAAGAGAATAACAAACAGTGCAACGGGAGAGAGGTAAAAACATAACTCATTGATGAACCATGTTGCTGCAATAAACAGAAGAGAATTTACAATAACAAATACCAGAACAGCTTCAGGCAATATAATACCGGCCGGAATCTCACGTGCGGCAGTCCTGGGATTTAGTTTATCTATTTTCCTGTCAAGGAACCGGTTAAATCCCATTGCTGCATTCCGGGCAAATACCATACACAGGACAACCAATAATAACAATATTAAATTTAGAGTTGCCCCCTTTTCAACGTAGGCAAAGAAAAATCCGATCAATGCAAATGGAAGTGCAAAAAGAGTGTGTTCAAATTTAACCAGTCTGGAATAGCTTACTACTTTGTTCATTATCATTCACCTTTTAAATAATCCGGGTTATTACAGCACAGTTTCATGAGAATCAAAATTTAGGACGTAAAAGTAATAAGTTATTTAATTAAATTAGCAATGGCACAGCGGCATATCAAACACAATTATTATCTATATTCGCTAAAATATAGATAACAGATTAACTTTTACATATGAAGGAAATAAAGAGATATTACCAGATAAAAGCAGATCCGCATGATGTTTACAATGCATTGACCAATCAGAAAATGATTGAAATATGGACGGGTGAATCTGCTGAAATGGAGCCTGTTGCAGGAACTGCATTTTCAATGTGGGGAGGAAGTATAAGCGGCATTAACATTGAATTTGAGAAAGACAGGAAAATGGTACAGCGATGGCATTTTGGTGAAGAAGAATTGGAATCGCAGGTAACTATCAAATTGCACCCGCACAAAAAGGGAACAAGTGTGGAACTCCATCACAGCAATATTCCCGATGATGCTTACGATAACATTTCGGAAGGCTGGGACGAGGATTATTTCGGATCGCTGAATGAATTATTTATATAGAATACTTTTATTCAAAGGAGAAGGGTTGTGGAGCAAGAGGTTCAAAACTGTAGAATGTTCCTTTTGATTGTTCGTCAAGGATAAATCCCATGAAAATCATGTCTTTAGGAGGAAAGGGGTAGAAGGCCAGCCTCAGGTGAAAGGTCTTAAATACCAGATTTTCGTTATGCAGCCGAATTCCAACGCCCAGGCCGCTGTAGTAATTCTGATTGAAAATCAAATTGTCATTTTTTCCAATGATTCCTATATCTGTAAAAGCAAATGCAGCCATATTAAATTTATAAAATTCTTTCCTTAGAAAATGAACTACCTCAAAGTTCATGCTCAGACGCTGCTTGCCTATCACTTCCCGGCTTGTAAATCCACGGATATGGTTATCCCTTCTCAATGTCAGGTTTTCAATTTGAAACCTTCTCATTCCCAACGTGTAATCTAATTTCGAAAAAAAGCGGTATCGTTTATACCCTGCATTTACCTGACGGGAAATAAAATTAATCGTTGCCTTGACTTCACCTTCATGGTATTCAGGATCTTTGTAATATCCACCGATACCACCCGCCACGAAGAGATACCCTTTTCTGTTTATCAGAAGGTTTCCGTTGGATAAAAATAAGTGGGCATAATGCCTGTTTCCAAATTCATTGGCATCAAATCCATAAACGATCTCATTCTTTAATCCCTCAGGGATATCTTCGGTAATGCCATAGCTGAATACCAGCTGGTCCTGAATAAATCTTCTTTGTGAGATACTGAGACCTGCCAGGTAAATTGTCCGGTTGGAAAAATACTGGTTGGTTTCGGGTTCCGGTTCAGGCCTGCCAAAGTAATTCTCATGGATAATACCGGTCGAGAGTACCAGCTGCGAACTATTATTGCCTGATTTGTTGAGTTCAAAACTGCGCCCTCCCCAGGCACTCAGGTAGGTTACATTCAAAGGCGTAACCGTTTCAATGGGATCTTCTTCAAAAATCCGGTATGCGCGGAACATCCTCAAAGCACTTGCCCCGTAGCCCCATTTAACGGTTGTAGTATAAAAAGGCTTATCCAGTCCAAATGCAAATCCTTCCCTTTTATAGGTATTGAGATATCCAACCGATAAATCCAGAAATTTCCCCTTGATGTTTTTAATCTTGTAAAATGTTTCAAGTCCTACAAAAGGTTGTCTTTGAATATTCCCCACAAACCGAAAAGAAATTTCATGTCCAATACCAAAAATATTTTGATTAAATACCTGCAAAGCTGCAGACTC
>JBFEWU010000296.1:0-5768 GCA_041546215.1 Draconibacterium sp. | reverse complement strand
GCGCCACGCGATGCAATCGCGCGGCAGTGTAGGCTAATACCTTACCCCTAATACCTTTTATCCGCCATTTACATTAATCAATAATCATTAATCAATTTCTTCGGACTTCGCTCTTTCCGATTCACTTATTTTTGAAATTCCATTTTTGTCTCGCCTGAAATAGTATATTCCCTACCCCAGATTGTCACTTTAACTTCGTCATCGGAATGATTAATAACATAAAGAAAGCGACCTTCATTCTTAAGTTCAAGGTGAGCTCCGCCAAAATTGATTTTGAAACTATATGATTTCCATGATTCCGGGATAAAGGGATTGAAAGTTAAGTTTCCGTTTACCACGCGCATTCCCCCAAAAGCCATTACAAAAGCCATCCAGGTCCCCCCCATACTTGTAATGTGCAGGCCATCTTCGGTGTCGTTATTGTAGTCATCCAAATCAAGACGAGCAGTTCGCAGGTACATTTCATATGCTTTTTCCTGACGGCCTATTTTAGCCGCTAAAATGGAGTGCACACACGGCGAAAGGGATGACTCGTGTACGGTTAAGGGCTCATAAAAATCGAAATGAGTTTTTAATTCTTCCCTTGAGAAGTCTTCCTGAAATAGGTACAAACTCTGCAAAGTATCGGCTTGTTTTATGTAAGGAGACCGCAAAATTCTATCCCACGACCATTTTTGATTGATGGGTAAATCTTCAGAAGATAATTCAGCCACCGGCTTCAATTCTTTATCCAGAAATCCATCTTGCTGCAGATAAATACCGCGGTTCTCATCTCTCGGATAGTACATTTTTTCTATAATGTCGATCCAACGGGAAGTTTCCTGTAATTCATTGAATTTCCATTTCTTCACCATCTCTTCGTATAAAAACGGAAACTCCTTTTTGAGGTAATCGATGGCTTCCAGCGTGTATTTTAATGTCCAGACCGCCAGATAACTGGTATGGAAATTATTATTGACATTATTTTCATACTCATTCGGCCCGGTAACACCCAGCATCACATACTTTTGTTTTGCTTCCGACCAGTTTACACGTTGACTCCAGAAACGACTGATCCCCAGGAGAACCTCGAAACCCGTTGGTGCCAGATATTCCTTGTCGCCCGTGTAATTGATATAATCATAAATGGCGTAGGCAACCGCACCGTTCCGGTGAATTTCCTCGAATGTAATTTCCCATTCGTTATGGCACTCTTCGCCATTGATTGTTACCATTGGATACAAAGCAGCCCCATTGGTAAACCCAAGTTTTTGGGCATTTTCAATGGCTTTCTTCAAATGTTTATGGCGGTAGAGCAATAGATTCTTGACCACTTTTTGCGGCGCCGTACTAAGGTAAAAAGGCAAGCAATATGCTTCAGTGTCCCAGTAAGTTACACCCCCGTATTTCTCACCTGTAAAACCTTTTGGACCTATATTCAAGCGTTCATCTTCACCCGAGTAGGTTTGGTTCAGCTGAAAGATATTAAACCGAATTCCCTGCTGTGCTGCAATATCGCCTTCAATTTTAATATCACTGGTTTCCCATTTTTTCAGCCAGCAGTTTTTATGAGCTTCAAACAAGGTGTCGAAACCAGTTTCCACAGCCCGGTCGATGGCCTCTTTTGCTTTTTCAACAAGGCTGTTTTTTGAATAATAAAGGGAGGAAACAGTTGAAGCAAATTTCTCCACTATTATTTCATCACCCTCATTTACCGTAGCTGACTGTGATGCTTCCAGGTATTTCTCCCTGTCATTATTGGTAATAGACGATTTTACCTTTTTCCCATTTTTCAGCAGTTGAAACCACATTCCTGTACAAACCTGGAATTCGGTTTTTAAGGTTTCAAGGGTCAGGTAACCTTCGGCACCACCCACAGCACACGAAACTTCAATCCAAAACTTCTCGTCGTAGTTTGAGTCTTCGTTTTCCACATCCCCATTGAGAAATGGGATCACCTGTATTTCACCTGAGAAATTCAGTGCTTTAACCGAATAACGAATAGCCCCGATTTCGGTGGTCGTAACGCTCACAAAGCGTTGTGAACAAACTTCTACCCGGTTACCATTATTTAATTCGGCTACGAAGCTGCGCGACAGTAAACCATGTTGCATATCGAGTTCCCGTGTAAACGATAATACTTTGGCTTTTGCCAGATCAAGTTCTTCGCCGTTTACACGAACACCAATACCAATCCAGTTTGTGGAATTAATAATTTTAGCAAAGTACTCGGGATACCCGTTTTTCCACCAGCCCACACGTGTTTTATCAGGGTAGTAAATGCCGGCAACGTAGGTTCCGTTTAGAGTATCGCCCGAATATTTTTCTTCAAAGTTGGCACGTTGGCCCATTTTCCCATTTCCTATGCTAAATAAACTCTCAGAAATGCGGTTGAGCTCAGGTTTAAAACCTTGCTCTATAATTTTCCAATCGTGATGAATTATATATTCCTTCATCTTACTTATCTTAATTCGTTTTTAATTTGTGTTTGTATCGTCAACATCCGTTACTCTTGCCACAAGAGCTGCAGCAATGAGGAAAGAAACCCCGCTTGTTACAATGGCAAAAATCGGATTCCCCCCATAAAGATGTTTTACAATTGGGCCACCAATAATGGCGTTAATTATTTGTGGCAGAACAATGAAAAAGTTGAAAATTCCCATGTACACTCCCATCTTCCTTGGCGGAATTGAGCCCGCCAGAATTGCATAGGGCATGGCTAAAATGCTTGCCCAGGCAATACCGATACCCATCATGGACAAAATCAGCCAGTTTTTATTTGGCATGAAATACATGGAAAGCAAACCCAGGGCACCAATTATCAGCGAAATGGAGTGAGTACGTCTACGCCCGACTCTATGCGCAATAGCCGGCAAAAAGAAGGCAAATACTCCGGCAACAGCATTGTAAATTCCAAATAATATACCCACCCAGTCGCCTGCATTCTGGAATTCAGCGCTGTGTGTATCATTCACCGATAATCCGTATACATGGTGTGCAACTGCAGAAGTGGTGAACACCCACATTCCGAAAAGTCCAAACCACGAGAAAAACTGTACCCCGCTAAGCTGGCGCATTGTTTTTGGCATTTTTGCAAAATCAGAGAAGATATTCAGCAAACTTGCACTTTCATCTTCCGTTTCGTCCTTTTTCCCGGAAAATTCGTTGAGCTCTTCAGGTGAATATTCCTTTGTGCCTATTACCGTAATCAAAATGCTAGCCACCAAAACGCAAGCTCCAACCATAAAAGAGAGTGTAAGGTTGAGGGGAACCTGGCCCGCCACAGTCTGGTTACTAATGCCCAGCCAATTGGTTAAAGCATAAGGCAACCACGATCCAATCACCGCTCCGATACTTATGAGTATGGTCTGAACACTAAAACCCAGCGTTCGCTGGTCGGAAGGAAGCATATCGGCAACAAGGGCACGGAAAGGCTCCATGGCAATGTTAAAAGAAGCATCCATGAGCATGAGCATACCTGCACCTACCCATAAGGCCGGCATAAATGCCACAAACATATCGGCATTGGGC
Organism: Draconibacterium sp.; assembly: GCA_041546215.1. Lineage (GTDB taxonomy): Bacteria > Bacteroidota > Bacteroidia > Bacteroidales > Prolixibacteraceae > Draconibacterium. The sequence goes on along the minus strand of JBFEWU010000296.1, from coordinate 2,258 downwards.
ATGAGTATCAAACCACACGATGCCAGCAAAGCCCCGGTTAAAAAGAAAGGTCTTCGACGACCAAGGCGAGTCCAGGTGCGATCGCTGTAATGCCCGATTATGGGCTGAACAATTAATCCGGTAAGAGGAGCAACCACCCAGAACCACGAGAGCTCGTGAACGTCGGCACCAAAAATTTGAAGTATTCTGCTCGCATTGGCATTTTGTAATGCAAAGCCCATTTGAATTCCCAGGAATCCAAAGCTCATGTTCCATATCTGCCAAAAACTTAAGGTAGGTTTTTTGCGCATAACAACAATTTAAATTTATAGCTCTGCTGTAGAGTATGTGAATAAATAGTACAGCAAAAGAAAATTTGCTGTTGAATTTTGAAGCGGGAGTAACCTGTGATTTTGCCTGCACAAATATAAAACAGAAAAAACCACAAATCCAAATGCCGTCACCCCCTAAGGCACTGATTTTATTTGAGTTTAGAACCAGGAGGCTTATTTCAAACGTTTGCAGAGAAGCAAATATTTTTTACAACATATTTTCAAAAGGGAATAAGAAACCGCGTATTTTAGTCCAAATTCTGAATTTTAAGGCACTATGTCGATGAAGAACCTCGCACGATCAGGTTGGCATCAAGCACTTTTGTTTCAAAGGGATATTCATCGTCTTCCGCAGTAATTCTCTTGAGTAACATTTTGGTAGCAATGGTGCCCATTTCGTAACCATGCTGGTCGACCGAAGTTAACGTTGGATCGGTGATTCCCGAAAACCGACCATCGGAAAAGCCAACCACTGCAATATCGCCGGGGATTTTAATGCCGCGCTTCTGTATGGTTTGCATGGCTCCAATGGCTGTAAGATCATTGGTTGCAAAAAGACCATCAAATTTTTTGCCGGTATTCAAGAGTTTCATAATGGCCATTCGGGCTTTTTCAAAACTGTCGGCTTCAATGATTAGTTCTTCATCTACCTCCAGGCCGGCTTCCTTGATGGCTTTTATATAGCCATCCTTGCGTTGCTGGCCAATCAGTAACTTTTGGGGACCCGCAAAGTGAGCAATGTGTTGCCTGCCACTTTCAATTAAATGGCAAGTGGCACGATACGAGGCATCAAAATCATCGATAATGACCTGATCGGCATGAAAACCCGGTACAATCCGGTCGTAAAAAACCAATGGGATATTGTTGTTACGCAGGTTGTACAAATGTGTAAAGTCTTCCGTTTCTTTTGAAATCGACACCAAAACGCCATCAACCCTGCTGGAAAGCAGTGTTTTGGCATTGGCCACCTCGCGCTCGTATTTTTCATTACTCTGGCAGATGATGACATTAAAGCCGGCATCATAAGCCACATCTTCAATTCCACTAATAACGGATGAAAAAAAGTAGTGTACAATTTCAGGGATAATGATACCAATGGTATTACTGCGCCGTTGTTTCAAACTTAAGGCTACGGCATTTGGCTGGTAATTTAATTTCTTAGCCAACTCATTTACAGCACGTTTGGTCTCCGCACTAATGTCAGGATGATCTTTAAGTGCCCGGGATACCGTTGAAGCAGAAATCTTCAACTCACGGGCTAAATCTTTTATGGTAACAAGTCCGCTTTTCATAATACACCGACAAGACAAGCTAAGCCTGGTTTAGTAATAGTTCGTCATTTCATCTTGCTCTGGAACAAAAGTAATCATTTCACGCTATTTTGATGAATTTTTTATACGCATAAATTCACCGACCAGTAACTACCTGTTTTATAACATGTTGAGCGCAAACGTCACCGCAAACGTTTGCATGAATTCAAGCAAAAAAAAGCGCATAGTTTTCTTGACAATTATTATACATTCGCCCAAGAATTTTGTTTGTGTTGAATAAGAATCGATTGTAACCTATTGATTTTTTGCCATTTATAAATTGAAGAATATTTAACTAAAACAAAGAAAATTCATAAACTAATAACATGTAAAATGAGGATTATTTGTAAAAACCTTAAAGTTGTCTTGTTTCTATTTGCCATGCTCGCTTTTGGGATGAGTTATGGGCAGGTGAAAACAATAGCCGGTAAAGTAACAGATGCCGATAATGGCGAGCCGTTACCAGGTGTTACTATTGTAGTTAAAGGAACTACGCTGGGAACTATAACTAATTTTGACGGAGATTACACCATTAAAGTAGAAGAAGGGCAATCATTGCAGTATTCTTTTATCGGTTACACTCCACAGGAAGTTGTAGTTGGAAATACCGGGACAATAAACTTACAACTATCTCAAT
>JBFEWU010000315.1:0-5470 GCA_041546215.1 Draconibacterium sp. | reverse complement strand
TACAATATATTCTTCCCTAAATTTTAGGGGAGATGTCATTCAGCATTTGCTGGATGACAGTGGGGTGAAATAATGAAAATTCGATTTTCAGCTTTTGGGCTGAAATAAAGTTGGCGTAATACCCCTTGGCTCTGCCACGGGGATAGTCATCGTTAAGAATTTTCTTTATTGGCGTTGTAATATTTTATTAATTTTATCAGGACTTAAATTCGATATATCATAGATTATGAAGGCAGCCATGCCCGGAACCGGGCTGCATGGTACATTTTACACCATGTTTTTACACGGATTAAGAAGTTGGGAAAGGGTGGTATTGGGTTCAAATACGTAAATAAGAGTTATGCATAACGAATATTTTAAACGATACAATCAAACGCGCTACAAGCTTTTAACCTGTGCAGTGCTGTACCGCGAGTGCTATTTGTGTGCTGCAAAGGCAATCAATTTTATTGATGTACACATCATCGAACAGGGTTTACACGATGTGGGGGCTGAAAAAATGAGTACACGATTACAGCGTGAAATAGACTTGGTGGATCCTGAGAAATACGAGGCTATTTTATTGGGGTACGGACTTTGCAACAATGGTATCGTAGGTTTAAAATCAAAACTGCCCCTTGTGATTCCGCGAGGACACGATTGCATCACCATTTTGTTGGGCTCAAAAGAAAAATATAAAAGCTATTTTGATGCCAATCCGGGAACTTTTTTTCAGAGTGCCGGCTGGATTGAGCAGGCCAAAGACAATTTATCGAATCCCGAAAGTACGACGAGGCAGATGGGAATGGCAAGCTATGAGGAATATGTGGAGCAATATGGAGAAGAATATGCCAAATACCTGATTGAAGCGATGGGAGGAGGATTAACTCATTACGAAAGTTTTACCTATATAGATACGAAAGTGTCTGATCAAAACAAACTTAAGGAACATGCCAAAGAAAATGCCCGGGAGAACAATTGGAAATACAATGAAATAGATGGAGATACCGGTTTACTCTTAAAAATGATGAATGGAGATTGGAATAAAGCAGAATTTTTAGTGGTTCAGCCCGGCGAAACCATTGAGCCAAGTTATGGCGAGAATGTGATAAAGTGCAAAGGTTGTAAATGAAGCAATCTCCCTTTGGGATCCCTGAGATGAGGTTGGGTGTTGGCATTCCTTTGTTTGGAGAACTCCCAAAGTAAATGGAATTTGAACATACATTCTGAAGTTTGTTTGAATGCCATTACGCAGGACCGTTACCTGAGAAAGCGAGAAATGATGAATCGTATCAGATTGGAATTTGCGATGTAAGTATTTAATTCAAAGTGTAATTACTTTGCCTTGTATCAAATCCAATCACAGGATGTGGATTTATTTTCAAGTTAATGGTTAAAACCCTGCAATTTTTTGCAGCTATTTTAGTTTCTATAAACTTTTGTTTTTGACCGAAGACCGAAGTCGGGAGACCGAAGTTTTTAAAAAATTGTTGTATCTTTTTCTTCCGTCTTCGGACTTCTGTCTTCCGTCTAATTATATATTCATCGAATTACATTCGAATCTCAAACCTATGTATTTCCAATGCATAGTGGATTTATTTAGAACATTATTGTATAGAATGCGTTTAAATAGTTTTGCAAGCTCGCTTAATGAGCTTGTATCATTTAAAACTATTTTTATGATCCAAAAGAATACCGATTTTAACTCGGTTTCAAATGTGAACCCGAGCACTCCAATACCGTTCCCAAAATTTCTGGATGCTCTAAATGAGAAAATGAAACAGGTGTTTCATGTTCGGGCCGATATAAATGAATTGGCAGTAACGCGCGGACTTCCGCCTTTTGTTATGCGTGAAATTATGTCGGTTAATCCCCTTTCGGTAGGTATCCCAAAAGCATACGGAGGCCGAGGGGGAATTATGAAAGAAAATCTTGGATTGCTGGCAGCGGCATCTTACGAATCCTTGGCTTTGTCCTTAACTTTTGGAATTAACTCGGCCCTGTTTTTACAGCCCTTTGGGAAGTTTGGACAGGAAGAAGTAAAGGCCCCCGTTTTTAAACGCTTTCTGAATGAAAAAGCCATGGGCGGATTAATGATTACTGAACCTGATTACGGAAGCGATGCCTTGAATATGCAAACTTCATATTCCGAAATTGATGGAAAATATCATTTGAAAGGCAAGAAACACTGGGCAGGATTGACGGGCTGGGCAGATTATTGGTTATTATCGGCTCGTCAGAAATCGAAGTCAGACACATTACAGCGGGACATTAACTTCTTTTTGTGCGACATAAATGCTCCGGGACAAAATATTGTTGTTGAAGAGTTTTTCGAAAACCTGGGTTTATATGCCATTCCTTATGGCAGAAATCATATTGATGTTCAATTGCCAGGGGTACATAAACTTATTCCCCATTCAACCGGTGTTAAAATGATGCTCGACCTGCTTCATCGAAGTCGAATGCAATTTCCGGGGATGGCAATGGGTTTTATTCAGCGCATGATGGATGAGGCCCTTAAACATTGCAAGCAGCGTTTTGTGGGAGGGAAAAGTTTGTTCTCATACGATCGTGTGCAGCATCGTTTGTCGAAATTGCAGGCTTCATATACCATTTGCTCGGCCATGTGCGCCAATAGCAGTGAAAAAGCCGGATTAGATGTTGACATGTCATCGCATGGAATGGAAGCCAATGCCGTTAAAAGTGTTGTTACCGATTTAATGCAGGAGGCTGCACAATCGGTTGTGCAGTTGGTAGGTGCAAAGGCCTATCGTTTAAATCACATTGCCGGAAGAGGTACCGCCGATAGCAGACCTTTTCAAATTTTTGAAGGCTCCAACGACATCCTTTATGCGCAAATATCTGAAGGTTTGGTTAAAATGATGAAACGGGCAAAGGAGAATAACTTGTTTCAGTTTCTGAAAAATTATGAATTAACAGAAAAAGCTGCAGACTATGTAAAAAAACAGCTGGACATGAATCTGGATCTGCAAATTCCACAGCGTAAATTGGTTGAAATGGGTAAAGTTATTGGCCGGGTGATCTCGCTTAACCAGGTTCTGGACCTGGCAGATAAAGGCTATAGAAAAGAATTAATCGAGGGGAGTATTACTTTTCTTCAACAGGAGGTTGCGAAGCTAATGTCGACTTTCAATCACAAAAATGAAAGGTTGGTTGTTGAAGGTTACAGTGAAAATAGTTCGTGGATGAATTTTGTCACAGATTAAAAAGAAACTTTATTAAACCCATTGTGAAAGAAATAAAATTGGAATCTTTTATTTCTTTCTTTTTACTCCTCTAACTGCTTTTGCCTCCAAAGGATTATCGGGCCAGTGGTGTTTCGGATAGCGTGCTTTTAATTCCTTTTTCACTTCGAAATAGGCATTTGCCCAGAAGCTGTTTAAGTCACCTGTTATTTGCACGGGCTTATATCCGGGCGAAAGCAAGTGCATTAACACATTCACTTTCCCATTATTCACACCCGGAGTTTCAAGCATTCCAAAAACCTCCTGCAAGCGAACCGCCAATACCGGAGCCTCACCATTAGCCTGGTAATTTAATTTAATGGAAGATCCACTGGGAACTTTTATTTTCTCGGGGGCTAATTTCTCCAGCAGGATCTGCAAATCGTAATTCAGATGATGTTGAAGAACTGTTTTCAGGTCAAATTTCTTTAAATCTTCCGGCTTTTTAATATCGGTAAGGTAAGGTGCCAGCCATTCTGCATTGTTTTCCAGCAAATGTTCCGTACTTACATTGGGCCAGTCATTATGTGTATCCCAAAGGCGAAGTGAGTTTACCCTGTTTTGCCACTGTTCCACCTCTTTGTTAAAATCTAAAAGCCAGGCACCTTCTTTCTTTATGGCATTGGAAATGGCCCTGATTTTCAGCTTTTTGTCGTAATCTTTCATTGCTTTGCTTTGCAAAACAATATTGCCAATTCGTAACTCAGAGTTTGCTTTAAATCCACCTTTTTTAGTATCCCAACTCACGGATTCCACTGTTTTAACCATGGGAGCCAGATCTTTGGGATTGATGGGAGATGCCAGGAAAATCCGGCCAAGGCCGTCGCGGGCATTCATGCTGCCAATGGCCAGCCAGGGTTCGTGGGCTAAATCATCTTTATGGCCCGCGGCGGCCCGGCTTCCGTTGGCCAGTTTAAACTGGGCATTATTTCCGGGCACAGCATGAGCAATACGCTCGGGATAGGCAAAAGCCATCAATAACCCGGTTTCGTAGCAGTCAACAGTTGAATTATCTTCATCAATGTTTAACATTTTCCGGTACTGTTCTGCCGATTTTGCGATTCTTGTCAGTTGTTTGGTTTTTAAACTCCCCTTTCGAAACCGACGTAAGGCCTCAATGCGCAGGTTGATGTCAATACCCATTTCCTTGTCCAGCGGATCGCGTTCTTCAAGAATTGCAGCCACATCGGATGCCAGGGCACTCAGATTTTCTTTTTTGGCCAAAATCAGCATGTGTGCCAGTCGCGGATGACAAGGCAGTTGGTGGATGGCTTTGCCGTGTGGGGTAATTTTCCCATCATCCAGCGCATCCAGTTGTTGCAACAATTCATTGGCTTGTTCCACACGACCTTTGGGGGGTGGAGTGAGCCAGCTGAGCCGGTTGATGTCTTTCACGCCCCATCGGGCCATTTCCAATGCCAACGAAGCCAAATCAGCTTCTTCAATTTCAGGTGTACCATGTTTGTTTAATCGTTGGTGTGTGGCTTTGGTCCACATCCGGTAACAAACACCAGGGCCAAGCCGTCCGGCCCTTCCGGCGCGCTGGTCAGCCGAGTCAAGGGGAATATCAATGGTTTCGAGACGCGATAAGCCCGTATTGGGATTAAATTTAAGCGTACGTCCAAAACCGGTGTCAACCACAACTGTTACACCTTCAATGGTTAAGCTGGTTTCTGCAAGAGAAGTAGCCAGAATAATTTTTCGCCTTCCATCGCGGCCGGGCCTTATTGCGGCAAATTGCTTTTGAGGTGACAATTGTCCGTAGAGCGGATGAATGGCTATTCCCCTGTGACTGGTTTTAAGTATGGATTCACATTTCTTTATTTCTGCTTCACCCGGAAGAAAAACCAGGATGTCACCTTGCTGTTCGCGAACAGCCTTATTCACTACCCGGCTGGTTAATTCAGGCAGAAGCCGGGCGTCGCTTTGGCCGGTATAAATGGTTTTAACCGGATACTGACGACCTTTGCTTACAACTGACGGAGCCTTCAATAGTTGAGTAAGTTGTGGCATATTTAGCGTGGCCGACATGATCATTAATCGTAAATCGGGACGTAATACCTGCTGGGCTTCACGTGATAAGGCGAGGGCAAGGTCGGCAAAAAGACTTCGTTCATGGAATTCATCAAAAATTAACATCCCTACGCCTTCCAAGGCATTATCGCTTTGCAGCATACGGGTGAGAATACCTTCGGTAACTACTTCCAGTTGCGTGTTCTTGCCGATACAGATATCAAAGCGAATCC
>JBFEWU010000142.1:0-11333 GCA_041546215.1 Draconibacterium sp. | reverse complement strand
TACCATATCCAATGGCAACAATTTCTTCAATACCAACGGCATCCGCTATCAGGACAACATCGATTGATCTTTGGTCTCCAACTATTACTTCCTGCGACAGCATTCCCACAAAGGAAAATTGCAGGGTTGCGATTTCCGGAACGTTGGCAAGCGAATATTTGCCCTCCCTGTCGGTAACCGTACCATGGGTAGTACCTTTAATAATTATGGCTACACCGGTGAGTGCTTCTCCGGCTTCGTCGGTAACGGTACCTGATACAGTTTTTTGCTGTGCATCGGGCATCGCCGGAAAACTTCTGCTTTCGGGAGAAAGCAGAATCAGGTCGTTATCCAGTACCTTGTATTTAACACCATGGCCTTTAAAAAGCCCGTCCAATATCTGTTCAACAGTTGCGTTTTCGGCTTTTAGGGTCACTTCCCGATCCACGTCTACCTGTTCGCGCAAATAGAAAAAGTGGAAGTTGCTTCTCTCTTCAATTTCCTTTAGTACATCAACAACTTGTTTCTTTTCTACACTAAATTTAAACTTTGTTGCTTGTGGATACGCCGTTGCCGAAACTTGCATCAGACCTACAAGGAGTAGGAAGATTGTTAGTTTCATCGTTAATAAAAACTTTTTCGCCAATCCGCAATGCAGGCAGGCATTAATTTCTAATTTTTTCATAAATTTGAATGTTTTGATTATTAGCAATATTGGTGGTATTCCACCAAAAAAATTCGAAACATGTTAAGCTGGATGGTGTGTCCGCACCTTCCGGCTTTTTTTACGATTTTTGTTTATTTCATAAATTACCTCCTATTCGTTTAGTTAGAGTTAATAATTATTTTTTGCCCTTCCATTTCATACGAAATGGATAAAGTCTTTTTCAAATAGTCCAGAATTTCAATTATTGATTCATCTTTAATCGTACAATCAATATGTAAATCCAGAATTTTCTTATTCTTTATTTCCATATCAACACCATACTTTCTTTCGAGGATTACAATAAATTCTTTCAGGTGCATATTCACAAAAACCAGTTTATTATCTTTCCACGATGTAAACCGTTGCGTATTTACCTTTTTAACATTTATCGTTCTGGTGGATTTATCGAAAGAAATTTGTTCTCCGGGTTTAAGTACAACTTCATTTTCAACTTTTAGTTTTTCAGAAGAGGAGATAACTACTTCTCCCTCTTCCAGAGTTGTACATACCTTACTGTCATCGTTATAAGCCTTAACATTAAATTTTGTTCCGGTTACATTTATATCATAAAACGAAGTATGAACGACAAAAGGTCTTTCTCTATTTTCAGCAACGTCGAACCATGCTTCCCCGTCCAAAAACACTTCTCTTATTCCTTGTTCACCATCAATACTGTATTTTATTCTGGATTCGGCATTTAAGAATATCACAGAGCCATCCGGAAGTAAAATATCGGATACAGAGCCTTCAGGGGAATGCGCTGCATAATAGAGCGGTTCATTTGTTTTTTTAATGGAAGTAACATAAGTTCCAATAACTAATCCGAGAATAAGGGCAGCGGCTATCTTCGCAAATGAATTCAGATACCTGGTTCCTGTACTTGCATTTTTCTTTTCAATTTTTCTCCAGATATTTGAAAACATCCATTTGTAATTCGGATGATTTGAATCGTCTGGCTCCACGGCATGCAAGTTTTTAAGCAATTGTTTTTTAACGGCATATTCTTTTGAGGAATCATGAAACAGACCCAACATTTCTTTCCTTTCTGCTTCAGGGCAAGTATTGCCCCTGCCTTTGTTTAAAAGTTCTTTGATTTTTTTCCCCATAGTAATGTGTCATCAATCGTAGTACGTATTCCTTTTTGAATATACCATTGGCCATTGATTTTTTTAAAACCGCCCTGCGAAACATCAGGACGGTTTTACTCTAACCAAACCAAAGCTCTACAAATGACTCTATTTTAGAGTCTGATAGTTATCTCTGAAAGTAATACGGATTGAAGTGGAGATTTACTCACAAGAAGAGCAAAAAAAATAATGTCACCGGGTATTTCATCCCTTAGGCCACCCACAAATAATAAAACAATAGCGTGAATACAGATTCGCTTTTAAAATGCTCCTTTAGAAAGGCTGTGGCACGATACAACTGGTTCTCGACAGTACGTTTAGACAGTTTAAGCTTTTGGGCAATGTCTTCATTACTCATGCCTTCTTCCATACGCAGCCTGAAAATCCTTTTTCGTTGTTCCGGAAATTGTCCAATTAACAGCTGCAGCTCCGATAACATTTCCTCGTAAATGATGGCATGCCAGGTATTGTTCGATTCTATTTCAAAATTGACAGCTGCGAAATCGAGAAAAGCATTTTCCACATTTTTCTTACGAATGAAATCGTAAATGGCGTTTACAGCAATTTTAAAAATAAAGGATTTAATATTTTTTGACTGATCCAGGACTTCCCTTTGCTCCCAGATCTTTAGAAAAACATTTTGTACCAACTCCTCAGAATCTTGTTTACTAGATAAGTACGAATAAGAGAATTGGTAGATTCGCGAGGCATATCTTTCAAAAAGCACCTTGTAAGCTTCCTTTTCGCCATGCTTTACCCGAACGGCTAATTCGGAATCGATTATTTTTCCCTGAATATACATTTAGATTTTGTTAGATGTACTAGTTCAAAAATTGTAATTTAATTTCCGTCTGATAATTATTGCATCTTAGTAAAATTGTTTTTTCCCAATGGTATAAGATGCACCAACTGGCGGATCATGGTCGTTTCATTTCCATTGGTTTTGAATTAGGTACAGATAAACGAACTGACCATAATCAGTTAACATCAGACACTGAAATTCCAGAGAACATTGCCTTTCCCGTTTTGCCACTTCCGGGGCTTTCATTTAATAATCGTTAAGGTCGTATTTGTGTGGGATGGAGGCATTATCTATTTTTTTAATTAAGGCGAATCGATATTATTTTTCACTGTAATCAGGAAACAACTTATCGAAAGCCTCCACTTCATTTTTCTGAAGTTGCAGAGCAAGGCTTTTATCATTGTTGATATGTGCCGCGTGTTTAAGTAACATTTTCAATGCAATATTATTAAAAATGTTGCAAATATGTTCCAGGTTTACATAAACAATTTGCAAAAATGTGAATCCACACGCTGTTATTGCGCCAAAAAATGGTCAAAGAAAGGACTTTCGGCTTCAGATAAATCCGCGGGGGCACTGCTTTCCCGGCGCATGCAGCCCTGCTCCCGCAACCGGATTCCGTGCCAATATCGTTTATTGGGGTTCAAACGTTATTCTTTCTCCTTTTTTCGTGGCTACCTCAATCTTGTTTGAAGTAAAAGTATCTTGTCCGGCTGAATTGCGAATAAGCCCTTTCTCCCATGGCAGAATGATTTTCAACGGGGAACCGGCTTCACTAAAAATTTCTATTTTAGTGCACTGTCCATTCTTAATACCCGCACTTACAAGAAAAGCCCCTGCCGCTCTCAGCTTGTAGAATTCAGCATCTTTATCCGCCGGCCAATTGGGGAACAGGTTGATCGTTCCACTATAACTTTGCATCAGGCATTCGTTGATAACAACCGGAAGGGCAAAATTCTCGAACCACACCCCCATTCTGTCCATAAAGCCATAGTTGGTATTATCCCTGTAACGCCCGTGCACCTGCATAACGCGATCGGAAGCCGTTCCGTTGGGCATGAGACTGTAGTTGACCTGGCGCTTAAACCGTTCCAGGTCGAGCATGCCAATCCGGGCCGCCTGCAGGTTGGAAAAAACAAGATCGTTCCCCCCTTCATTCTGCCGGTTATAAAAGGTGTTTTTTAACAGTTGCATCGTTTTCTCGTCGCTGTGCAAACCATAATCTTCTCCGGGGAAAACCGTTGCCAGGGCATTGGGCACATTGTAAACTACCTGGCTGTGCTCTTCGGGAACCGATACCAATACCTCTTTATTATCGGGTGTTAATGCCGTTGGATAACCGGGAAAGTTATTCAATATATCTTCGATATCAGCCAGCAGTTGTTGCTCCTTATTCTGTATCGCCAGATCAGCTGTTGCCTGCCTGAATGCTTTAAAAATGAACTTGGTGAGGGTAAGGTCCATAGTACAATCGTAGTTGTATTTAAATCCGGGCCGCAGTGCATACAATTCCGGGGGAATGGCAGGAAAAACATGGTAATTATTATCCTTCCACTGATCTCCTCTTGCTTCAGGGCGTTTCATATAAGCCACTAAAAACTCAACGGCTGCTTTAATGGGAGCATATGCACGATCGCGTAAAAAGTTTATGTCTTTTGAATACAGATAATGCCACCACAGTCCCTGCACGGCCCAGGGCGTTTCAAAGATTTCCCAACCCCAGTGCGGAACGGGATAGGGATTCATGGTCATATCAACCGGATAAGCGCTATGCGGAAAATAAGCTCCGGGCAGGTTGTAATACTCCTTTGCCCATTTTTGACTAACATCCATCAAAAATTCAATGAGCTCGACATAGGACATGTTTTTTTCCAGATGATTCGTTGAGAACGGCAACCAGAATGGTTGTTGCGTATTGTAGTTCATGTGATAATCGCCGTGCCAGGCCGTACCAATGTTATTAAAACTCCAGTTGGCAAACAAGCCAGGAGTTGCAGCCCCTTCCTTTACAGCACAATTGAAAAAATACAGGTTGTGGTACCAGGTTCGCTCCAGAAATTTATCACCCAGGGAAACTCCAGACTTATTCCAGTAGTCTTTCCAGATCCCGGTTCCATTCAGGAATGTTTTGCTCCATGCCTTTTGAGAGGGCATTTGAGTACTTTGGCTCACTTCCGGCACCTCACTATTCAATCCCTGTTCCAGTGAAATACAACCGACAAAGCTGTTTTTATCCACAAAGCTACCTTCCAGTAATGCCATTTGCTGAATATTTCCATCCCAGTTGATTCGTGAGGTTTTTTCCAGCGATGAATTAAACCGGGCATTCAGGCGAAAAGCCTTGTCTTTGGAATGCCCTTTCTCCCTGTCATACTCATCCGGCTCCTGGTAGGGTAAAACCTGCCTGAAGGCCAGATGACCAGCGGATAAATTTTCCCCGGCCGCATATTTTGGAAATTCCCCAGGAGTTGAAGGATCGGGCATTATGCGCACGCGATCGAATATACTTTTGCATGGCTCGCCCTTTTCATCTACCAGTTGCATCCATAGTTTATCCTCAAGCATGTCGGTAAATATCTGCAGAGTACGTTTTTGTTTGTCGGCCGTTAACAGGTACACTTCGCAAAGTCCGGTTGAAATGTCCAGTTTATGCCCCAACATCTCCGCATTTCTCCGGTCGAAGCCCAGCAAAACCGATCCACAGGGGAAGGGCCTGGGGTAAGGCTTCCGGTAATTCTCGGCAGCCATTTTGCTGTATTGTGCATACCAGGGATCATCGGTTAAGAGTTTCAGGCTATCGGGAATTGCCTTCACTTTATTGAAGACATATTCAAAGGTGCCAAGTGCCTCCTTATTATCTTCAGCCAAACGAATATCCCAAACATTATTATGTCCGAAATACATCATAATCCCATCCGGACGCGTGGTTACAACCACTCCCAGTGCTCCGTTACCCAGTAAGGCGCCCTCAAAAAAATCGATTGCCGGCTTATTAAACTCCAAAGGATGCTGTTTGGCCTGGTCAAATGAGGAAAAGGCATTGTCCCTTTGTTGGGCAAAGCAGCTTAAACTGAATAATACGATGCTGAACAATAATGCTGTGGTTTTCATTTGTTTTATTTTAGTTTCAAGACTCAATTTACCGCTAAGGCGCAAAGGCGCTGAGATTATTACAAAAAGTTAACACAAAGGTGCTCTGCCGAAGTCCCAATAGGGAAAAAAGCACCGATCAGTGTTTCCAGTTGTCATGGTTGTCGTTGTTGTCGTTGTTATCATTGTTATCGGTGCTACTAAAACTGTATCCGTCATAACATTTGAACTGCCAATCTCAATAATCAATAATCACTAATCATTAATCAATGCTTCGACTTTATCAGGGTGAGTACTCCCATTCAATTCCGTTCAATTCAACTCCTCTTCATTGCATTTTGTCGCTGCTTCTTTAAATTTGCTATGCAACCCGTATTAGTCATAATGAAATACCTCTTCCATATTTACCCGGTATTCTCCTTCTTTACGACTTTTTAGCAGAAGCAGACATGGTTTACACACCTCCCACCACTTTTGGATTGTCTGGGTTTACCAACCAGGTCTCAATAGCTTTTCCCCAAATCGTTGGTACGTACCTCTTTTAGTTTTGTGGCTAGTTTACTTTTAAATTCGGCCACCACACCTGCATAATCCGGATTTTCGGCCAGATTAGTGTACTGCTTTGGATCGTTCTCCATGTCAAACAATTCTATTCCTTCACTGGCATCTTCGTTGTATTGGATGTAGGCCCACTTTTCGGTGCGAAGAAGAAATGATTTTCCGTTCTGTGTAACTGTAAATGCCATATCGCGAACAGCGATCTCCGGGTTATCGAGTGTTTCCACCAGGCTTTTCCCCTGTATATGTTCTGAATATTCCAATCCTGCCAGTTCGGCAATTGTCGGGTACAAATCTATCATTTCCGCAAAAGAGTGGCATACTGCAGGTTCTTTCCCCGGAACCTTAATGATCATGGGGATCCTCACCGACTCCTCATGTAAGCTTACTTTCATCCAGAATCTATGTTCGCCCAGATGGAAGCCATGGTCAGAAGTAAGAATTACAATGGTATTATCCTCCAGCCCCTCATCTTCCAGTGTTTTCAATACTTTACCCACCTGGGCATCCATGTAAGCGACAGATGCATAGTAGGCAGCCACGGCCTTTTTCTCCTGTGTTTCGTTCATCTTTGCATTTACGCTGGTCACGTAGTTAATTCCTCTTTTGGGAATATCATCCCAGTCGCCCTCAACCTTTGGAGGCAGGTTCACTTCTTCGTGCGGATAGGGATCGAAATACTTTGCCGGAGCAACAAAGGGTACGTGGGGCCTTACAAATCCTACAGCCAGAAAGAAAGGTTCACCCTTATGCTCCCGAATCAGCTGGCAGGCTTTTTCAGCTGTTTTCCCGTCGGAATGGACCAGGTCGTCGCCATCGGCTTTTACAATGGTCATTACGTTGCCGCCTTTAATGGGCAGCGTACCATCGGGATTCCCCTGAACCAGTTCGCCATCGCCGGGTGCTTTCCATTCGGGCCCCTGGCTATTGAACTTTTCAGTCCAGGAAGCCGGATCATCTTTTCCGTCGGAACCTTTTTCAATGTCGATGGGAACACCCATGTGAAAGATTTTACTCACCCGGGCTGTATAATAACCATTTTCTTTAAACAGCTGTGCCCAGGTTTTACGGTCGGGACCAATATTTTCACGGCCACTCACATACCCATAAGTTTCGGTGGCCGATGGATAGTAGCCCGACATGAAGGAAGCCCTCGACGGGCCACAAACCGGATACTGGCAGTAAGCTCTTGTAAAACGCATGCCCTCCGATGCCAGCTTGTCGATATTGGGTGTATGACAGGCTTTGTTTTCGTAGGCCGATACTGCCGTTGCAGTTAAATCATCGGCAATGATAAAAAGTATGTTCGGCTTTTTTTCTGTTTTTGTACAACTTGCCAGGAATAGGGCAAGGAGCAGAATAATAAACGGATTTTTTAGAATGGACATAGTTTATTTATTTTTATTATCTGGTTTTTGGTTTTTAACCCTGTAATTTATCTTATAGAACAAAGAGCAAAGAACATAGAGCAAAGAGCTTTTGAATATTAGAATATCGGAGTATTAGAATATTAGAATTTATTGTCCAAGCCATTAATCAATTCCGGTGCCATTGTTGTCATTGTTGTCGTTGTTGTCATTGTTATCAGAGGTGGTAATACTGTATCTGTCATATCTTTTTAACTTTCAAAGTCATTAATCAATAATCACTAATAATTAATCAATCTCTTTTGTCTTCGGACTTCCGTCTTTTCCGTTGTCAATAGTTTTCCTCTCTCCTTTCAGCTTTCAGCTTTCAGCTCATTTATCAATAATCACTAATCATTAATCAATTTTATTGTCTTCCGTCTTTTTTTCAAAGTCGTTGAATGGTCATTCCCCCATCCACCATCACAACTTGCCCGGTGGAGTAGGGCATCATTCCGTTGGCCATTGATGCAGCCACTTTCCCGATATCTTCCGGCAAACCCCATCTTTTCTGAATGCTCAATCCTTTGGCGAATAGGTTGTCGTACTTTTCGGAAACTGCCCAGGTCATGTCCGTTTTTATCACTCCGGGCTGAATTTCATAGACTGGAATATCAAACTCCCCCAGGCGGGCTGCCCATAATTTCGTGGCCATAGCGATTCCCGCTTTCGAAATGCAATATTCGCCGCGGTTAACCGAAGCCACCGAGGCCGAAACCGATGAAACGTTTATGATACAGCAATCAAATGAGGTATCTTTCTTTTTTTGATTTACCATATGATTGGCGACAAGCTGGGTAAGAAAATACGGGCCTTTTAAATTAATATCCATAACATATGAATAACTTTCCTCGCTGGCTTCCAGAATGTCCAGGCGCTCTTTTGGTGCGACTCCGGCATTGTTTATTAACACATTCAGCTGTTCAAATTCAGAAGTAACCGTTTGCAAAATTTGTTCCCTGTCTTCTTTCTTAGAAACATCGCCCTGTGCATAAATGACTCTGACTCCAAAGGCTTTTAATCCGTCCAGAACCGGTTGAATGCTTTCCCGGGGTCGAACGCCGTTTATCACAAGATTAAACCGGGCTTTTGCCAGTTCAATTGCAATGCCGAGACCAATCCCTCGTGAGCCACCTGTTATTAATGCTGTTTTTTTTGCCATGATATGAAGTTTGAAATACATTGCATTTACTTCACCGGTGGTATTTCCACCCATGCTTTTTTAGCCCAGCTTTCCAATCCCTTTTCTGCCAGCTGAACACCTTTTGCACCTTCCAGTAAATTCCAGGGGAAAGGTTCATCCATGACCACATGTTTTAAAAACAGCTCCCATTGGGCTTTAAAGGCATTGTCGTAATTTTCCTGTTCAGGTACCTTACTCCATCCTTCATAAAAATCAATGGGATTTGCAATGTCAGGATTCCAAACCGGTTTTGGTGTATTCCCGTAATGTTGTGTCCAACATTCCCGCAAGCCGGCCACTGCCGATCCTTTGGTTCCGTCAACATGTAAAGTTAGCAAATCATCGCGGCGAACCCGGGTTGCCCACGATGAATTAAAGTGTGCGATTACACCGCCGTCTAACTCAAAAGTGGCATAAGCGGCATCGTCGGCTGTACATTTGTAGGCTTTGCCTTGTTCATCAATGCGCTCTTCAATGTGTGTGGCTCCCAGGCAGGAAACAGCTTTTACGTCTCCAAAAAGATTGTCCAGTACGTAGCGCCAGTGGCAAAGCATGTCAACGATAATTCCGCCGTCGTCTTCCTTCCGGTAGTTCCAGCTTGGGCGTTGTGCTTTAACACTGTGTCCTTCAAATACCCAGTACCCAAATTCACCGCGTACCGAAAGAATCTTGCCAAAGAAATCATTCTCCATGAGACGCTTAAGTTTTAGTAAACCCGGCAACCACAATTTATCCTGCACCACGCCATGTTTAATTCCGGCTTTTTCGCAAATATCATAAAGTTCCAGTGCTGCTTCTGTACTTGTAGCAACAGGTTTTTCGCAATATACATGTTTGCCGGCTGCGGCTGCAGCTTTTACTGCACTTGCCCGTCGGCCGGTGGTTTGTGCATCGAAATAAACCGGGTAGTTCGGATCGTTCATTACCGAGTCCAAATCAGTTGTCCATTTTTCAACTCCCGACATGGCAGCAAGTTTCTTTAATTTAACTTCATTTCTTCCAACCAGAATCGGATCGGGCATAATATATTCGGAGGGATTTACCTGTACTCCGCCCTGTTTCATTATTTCAACAATCGAGCGCATCAGATGCTGGTTGGTTCCCATGCGTCCAGTAACGCCGTTCATTATTATTCCTGCTTTGTGTATCATAATATTAGTTTAAGGTTTCCGGTTTAAAGTTCAAAGTGGCGTCATCGCTGTTACTGATGACGAACATTCTCGAACTTTTTATTAGGTATGTTTTAAATATGCGTTTTTTATTTTTTCAAGATAGTCCTTTTGTTCGATTGCCCAATATTTGTCAGAAAATATTTCCACTTCATTATAGCCTGTAAATCCTGCCTCTTCCATCCATCCTCGAATTTCCGAAATCTGAATGCAGCCATCGCCCATCAATCCGCGGTCGTTCAGAAAATCAGTGGTGGGTACATTCCAGTCGCAAACATGGAAGGCAAATAAATTACCTTGGGTACCCGACCGTTTAATTTCATGCTGAAGATGCTTATCCCACCAGAGGTGATAAACATCAACGGCAATGCCTACAAAATCGGAATTAATGGCTTCGGCCATGTCATTTGCCTGTTCCATGGTGTTAATTGCCGATCGATCGCCTGCATACATGGGGTGCAAGGGTTCAATGGCCAGTTTTACACCCGCCGCTGTGGCTGCCGGAAGAATGCTCGTAATGCCTTCTTTAATTTGGTCGCGCGATTTCTCCAGCGACTGGTTCCCATCGGCACCACAAACCAATACGACAAGTGGCGCACCAATTGCATGAGCCTGTTCAATGGCCAGCAAATTATCATCGATGGCTTTTATTCGTTTTGATTTCTCAATGGATGGGAAAAAACCTCCTCGGGCAACAGAGACCACATTCATCCCATAATCGTCCAGAATCTGTTTGCATTCATTAAGATCCTTATTTTCCAATACATTTCGCCAAATGGTAATTCCATGAATTCCGGCAGCATGGTAATTTGCGACACACTCTTTGAGGTCCCAGGGTTTGGTCGTTAAGGTGTGAACACAGAGTTTTGAAAAATCTTTAAGTTCGCTTGGCATATTCTATTTTAGTAAATGGTTAAATTATATATTAGAGCAAAGAACAAAGAACAAAGAGCAAAGAGCAAAGAGCAAAGACGCAGTGATCAGGATATCTGGATTTTCGGATGGTCCAATTAATCAGTAATCATTAATCAATTTCTTCGCTCTTCGGACTTCGGTCTTTTCCGTTGTCATTGTTGTCCGAATTTTTATGCTGAATCAGTCACATCGCTATAACACCAAACACATTAATCAATAATCAATAATCAATAATCAATTTCTTTTATCTTCCGTCTTCCGTCTTCGGTCTTTTCCGTTGTCATTGTTGTCCGAATTTTTATGCTGAATCAGTCACATCGCTATAACACCAAACACATTAATCAATAATCAATAATCAATAATCAATTTCTTTTATCTTCCGTCTTCCGTCTTCGGTC
>JBFEWU010000081.1:0-15330 GCA_041546215.1 Draconibacterium sp. | reverse complement strand
CCGGAGGATGTCAATGATCCTTTTGCTCCGTCTAAAATGGGTACCACAGCAAGGTCAAAAACCCGGTAAGTTCGTTTATACAATAGGGATTCCATCTCTTTTAAACCCAAGGTGCACGCCATCATTAAAAATGGAAATTTTATGTTTTTTACACCGGAAGGGATTGGTTGGGATAATTCATCGCATTCTTTTGAGAATCTAAATACGCATATTGCCTGAGATAGAATGGTTAACTGAAATTAATTCCTTTTCTTTGTATAAGGCGAAACTAAATACACATCTATGAATTCAGGCGATAGTTTTCACTTTATCGAAAGTATGGGGCTTATGATTGTGTCTCATCACAGTAAAATTCATAAGCGAAATGTTGAAGGCATACTGAATGAATTTGGAGTTAATCCTTACTTTGCAAAAGCTGACAAGGTTTTAATCGATATGAGAAAGGCTGAAATTAAGGTTAACTCTGATGAAATAAAAGCAACAAGCTCATTGGTCTTTAATAAACTGAATGATAAAAAAATAAAGAAATTTGCCATCCTGGTTCATACGCCTCAAATCAATAAGGTCGTGGAATTTGTGAAAGCTTATAAAGAGTCTTCGAAATACCAGGTTTTCGCCCGACTGGAAGGGGCAATGCACTGGCTTAAGATACCGGCCGGCAGAAAGGAACAGATTGAACTGAAACTGAATTACCTGGAAAAGCATTAGTATCGAGAAAAAAGACTCACGCTACTACCACTATGCTTATTTTCTAGTATGGAAAAAATCTAAAAAACCTTAACGACTTACCCGAAATACCATATACGACCTGACATTCGTCTTTTATCAAATCTCCGGAATTCGCCAGCTTTATTTTACCAGTAAAAATTTGAAAGTCATTGTAGGTGCCAATTGCACATCTATGCTTTGTGGATTAAAAATGATAACCTGAACATTGGCCTTCCCACCTCCGTCGATACTTTGAAGATAGGTTGATAAGATGCACCCTTTCAGGTCACTGTCTGCCGATGCCAGGAAAATATCTCCCATAACAATCGGTTTATCAGGGCTTGACGAAATCTTTAAACTATTTGGTGAGTACCATGCCTTATTTTTAGTAATGACTCCATTGCTGCCAACCGGGATGGTAAAGCTACCATCGGAATCAACCCCTACAGGAGGTGAGGCTATTTCAATTCCACCCGCTGTATTTGTTATTTCGATACCGGTCCCGGCCTTAATATTCGTTAACTGAAAATCCGAATTTGTTTCATCACCAACGAGAATTTGGCCATTTGCAATGCCGGAGGCATCCATCCCTGTACCCCCGTTTTTCACGGGTAATATATGGCTAACTTTTGTTTCTAAATTTATGGTCTTATCAGCAATATCAACATTTTGTATGGTCTCATCTAAAATTTCATCGCTGGTTACGGCTCCTGTATGGATATCTTCAGCTACTATTTCTTCATTTAATATTTTTTCTGTGGTTATGGCATCGTTTGCAATATCTTTCGTTAATATCGTTTCATCCAGTATCTCTTCTGTTCGAACGGCACCATCAGCAATATCCTCACTTATTATGGTTTCATTTAATATCTTTTCTGTGGTTATGGCACCATCAGCAATGTCTTCTGTTATTATGGTTTCATTTAATATCTTTTCTGTGGTTATGGCATCATCGGCAATATCTTCTGTTAATATGGTTTCATTCAATATCTTTTCTGTCCTGATGGCATCGTCTGCGATGTCGTCGGTGTAAAAGGCGTAGGGTACAGACATAAATCTCTGATTACTAACCAGCTTGTAATTTCCATTATTTTTGGTCGAAATTTCAATTCTCAAAAACTGGTCCGCATCAATCCACGGGATGTCCAGCAAGCGGTCGTAGGCTGAACTTGTCACACTTCCTTTGCCTATGATCAATGTAAATAAGCCGTATTTATCGGTGGTAGTTACATGAGTCTCTTCCCATTGTACAGATCCATCCAGGCCTTTTGTGATGGTAAACCTGACTCCGATTTCACGATTGAAAAGAGGTTTGGACTCCATGTCAACTCCAACCATTTCCCGGGTTTCATCATCTAATGCTACCGCCTGATAATATATTCCATCCAGATCTCCAATGTTTTGCGCCGCAGCAAAATGAACGATGATGATAAAAAGAACCGCCAGCGTATAATTTATTTTTTTCATGATAATTCTATTTTACAAGTTTTTCTCCCTGCTACTTAGATTGAAAGATAAGCCGAGTTTTATTGCGTAACTCCTGTTTTCCGAAGTTTGGTCAGCATCCTTTTCAATATTTTCCATTCCGTAAAGGTATTCGCCTTCGACATAAACAGAGACTCTGTCAGTGATCTTGACATTTACACCAATATCACCGATTACGCCAAAATCTGATGACTTCAACAGGCCCGATTCCGTAATATTTAATGCTTCATTATTCAGCGTTTGGATCCCACGCAACAGATAGGCATAATAGCCACTTGCCACAATATAGGGATTAAACCTTCCCAGGTCAAACAGGTAACCAAATCCAAGTTTTGAATCTATATATTCCAGGCGCCAGGAGTTATTCGTTTCGTCATAAACCGAATTAGCTCCTCCATCCCTTCTTCCAAAACCGGCTCTTAAAACAATGCCGCTTTTAGAAATATATCTGTAGCCAACACCATAGGAAGCTGTTAAGATCGATTGATAATCGGCATTTTGATCTATCCCATCACTGTTGGTAAAGCTAAAGGTTGATACCATTTGGGATGCATCAATGGTCAGGCTATGATCCTGCCCATACGAGAACAGGGTAGCACATGTGATGATTACGGAAAGCAGACTATGTTTCATGGGTATCTATTTTTTGTTAAACTCTCATTTTTATTTTTTTTTACAGAAGCACGGCACTTCTCTTTATTTTTACCGCTAAGGCGCAAAGACGCTGAGATTATAATAAAGAGTATAACACAAAGGTGATCTGCCGAAGATGCTATGGCGCTGCTTCCTTCTCCATTCCTCCATTCTAAAACTCTTATATTCTAATCTTCCAGTTCCGGTTGTCATTGTTATCGGAGGTGCTAATACTGTATCCGTCATATCGTTTAACTGCCAATCTCATTAATCACTTATCATTATTCAATTCCTATTGTCTTCGGTCTTTTCTGTTGTCATTGTTGTCCGGTTGTCACCCTGAGTGGAGTCGAAGGGTGTTTTCGTATTAATCAATAGCCAAAAATCATTAGTCAATGCTTCGACTCCGCTCAGCATGACCGAATCAATTTCGGTTGTCGGTGTTGTCCGAATTTTCAATCCCGTACCGTTCACATCGAATGAACTGCCAAACACATTAATCATTAATCAATAATCATTAATCAATTTCAGTTGTCTTAGGACTTTTCTGTTGTCATTGTTATCGGATTGTCTGAAAATCCAGCAATCTGAATATCTGAAAATCCTGATTAATAAATGCTGCGAATCCTCTGTGCCTCCGCTGATAATATTCATTTCCTTTTGTGTGACAGCCACACAGTTCTTTGTTTCTACTTTATTACTTTGATATGATCAACTTCCTGACTACCTGATTATTTGAGTTATCCTGAACTTTAATACTATAAATGCCCGGGCTCCACGAGCCACAGCTTATTTTGTGCACCATTGAACCGTTCAATTGCTCTTCAAGAATGATTTCCCCCTGAACATTGCTTACTTGCACCAGGCCACCTTCCAGCACATCCGTGCATTGAATAATTACGCCATGTTTCGCCGGATTAGGATATACCTTGATATTCAATTCCTCGAATGGAATTGGGCCTACCCGCTCTATTTTGAAACTTCCGGATTGTTGAAATCCCGGAGAGGTAGTACCGTCATTATGCAAAGTTGTATTATAGGGTTGTCCCACAGTTTGGGAAAGTGATATTTCGCCAATAAGGGTATGTGAAGAGCCATAACAATTGATACTCTGCCTGACAATGCTTTGGGAATTGGAGTCCCAGGCAAAAACCAATAACAACAATACTGTTGATCCGGATAAAACCAGGTTTTTGAAATTTGAATAAATCATAAAATTAATTCAATGGTTTGATAACCATTACTATTTCAGATAAAGTTATGGAATATATACTTTAGTATCAAGGAACTATGGCTCTTTACAATAAATATTATTATTAAGAGCAATCAAAAATTGAAAGTCAGCATGACTTTCCATCCCTCTTTTTTGTTGCCTATCTACTCTTCATATTTGCAGTATCGAATTAATTGTAAAGAAGCAGGCTCAAATAAAAAGTCCTGTGCCGGCTTAAGAGCCCGCTTCCTCATTTATCGTTTACTTTTTCGAAACTTCAGATTTTAAAGCAAGCATCTCTTCCAGAATAGTGGAGTGTCTTTTCGAAATTTGCTCTGCCTTATCGGGATGTTCAAGCAGGTAATTTACGACAGGCGCCAAATAAAAATCGCTGCCCAATTCATTAATCATTACCTTCTTGACATCGAGATACATTTCTTTGTCAGATTCGTATTTTTTCCCTTCAAAATAATTTGAAAGATTGCTCTTATGCGTTTTTGACACACTATAATCAAAAGGAATCAATTCTCTGGCTGTGATGTCAACATCATATAAATTCGTTACGAATTCGGGATCCAGTCTTTCCAGCGACTTTTGTATCGTATTTAGAGTAAACTGCATGTCTTCGATTACATTCGCCATATCGTTGTTATTGATACCAACTGCTGTATTGATCAGGCTAATGTATTCTCCCGGTTTGCTTTCATCCCAAGCCACACCAATAATCCTTTTATAATCGCGGGCCAGCATATTTTTGGGATTAACAGCAATGGCAATTCCATTGCCTTCGCCCGACGGCAAAATATAATCGCCAATGGCGACATTGCCCTGTACCTTTACCGGAACCTGTCCCATAAAGGCCACTTTATCAGCATTACGTTCGGCTTTCTTATTCTCGGGCATATTCCCCAAAACAATCGGAGAAGTGGAAACCGCCATGTATTTATCGGCTAAAATAAACTTTTTTGAAATTCTGCCACCGATTACGCCTACCACATCTCCCGGATTAATGTTCTCTTCCGGATCGGCACGTAACAGCCACTCGGCATAGTCACCGGCACCCGATTCATACGCAACGCCAAGATTCATTTCGGTAAACGAACCATAAATGGTTGTACTAATTAAGGTATTGATAAGAGCAAATCCGGCGCTTACTATATCCTCCGGGTCTTGTACTCCAAAAAACGACATAAGAAATAAATTCATATCGTTCTCGATACTTATCAGATTGGTTAACATATCCAGGTTGTAATTGGAATAAGCCAGTTCATCTTTATCCATATCGCTTCCTACGATCGCATTATTAACAAAGCTCTTGTAAGAGGTTTCAAAGGCTTCCCAAATGGCTCCCGCCGGGGTGCCAGGATTACTAACTCCACTTATATCACTCATATATTTGTTAAAATCAAGAATGTCTCCCCCTTCACAGATAGGCTTGCTAAACGGGTCCTCGAATTCCGGAAAATCTACAAACTCAAGACTGGGTAATTTAGCGTTTGCAAAATCCAGTCTGAATAAACCCAATATGCAATCTTCACAATCGTCGCAACATCCCAGCACAGGAGACCGTCCTGCATCAAACTCGATATAATCTTCCAAACTAAATGGTGTAAAAACACTTAGGTCAGTAATTTCATTCAACATCTCAGGGGGATTGGAAACCAGGTTACAGATCAGACTGATAAAATCTCCGTTGTTCATATCTGCTCTCCCCATTCCTTCAATGCGACCTTTCTGGACTTCATCCTGCCAGAACGAGATATAATTATTGCCTCTTTGTGATTTGGATTCATCGTTTGCCTGCACCAGGTCGATGGCCAGCCCCTGTTTACTTCCTTTTATTAAAACCGGATAACTGCCTTGTTCGCTTTGACTTCCCGTAACAGCAATATCAAAAGTTGTACGGCCTTTAACCCTTGCTTCGCCTTCCACAATTAAGGTGTCTTTTAAAACGGTTTTTTTGCTGACATCCAGCGCTCCGGTTAAAGTTGTCGGGCTGCCTTCCTCCACGGTAAAAGCACCATAGTTCAAAGTTTCACCTTTCGGGCTAAATTCATCACTAACATTCAGGTGAACATCTCTTCCAACGTACAGATCTTTTTTGATAAACGTACTATCGCCATTAACGGCCAGGTTTCCCCCCACTTCCAGGTCGACTCCGTCGGCAAGAATCAATTTGCCATCGGCTGTAAGCCTCATTCTTTCTTCGTTATTGGTAACTAACACCAGGTCGGCCGCATCGGTGGTTCCAAGTTTGTCTTTTTCAGGATCTGATTTCGAGTTTCCGAACAAGGACCAGTTTTGGGAATTCACTCCGGGTTGCGCGCTTTTTAAATTATCGGTGTTGCCGTAAACAATATCGCCAGCTGTTTTTGCATGGAGAGCATAGGGAACCGAAAGGAACTTTTCCGTTCCCATATTAATCCATGTTTTACTCATCTGTGATTTTACACTAACATTTAAAAAGTGTGGAGCTTTCCCCCATTCCAGCGCTTCAAAATCATAATGGCTGCGGTGCTCCCCTTCACCAATGACGAGTACAAACATCCCGTAATTATTCGAAACAACATGATGCAATCCTTGCCATACAATTTCTCCCTCAGGGTAATCCTGATGGATTGTCATCTTTACATCGAGTGATGCATTTTTCAACAATTTCCCAAAGTTATCTCTTGCTTCAGCCTGGTAAATAATACCGTTTGCATTTTGCGAATAGCCCGCCATGTTGCATACAAACAGGTATACAAAAGCCAGCGTAAAAAACATAATTCGGTTTTTCATCTTATTAAAATTATTGGTTTTTAAAAGAATAGGATGCGCCAAAGGCATCGCTATGCGAAACTTGCATGTCCGTCAGCCGACGAATCAAACTCGTTTCATTAAAATTGTTTATTTCAGTTGCATTCTATGTATCTCGCAAAAATTTTAATATGCTTGTTTGTGAATCGAAGATCAGCGATAGCTAATTTAAGCATCTTTAAATTTATGCTCGTTTCATTGTCTGTATTTTTGTTTTTTGAATTATAATTAATTTTACGAAGTCGTTTTCGTTACTTACTGCTTCTGAATCTTACAGATTTTTCGTGTGCTTTGATCCTTTGAAATGATCGACAGCAGGTATAACGAAGGAGCAAGATTAGTCAGATCCAGATTGATCGTCTGGCCAGGTAATACTTTCCTGTTTTCAGCATCATACACCTTTCTACCCTCAGCATCAATGATTTGAATCTCAACCTCCATCAAAGTCTTCGTATTGAATTCCAGGTTTAACGATTTAGAGAAAGGATTAGGATATGGTTTTACATCCCATTCGGAGCCATTTTCAGATGGAGAAATGTCTTTGGAAAGAACAATTGTATATACCTTCCCCAACCTCCATTTTGACAAGTTTACATCCTCCGACTCCAGGTTAATCCCGGACGGAGAAACTGATTTAGCATTCAAACGAATATCCTGTCCCCGGGATATGGCGCAACAGAACATAAGTAAGAATAGCACAGCTATACTTTTCATGTTTAATTAAGTTTTAATAAATTAAGAAAGCCCTTATTTTTAATATTAAACTGGCCATTCCCAGCTTAATATTGTTTATAAGTTAAGAAATAAGTATCACTTATCACATTGATAATCACTATTTAGAAAGAATCCATGGAGCCCACAAGGCTAAATCCGGGTTAGAAAAACATGAAGGTGATTCAGTACTTTTGTTTGTTTTGTACGGCGTACATCCTGATGAAGAAATACGCAATAGTAATTGCAGCATAACTCCCGGCTTGCAGATAAAGCGTCAGTACGTCGGGTTTAAGAACCGAAATTCCAACACCCATTGTTCTTATGCGCAAATAGGCCGGTACCGCGGTTGTTCCGGGTAGTATTTTCGAAAGTCCCACAAGCCAAGCGGGCATTGCCGAAACAGGCCACGAAATTCCGGTTAGGAATAAGGCGATGGGTGATAAAAACATCATAAACACAATGGCCGACTCGCGGTGTTTAAAAAAGGTTGACAAGCCAATTCCAAAGAAAATCACGGCTAATAAAAACGGAAATAAAAGCATAATCATTGCCAGTAGACTGCCTTTGTCGGGATAATTAAACCAATCGTGCACAAGGATCAAACTAACAGTCATGTTAAAAGCAGAGATGAGTAAATAGGCGCCAACCCGGCCAAAAAGGAGGGGAATAATTTCATGGTAACAATTTTGTCCCTGCAGCACAAACGGCGAGGCTTTCGACTCAGAGAACGTACCGCCTGTAATTCCAATTCCAATCAGCAGTGTTTGCTGGATAATAATAAGAATTAATCCCGGCATGATAAAACTGCCATACGAACCGGATGGATTGTACAGTGTGTGAGTTTGCACATCCAGAGGACTGGCTGCAATTTTTGCCTGGCTCAAGGATTTTCCTTCGGCCACGTATCGTTTTACCGAAACTCCACCGCCAAAATATCCGTTTACCACCGACACTGCCGTGTAGACGGTTTTATATTTTAACAAATAACTGCCATCAGCATACACCGCAACATTTGTTTGTTTCCCCGAGAGTACATCCCGTTCAAATCCATTGGGGATCAGCAAAGCACCGCTTATTTTATTATTCATAAGCAAGTCTTCGGCCCGTTTTAGATCCAAGGGTTTGCACGATACTTCAACCTCACCCGACGCGTCGAGCATACCGGTGTATTTTCTGCTTAACGGGCTTTGGTCTTGATCCACAACTGCAAGCGGTAAATCGGTGAGTACTTCGTTAGCGTAAGCTAAGGAATAAATTATCGGGTAAAGAATTAAAGCACCAATTAGAATCAATACGGCACCACGATCGGAAAAAATTGCTTTCAGCTCATTTTTAAAATGTAGGGCCATTAATTCAAAGCCGTTTATTTTCTTTTTTTCGTTTCTCATGATTTGTTATTGTTTTCCCAGGTATTTAGGATTGCACAAACTCTTTTTATAGGTTTTTATGGAAGTCAAACCCATCAGCATAAAAAGCAGGATATAGCACAGGTAGGGTAGCGCCTCACTCACCGGAGCACCCCGCAACGACTGAGAAATAAAGAGTCTCTCCCACCAGGTGAAGGGAAATATTGCAGTAAAGGCCTGAACCGGTTTCGACATGCCTTCAATGGGGAAAGTAAGCCCCGAGAAAGTAAGTCCCATGAGTGTATATGCGCTGCCAAGAGAAAGTGCCAAACGCAGGTTTTTTGTAACAGATACAAATAATAAACCCAAAGTTTGATAGGCAATTATGGTGATAAACTGTCCTGCAAAAAGCAGAATGAAATTTCCCTTTAGCGGCAGTCCTTCAACTTTGTAAAGCAAAACTGCTATAAATAGGGCGAAGCCCGAAAAAATAAGTGTGTACGGAAACAGCTTCCCCGCCACGGCCAAACGAACACTATTGTTCCCCGATGACAATAGTTCTTTCCCTGTGCCTCGCTTTAGTTCGTTTCCAAAGGTGTATACCGAACTTAAAAAGGCAAACAGGAACAGCATAAAGTAAAGCATTGCCGAATTCAGGAAATAGCTGTAATTGACATAGGGATTAAATAAAATATGCTTCTGAATATTTACGGGCATCACCTTCGCCATGGCTTGTTTGGAATTGTTTCCGGCAAGCATGAGCCTGTTTAATTCAATACCGCCCGACACCGTTTCAAGGGTGGTTATAATCGAATGTTGTACCTGGCCTGCAACCGTAACATTGGTTCCGTTAATGTAAACGGGCACGGGTGATTCAATCCCGAGGAAAACATTGTTTTCAAGCTTGTCAGGCATTAAAACAATGGCATCAACAAATCCTCGTTTTAACCAATCTTGTGCCACATACATATCGTGGGCACCTGCCACAATTTCAACATCGGGCGAGGCATTTAATGCATTGCTAATTTTAATTGAAAGCGATGAGTGGTCCTGGTCGACAACTGCAACAGGTATTTTCTGTGCTACCCCTTCGTGAAAAATAAAGAAAAGCAGAAAAATACCCGCCAGCGGACCGGCGAACAGCAGGAAGATATAGGCCGGATTGTTTTTTATTCGTCCGGCTTCCCGGGATATTACCAGGAAAATGGGATGTTTCTTGCTCCCTTTCATTTTACTCTTTTTCAGACAGGGTAACTATTGCTGACATTCCAGGGCGTAAACCTTCAATTTTTTCTGCAGGGCGGGCTTCAATTTCAAAGGATTTCAAATCGAATTCGCCCGAAGTTTTTGTGGCATTCCAACGGGCAAAACTCCCGGTTGGGCTAATGTAATTCACTTTAAAATCAAAATCCTTGCCATCGAGACCCGGAATAGTGGCTTTAAAAGTGTTGCCCGGTTTAAAATCGTTGATGTAATCTTCGCGGATAAACAGCGTAATCCAGATATCGTTCAGGTCTAATAAGGTAACCACCGGAAAACCGGTTGGTACCAATTCGCCCTCTTCAACATTAATTCCTGAAACTTCACCGTCGGCAATGGCTTTTAAGGATGTTTCAGCCATGTAAGCCTCCACTTCTGCAATGGCAGCGTCTGCACGTTCTACCAGGGCATTCGCAGCAGCTTTGTCTTCTTCACGGGCACCTTTCTCCGCTTTTTGCCAGATGGCTTTTGCAACATTTGCCGTTTCGCAGGCAGCTTTCATGCGGGTTTCAGCTTCATCGCAGTGCTGTGCCGGAACCACTCCTTCGTTGTACAAATTATTTACACGGGTGAATGTTTTCTTTGCAAATTGTGCAGCAGCTTCGGCTTTTACGTAAGTGCTGTATGCAGCTGTAATGTCTTCTTCCCGGGCCCCGTTTTGTGCTTTGCGACTTTGGGCATGAGCAGCTGAACGTACAGCGTAGGCATTGGCCAGCCTGGCGTCAATTTCCGGGCTGTCAATGGAAAAAATGAAATCGCCTTTTTTTACCTGCTGACCTTTTTTTACTGCCACTTCCTGAATTCGTCCCGGAAGTTTAGAAGCCACACTGTATTGTTTGGCTTCCACTTCTCCCTGTAAAATAACAGGCTCAGATTTCATTACTACGATAAATGTGTACACGATAAATGCAATTATTGCAATTAATACGATTATGGTGCTTAACGTTTTCTTATTCATTGTTTTTAATTTTTGTGACTTCATTTGATTATAGTAATTCAGCCATTTCATTTTCATTTTTCGATAAATCGGCGAATTTATCAGGGATTCCGGCGTTTTGAAGAAAATGCGCCAGGGCAACATCGTATTGGTACATAACCTGAAGCAGTCTGGTTTTTACCTGCAATACTTTTGTGTGGGCTTCAACTACGGTTGTTGAGCTTGCAAAACCTTCGCCATATGCTTTTTCGGTACTGAAGCAGTATTCATTAGCCAATTCAAGAGTGGTTTCCAATTCAGACTTTTGTTCAATTTGCATCTGCAATTCATGGAATAGTTTTACCAGGAAAGCTTCCAGATCCTTGTTGGCCTTTTGTTCGGTGTAGGCCACCTGCTTATGCCATGTTTCACTGGCACGAATATCATTTTTGCGACTCATCCCCTCGAACAAGGTCCACTGCATTCCAACACCCACAATCCAGTCGGGCATGTACGGCGAAAAGTTTTTTTCAGCGATATTGTAGTTTCCCATGGCCGCAATGGTGGGCAGGTAATTGTTCTTTTCCACCTTGTGTTTCTCCTCAACTAAATCTTTTTTCCCTTGAATCTGCTTCAATTGTGGATTTAATTCTCTCGCATTTTCAATCCATGAAGCCAGACCGGTTAATTCATTATTTATGAACAGGTTACTGACAGGCACTACCAATCCCAAGGAGTCGACTGACAAGGTTGCACTTAATGCCGTTCTGATAATTTCGACATTCCGCTTTGCTGCTTTTAACTCACGTTCTGCCTCGATTTTTGCCACTTCGGCATGAAGCAATTCAACCCGCGCAATTAAACCGTTATCAAATAATTTTTTTGAATCGTTATAATGGTTTTCCATACTTTTCAGCATTTCAGATCGGAGCTCAACCACCTGCATTCCCAGGGCCAATCCGTAATAACGTGTAACCAATTCGGTAAGCAAAATACCTTCAGCATGTCGCAGTTCTTCTTTGCTGATGTCCAGGTTAATCTCGGCGGCCTTGTTCGCACTGTTGATTTTACCACCTGCGTAAATCGGCCAAGAAAAACTGGCCGATATCAAGGCGAAGTTTTTATCCTGGATGGTTTGGTCCCAATCAGCGGCTTCAAGCGCTTCGCCAGCTTCCAGCAGTTGTTCGCGAATTATTGCGGTACTCATATCCCCGGGCAAAGTCGGCATCACGGTATTGCTCGAAGGGTCGGGATTTGCAAGACCGCTAAAAACACCATAATTCCCGAGCGTTTTATAAAGCGGAGTAATTGCCTCGCTCACCGGCGAGAGGTCTAAATGCAAGGGATCTGACATGGATACTGCTTTCGCATTCAACGAAACAGATGGCAGCCGCATTCCCCGTTTCGATTTCAACTCGTACTCTCTTTGCCTGATTTGTTCCTTTTGGCGAAGCAGTTCAGGATTTTGCTCCAGCATCATTTGCTTAGCCTGGTCGAAGGACAGCAAGTGCTGTGGTTCCTGCCCAAAAACCGTGAAGCTTAATGCATACAATGCCAAAAGCATTACCCTTGTTTTCTGTTGTTTAATTGTTTTCATATCTCATCTGTTTTTTCGGTCTTCATCTAGCTCCTCCTGTTAGTCCGTACTACTATTTATGTTTTTTAGTCGGTTTTTATTGAAAAAAAACTCAGGAGAAGATCTGCTTAATAAATAGTGTTGCCGTTTTGTGTAATTTTTCCTTATTTTTTAAAGCATCTGTTTCAATGTTATAACTCATTACGCCCAGGAAAGCTGCGACCAGAATTTCTGAAAAGAATGGAATATCTTCCTTCTCAATTTTTGTTAATTCACCGGCATCATAAGAATCGTTCATAATTCGGGCCAGATAGTCGGCTTCAAAATCAATGAATTTTTTGATCGGACTAATGTCCAGGCTTCTATGCAGAAGGGATAAATTAGTAACTCTGCCGTTAATTTCCAGTTTTAATGTTCGGTAGAGATTGAGTTTATTGACCACTCCTTTGTGAAAAACGACAAAATAAGTCATCAATTTTTCCTGGAGTGTTTTCACCTCGTCGACCGAGGATTTTACACTCTTACGCAGGTTTGTCACTTCCAGTTTAAGCACTGCATCAAAAACCTCCTCCTTACTTTTGAAATAGTGATATAGCGTACTTTTAGCTTTGCCACATGCAAAGGCAATTTCGTCCATCGTGGTTTTCTTTAACCCGAATTGTTGAAACAGAACCTGTGCCTTTTCAACTATTTCCTGCCTTACAATTTCGTCTTTAGTCATGGTATTTGTTTTTCGACCAATTTCGTTTTTCGGTTGCAAATATAAATGAAAATCTGAAAGCGGAGCAATTTTTCATTGAAAATCCGACCAAATCATATTTTTAGTCGGTAAATAAAACTTATTCAATTTCTTTTGGAGACAGGTCAAAACCGCCGTTAAGAACTCAAACTTTTGCATTTCAAAATCGTATATAAGCAGGAAACAATACTAAAGTCATAGCCATGAAAATCTCAAATCTTTTTAACCCAAAATTTCTTTTTATTGAAATCCTGGTACTTTTTATCGTCTGGGGTTGCAGGGATACATTAATTGAACCTGTTAATGACAGCTTACTTGTCGAAAAAAGTGGTGTAAATGAAGTTGTTCTGCCCACAGGTACTTTAGATGGTGGAGCATTGTATGAAATTGCTTTACCGTTGCCTTATTGGAATGATCTTGACCAGAGGGTCATGCTGGTTTATGCGCACGGATATGAAGATGCCGACCAGGAACTTGAATTACCAAGTGACTCAATTGAAGGTGTAGCCATTAAAGATTTTATACTCAGCAAAGGAATGGGCTACGCAACAACCAGTTATCGTGAAAATGGATTAGCAGTGGTCGAAGGCGTTCAGGATATTATCCTGTTGCGTGAAAAAATTTTTCAGTTCTTTGCTGCAAATCCACAGTTCATGCCTGCCAATTACATTGTATTGGTTGGTCCTTCAGAAGGGGGCCTGGTGACGGTGCTTACAATCGAACAGTTCCCCGGATATTTTCATGCAGCCATTGCAACCTGTTGTCCGATTGGGGACTTTTACAAGCAAATTCAATACTATGGCGATGCGCATGTATTATTTAAATATTTTTTTGGACCAAGCCTGAATGGCATAAACCTTGGTAGCCCCAAAAGAATATCAAAAGCTACCGTTAAAGCATGGAACGACAAGCTGTTACAGGAGGCGATTATTGAAACGCTCAAAGATGACTACTTAACTAATGATGGGAATAAAGTGAGACAGTTTGTTGAGTGTGCAAATATCCCTGTAGATATAAGCAATCCGGAAAGGACCATTCAGGTTATCCTGGAAGTGATGCACTATCCCATTAAAGCCACGAATGATGCCCTCAGCAGGATCGGCGGCAATCCGTACAATAATAAATCACCCATGAAAATTTATTCCGGTTCGGATAACGACCGAAAATTAAATCTGACCATAGAACGAATTAAACGTTCAGATTATGAAACCGCAGCAAATAATGTGGCCTTAATGTTCGAAACGTCAGGGGAGCTGTATACTCCATTAATCACCTTGCACAAATTGAATGATCATATAACTTTTTACGAACATCAAACCGTTTATACGGACAAAGTGAATGACAACAGTCCCTTCCCGCAATTGTTAATACACATTCCTATTCCCGGTGATTGCGCACATTGTACCTTTCAACTGGTTGATATTGAACAAGCACTTATGGTATTAAACGAAATGCTTTAATAACCTTATTCTTATATCTTCTACGGAAAAAAGAGGACTATATAGCCCTCTTTTTCATCTTCTATTTCTCATCATAGCTTTGTACTTATTTTTTTATATCCCAATATGATAACCATTCGACTTATTTCTTCGTAATTGCTTTAAACCAAAATCATCAATTATGAAAAAAATTATCTTCCTGTTTCTCTTGATATTTGTTTGTATGGCCTGCACTGACAAAAGCAAGCTTAATAAAAATTCTTCTGTTCAAGCCATAGAAGAAATATCCAAAACTGTCGTTAACACATGGAATGAAGGAAATTACGAAGGCTTCATGGCAACACTAGATGAAGAAATCGTGCTATTGCCACAAAATGCACCACCAGTTGAAGGTTATTCGGCTGTTAGTGAACTTTACAAAAACTCTTTTGCAACCTTTAATTTTGAAGTGAATGAAACAATTAAAGAAATAAAAGCCTTTGGAGAATGGGCTTATGAATTT
>JBFEWU010000325.1:0-5291 GCA_041546215.1 Draconibacterium sp. | reverse complement strand
CATCGTTTATAAATATCCCCCTGTATTTGACCGATGGTGATTTCTGTACGAACCTGCCCGGCCTGATATATATGGCTTGTCTCTTTTTTATATGAACGTCGGCAAAATAATACCAGGGAGATACGCCCATTTGTTTGGATATTTCAAATACACCATAGACCGTTCCTCTGCGATCACTACCTGCTATTACCAAGGCTTTCTCTATGCCGGGGAAAGGATTATTAACCAGCTGAACCAGGCAACTTTCCCATTTGCCTTTTACTGAAGATACATCGATTTTTTTCTTCCTGATGAGCGTTTTGATCTGTTCGTTCCCTTCAATGCTTCCAATGATCACACATTCAGACGAAATCTTATTGTCGCCATTTTTAAGCTCAGGCTTATTCCCTGTAATTCGCTCCACATCGTCTGCAAATAATCCGGCTACCAGTAATACCGTTCTGCTGTCCTTGCTATCCACAACAATATCGGCAGCCATGCCTCCGGATGCCATACAAAAGTCGCTCGTGGTTCCCTTTTCTGCAATTATATTTTTCAGCGGACCTGCCTTCTGTCCAAAAGATGTTATGCTCAAAAAAAGGAACAGAATCGGAGTAAATAAATTCATCATGCTATTCAATTGTTGTTTTATCGATTTTAGTTTACTTCGATTTCCCATATGCCCGTCAGTCAGTGCACTTTCCACTCTCTCCGCTGTGAGAAATCGGGCCTGTTGTATTTTCCTTCAATGCCCGTGACCCCGCCAAGCAGTCTTTCGCGATATCTCGGGTAGTACTATATTGCTCTTTATTCTATCTAAATCAAAGCCCTCAATGGTGTGGGGTTCGGTTACGTTAGGATGTTCTAATGATGCCTTAAGTACTCAAAGCCAATTCCCTGCGAGCTTACCCTCCTGTAGCATAACCTTTCTCCAAAACAAAAACTTTGTTCAATCGCAAACTTTAGCTGCGACAGACTGTGATTTTCTCACAGATTCCCTTCACCTCTCCGGCTTCGCAATAACAAAATGGCAAATAGCATATTAATATCACATTTAAAAGTAAGCAAACTTTCCTGAAACACCATAGATAATTCAAGAACAAATCATTTTCAACATCTTCAAAGCCCGCCAGAACCGACTTTTACCACTGTCACACCAATCTAAATACGTGCCACAATTCTACTCCTCAAATCGTGTGCATTTTAAGCTTCAACTCAAAACGCCGGTAACTGAATACCTGCAGCCATCACTTAACGAATTTGAATTACTTTATAATATTAGATTCATAATAGCGTTGAGAAAATATTTATATAATCCTAACAATAATTAATGCGGAGCACCAAAACAAGCATCCACCAACAATAAACATTTACAATAATCTGTAATAGTGCAGATTAACGCACACAAATTTATTTCTCCCAAAAAACAATAACAAACAATACAATAATAATGTTATTTTAATATCTTTGGATTACAAAGTTCACGCAACAGGTCGGGATTGATAACAAAACCATTGTCGATTGGGAAGAAGAAAGAAGAATCGGTGATTTTTGCATCCAAAACCCATCATCGTGCCTTTGACAGGATTATGAGCTTATTCGTGGGAGCAAATGCAGACCTTAGGCCCCTGTTTCATTTTCGGGGAGGCCTCCCTGAAGACAAAAAAGCATTAAGCGATTATTTAAAACGTGTCGGTATGCTCCTCTCTAAAAAATACATGAAGCGTTGGAACTTTACAAAACACTTATTCCTAAAAACAATGAACAAGACCGTAAACCGGCGATATTCATGGATGCCAAAGAGGGGCACCCCACAAATTCCGGACACGATCAGGAAAGGGATATGGCCTTTATATACGATAGCTGGAATGAGAATTACGCAAAACAAGCATTGGATCAAATTGAAGGTATTCAGGAGATTTATTTCTCAATGCACAGTAAAACGAAAAAACATTATAAGTTTAAAACATCGAATTAATTTAACAGAAATGAGAAAGATTGAATTCTCCGATACCAAATCGGAAAACAGAAGAAAGAATCCCTTTATCAGGCGTAAAATCCGGACCGACAAGGGTGCCATTCTTCGAAATACTTTTGCCTTATGCATTCTGTGTCTGCTGTTTGCCCTGCCTGTAGCGGCACAGATAATTCAGGATGAATCCATTAAAGATTCGTATGTGTTTGGTTACCTTATTACGCGCAGTGAGAAAGTGGATGACTCATTTGGCGGAGGTTACTCCATGTATGTACCTGCCTATCCCCTGGTTAAAGATTATCCGGGAAGAGCCTTTCAATCAGGCCTTTTCGGTACCTGGATGCATCCCAGGAACGAGAAACCCTATCCGATAGAAAAAATGTACATGGATGTTGAAGGCGGACTGGGCTGGTGGCGCGATACCGAGTATGCTACGGCAACGCCTAAGTTTATCATGGGTGGTGTCCAGCTAAATTTTGTGGGCTGGGCCAACGGAACCGGTGCAGGAAAAGGACGCGACTGGGACAAGCCCAGAGGGAAATACGGTGTGGCCCAATTAAGTCCGTGGGTATTATGGCCACCTGATGGATTAAACATCAAACAGGGAACTTGTGGACAATTTTTTGGAAGCGGCTATTTACCATTACCATTAACGGAACCAAAAGAGAAAACTGCCGGCACAGATGTTTCTACAGGGAATCAGTGCTGGACACTGTTTTTGAACACGGCAAACTTTAAAGGGCCTGTGACTTTCTTTACACCCTATTTCTGGTCAGAAGCATCGACAAAAGACCCAAGAATTGAAGGTCTTTCTCTGGATCAACGCCCTGCCGAGGCAAACAAGCCCTTCCAGCAGGAAACCCAGCACATCCATTCTGCAGAAGCTGCGGATTCGAAAGGTGTGAGATATGCACGTATGGCCCCAACATGCTACCCAACAAACAAGGAAGGAATTTCAGAACTGTTGCATCGAAGGATGGTATACAATAAGAAAGCACTTTGGGATGATGTCGAATCATGGTTTAAAGGAGGAGATCCTGCAGATAGCAAAATCAAACTGGAAGGCACCTCCGATATGGTGAAGTTCAAAAAAAGCGTAAGATCAAACTGGGGATTTCGGGGAGACCATATCCCTAAAGAGGAAATTGCCCTGATGAACATTACTTCCTTTATGGATATGAGCGTTACAGATGACGCCACTTTAAAAGTAAGATGGGAAGGTGACCTGGTAACCCGCACGGAAACAGAAATCGGCGGCCTGGTTACGCTTCCTGAGTATTACAAATTCGTGGAATCGGATAACGGTGGTAAAGGAGAATGGATCGCCGTTGCCCCGGAAGATGTACCTGAGGAGACTGGCCTACATTCGCTAAGCTTCGAAAGAAGATATGAAGGCAGGAATAAAACCTATGTAACTCCCGAAGATCCGGAGAGCTTCTGGAAAGCACCAGGGCCTGCTGCTGGACCTTACCGGGCAAAGCTGGGAGACGGCAGTACTGTTACTTATTACTGGTACAGGTTTTGTGACCAACCGGCACTACTTAACGCGGCCATGAGCAAAGAAGAACGTGAAGAAATGCAAAGAAGGATTGAATTACTACACAAGCACTGGACAAAAGATCGTGAATACCTTCCACCAAATAAAGTTGGGACTTTAGCTGAACTTGATCCGGCACTTCTCGTTACACCTCCGAAAGGGATGGAAATTGGATACGTTCCTATCGTTACACGACAAGGAGTAGAGTAAGTTCCAGGTGGTGGAATTCGGCACAAGTACAGGAGACCAGGAAGGAATGCAGCATAAAAAGTAAATCTAAAGATAAATCCGCAGTTTTCGTTCAGAAAAGAACTAAAACCAATCCATATGATCCAAAATATCAAAACCGTATTAGCACTCATCCTGCTCGCACTTAACACCCTGGCTTTCAATAGCTCTGCAAGAAACATTGAAAACTCTGGGAAAACCGACAATTCAGGTAATAACACAAAACCACCCAATATCATCATTATCCTTGCAGATGACCTGGGGTGTGGCGACATGAGCCTGTACGATGGCTGGATCCCAACGCCGGGCATTGATCAAATGGCAAAGGAAGGCGTCAGGTTCACCGACTTTCACTCCAACAGTTCGGTGTGCAGTCCCACACGTGCCGCATTGCTCACGGGAAGATACCAGCAACGTGTTGGAATTATTGATGTAATTGCGAGGCATCTTGACACTCCTGGTCTAAAAGCTACCGAAGTGACCATTCCCCGCGTTCTGCAACAAAACGGTTACGGAACAGGAATTTTTGGCAAGTGGCACCTGGGTTCAGAACCAGAACACAATCCCATTCACCATGGCTTCGACGAATTTATAGGATTCCTTCCCGGTGGATGCGACTTTCACCTACACAGTAAGTGGATGAATGGTACCGAAATTCAGGATGTCAGTGGCTACTCCACCACCATCATAACAGATCGTTCCATTGACTTTATTAAACGCCACAAAGACAAGCCTTTCTTTTTGTATGTGGCACATCAGGCTGTACACAATCCCTATCAGACACCCGCAGATACAGCTGAGAACAGGCAAAAATTCAAAATTTCTGATTATGAAAATAACCGCCCAAAATATCAGGTTATGTTGAAAGAACTGGACAAAGGAGTGACAAAAATAATGCAAACGCTCAAAAAACTGGACCTGGATGAAAACACTTTTGTATTCTTTTTCTCGGATAACGGAGCCGTGCGAATGAATCCCAATGAACGGCCGTACCGGGGTGGTAAATTCAGCAATTATGAAGGAGGTCATCGTGTTCCTGCGGTGGCCAGATGGCCGGGACATATCAAGGCTGGCTGGACATCCGGGGAGTTAATAGCAGGGATGGATCTTTTCCCTACTATTCTCGACATAACGGGCATCGAGCTCTCCCATAAACATAACTTCGATGGGAATAGTATAAAAAACCACCTTCTTGATCAGGCTGACATACCGGAAAGGCAACTATTCTTTGGCTACGAACCCAAATTAGGTACAGCCATGCGCGATGGAAACTGGAAGATGCAAACCAAAGGAGATGTGGTGGAGTTATTTGATTTGAGCAAGGATATAAAAGAGACCACAAACCTCGCTGAAAAATTCCCTGCGCGAACTCAGAAGATGAAAGCCGCCATTGAAAAATGGAAACAGGAGGTAAGGGTGCACAACTAAAACATAAAAATAAAACACTATGCATTGGAAATACATGGAAGACAGAAGAAATTGATTATTGATTAGTGATTATTGATTAATGTAAACGGCGGTTAAGCGGTATAAGGGATACAGAATTAACAATCTCATTTCAACGACAACTTG
>JBFEWU010000167.1:0-10103 GCA_041546215.1 Draconibacterium sp. | reverse complement strand
ATCTGGAAGAACTATGGCGACGTATTGTTTTTAGTATATGCGTAAAGAATACTGATGACCATTTAAGAAATCATGGTTTTATGCTTGGAGATAATGGTTGGAAACTTTCTCCTGCTTATGATATTAATGCAGTACCAACTGGTATTGGTCTTAGTCTTAACATTTCTGACGAAGATAATTCACTTGACCTAAATCTTGCATTGGAAGTAGCCGAGTTTTTTAGACTTAATTCCATAGAAGCAAAAGAGATAATCAAAAAAGTTCAAAAAAATGTTTCTAAATGGAGATTGATTGCTACAAATTATGGTTTACCCAGAAGAGACCAAGAACTAATGTCCTTTGCATTTGAACAACCTCACCTTTCACAGAACAAAGGTTTCTGAATGAATGCAATAATTCCAAAGTCATCCTTAATCCCAAATCGTAAACACCGGCTTTTCCCAAATCAGGCAACTTTGTTTGAACCACAAAACTTTTAACAATTGAATTTTTATCTTTTAAATAATACCCTCTCCTGCCAAAAGTTCTGTTGCTTTCTTTTGATCCAAAATAGAATGAACTACCCCGGCAAAATACTGTACTTGCCTTAGGTTGTATTCTTTCAGCTAGTGGGTGATTACACTTGCCCGAACTGGCTTACAGATCTTTTAGGAATTGACTTGGTGTGACTCCAGTAAATTGTCTAAAGATCCTTACCAGTGTCGATTTTGATTGAAATCCGCATTCCTCTGCTAAAACCATAATTTTAAAGTGTTGGTTTTTCGGATCAGAAATTTTTTCCTTGAATAAGTTTACACGATATTGATTGATATAATCGGTTACACTTTTTCCGGTTAGCGTATTAATCGATTGCGAAATAGTTGCAGATGGAATTCCGCATAATTCTGCAAGGTCTTTGGTTGTCAGAGCTCCTTTTGTAAACGGTTTTTCCCTATTCATAAGTTCTTCTAACTGAATAAATACCTTTGTCATTTGATCTTCTTGTAGCCGTAACTGACAATTATTGGGATTAAACGATTCGCTAAGGTTTTTAAACCTGCTTTTTGAAGGGCTTACAAAAATATAGGCATAGCTGTTTCCCAGATACAGAAAAATAAATATAAACAAGGTTGTAAGGGTGTTGCCAAGCAGCATTCGTTCCCAAAATACATCGGGTAACAAAATACGGCCAATATTTAGCAACAGTACTCCTGCATATAAAAAACTCACGCCCAGAATGATTTGCCTGATCCATTGGTGCCGCATTTGGTCCCTGGGAGAAACCGCATTTTTTTTATTTTCCAGTACCCGTTTCCACACAACAAGAATATAAATTCCAAGAACCAGGTATTTATATGAATAAGTAAGCCACACATAAATATTATCTTCCTCTACACAACCACCTTCCTGGTAACATTCCATTTCGCCAACTCCATAATTGAGGTAAAGTTTCGCCAAAATCTGAAACAACATGGGTAACAAATGAAGTAAATGCGCAGGCTTTAATCGAAAGGCTGGATTGGTGAAGGCCAGAACATAAATATACATGAATGCGCCATGTAAAAGATGCGAATCGCAAATAAGGGTTATAAAAACAGGAAAGCGACCAGAAAGGCCTTTTGCATGCAGGAAAAAAGACACAACGGTAACCATAAGAACGATAATCCAACTTGTAAAAACAAGCTCGGAAAAAGCTTTGTTCTTTTTCGTAATGAGGGAGATTGAGAAAAAGACCAATAAGCCACTACATACTACATACAAATACTCCATTCATGGCAAAAATAGCTATTAAATCAAAAGACACAACACGATAAGAACCGGTGCCTTTGTGTTGTGTCTTTTTTTTAAGTGTTTGCAAAACAGTTAGTATTCGGACAACAGCCTGTCAAGGTAAGTGTAATGTGCTTTTTGTTCCGGATCCTTTGTTTTAATTTGTTGCTTTACAAATTCCTTCGACCTGCTTATCTCGGCAAAAATCAGTGGTTTTACTAAATTATCGAGAAACTGAATTTTTGAAGAACTGCCGCTGGTTAAGGCAGCCAGCGAGACTGATGGTTTCTTCTTTGATGCCGATGACTCCAATCCAGCCATTTTCACCAGATTATGAACATACGAAGCCTGCAAATGACGTTCAAACTCGTTAAGCTTTTTGTCTTGTTTGCCTGAAGCCCAAATATGATGATGCAGATCGGTTAAATATTCAGCGCTGCTGTATTCTTTATGGTACAGCTCCAGTTTTTGAAACACGACACTACCCATTAGAATATCGAGTACTGAAGCCTGGTACTTAAACAAATCGTTTTTACGTGAGCCTATACGTCGTTCCACTTCCTTGTTTAGCATCCATGATGGCTGGTTTTCCAATTCCTTAAAGATCCAGGCCAGTGCTTCCTGCTGTTTTGCTTTACTTACCGGATTTTGGAAGTGCTCATCCTCGCCTTCAACCAGTTTGTAGCCATAAACTCCTCCCGGGTATGCACAAACATGACCAATGTATCTTTTATACTGTTTTAGTAACTCATCATACATATGGGTCATGTACTCGAAATCATCGTTCTCGGATGTAGTCCACTCGACCAAATGCTCCATAATGTATTGGGCATTTTGGCTACCATACTCACTGGCCTTAATGGCATCGTCGCCCAGGGCCTCGTTTTGCGACGAGGGATCGAATGCAATGCCCATTTGCTGATCGCCATAGCGGTATATAAGGCTGTCTTTTTTCTCCAGAATCCATTGATTAAGGATGGCTTTCTCATCATTAGCGGTTTCTGCCTCAAATATGGGTTGGTAGCCCCACTTTA
Organism: Draconibacterium sp.; assembly: GCA_041546215.1. Classification (GTDB taxonomy): domain Bacteria; phylum Bacteroidota; class Bacteroidia; order Bacteroidales; family Prolixibacteraceae; genus Draconibacterium. Next base: position 7,320 of record JBFEWU010000167.1, on the reverse strand, counting down.
TGGAAAAGATATCATAAGGTCCCATTTGTGGTGGAGTAAATCGTATTCCTTCATCGCCCGGCTGAGCAATATAATTAAAGCGCGCATAATCCATAATCGATGGCGTAGTTCCATTTTTCTGGGTGAAAGTTGCTGAACGAAGCGAATCGACTGGAAAAGCGTAGGATGCCCTCATGTTGTGTTTTAATCCCAGGCAATGCCCTATTTCGTGGGCCACCACATAACGAACCATTTCACCAAGCATTTCTAAATCAGGATGACGTTGGCGGGCTTTGGGATCGGCGGCTGCGCATTGCACAAAACGCCAGTCGCGAAGCAAGCGTGTTACGTTATGCCACCACAAAACATCACCGCCAATAATTTCACCGCTACGCGGATCGGTCCAACGCGGGCCCATTGAGTTGGCCTTTGTTGATGCAATATAACGAATGCACGAATGGCGTATATCCTCAGGACTGAAATTGGGATCGTCAACCGGATAAGGTTTTCCAACAATGGCATCTTTAAAACCAATGGCTTCAAAAGCCAACTGCCAGTCTTCAATCCCGGCTTTAATATAAGGCCACCATTCTTCCGGGAAAGCATGGTCGAAGTAGTACACAATTTGCTTTTCAGGCACAACCATTTTCCCTGCCTTATAGTCCTCTACATCTTTTGCCTTAGGGGCTATATCAAAGCGGGTAATGTATTTCTTGCTGTCTACCCCAATTTTTTCCGACGTGTAAAACAAAGAGCTGTTGGCAAAATAGCCGATGCGATTGTCGGCATACCGCGGTTGCATTGGTTTTTCAGGCAACAACAAAAATGAGCGATTCATTACAATAACAAAGGGATTTCCATTGGTATTGCTGTAATTCATCTGGGTTTTTATCTCCACATTTTTTGGAAATACCAACGCGTTTTTTATCCACGTAGCATCAGGCTCCAATTTTCCTGCCTTGTACTTACTGTTAAAAGGAGAAACACCCTGAATCTCAGCAGTTAAAAATTTAGTTACGTCGATTACGGCTGCCGTTGAGTCGGCGTTTAACGATTTTATTTTAAAGGTTTCAAAAACCGGTTGCATTTGAATACGATCCAATGCCTTTTTTATCGGATCGTTTTCATCAGTCCTGTCATCGGAGACGACCTTGTGCATAAACAACTTTTCATTATTGCGCGAAAAACGAATCCAGGTAGGTTCTTTTCGCATTTCGCCGGCCTCCACCTTTGTGGTTTTGCTAAGCTCTGAAACACGGGCCGCCAACAAAAAATCGCGTCCGATTAAGGAGTCGTTGATTTCAAAAAAGAAATTGTTGTCTTTTTTATAAATCCTAAACAATCCCTCACCTACAAGTTCTTTATCGGTCAAAAACTTTTCATACGAAGCCGCTTTCACACTATCCTTTCCTGCTTTCGTCTCTTCTGCACTGGTAAAACCGGAGCACAGCACCAATAAAAGTGCTGCGATAACCGGTTTAAAACTGTCCCTCTTACTATTTAAAATCATGCTAATGTTATCTTTTATAAACAAAAATACTCCGTTTAAATTAAATATTTAAAGATTAATTGGTTCGTGGCATTCTGCTGAAAGTGGATCCGGATCCTCATAATCTTTTATATTGTATACAATAAATTTGCGACTGGTTGTTCCACCAAACAATTCCGTGTTGGTCATTCTAAACTCAAATTCCATTCTAAAAATACCGTTTCCAATATCGGTATAGGTACCTTCACCGTCAATAGCGATGGTGTACGAAGCATCGTCCTTGCTTGCCAAAACAATATCCTGCGAAATCACCTTTACAAAACCATTGGTTGCACTTGTACCATTCTCAGGATAAAATTCCAAGGCTTGTGGAATATTAAAGCCAGGAGATTTATCGGCATCCGTGTATTCGTTATCCAGAATCCGCTTTAGGTTGAAACTGTTGGTTGTACGCCCTTCGTTTGGCGAATTGAAACCAACTCGAAAGGCATGGTGATAAATATCGTCGTTGGGATCACTTGTTCCCTTGTCGTCATACAAAATAGCATCAGGGTGATTGGCATCAACTACAACCGGGTAAGTAAAGGCGTTCCATCCTGTCCAGTCGCATTCACCATCTTTGTTGTAATCCATCCAGGTTTCGCCGTACAAACGGTGATACTGGTCATCCAGGTTATAAAAATATGAGGCGGTATTCAGTTCCAGGTCACGGGCTACATTTTCAGGTTTGGTAATGGAAATAGTGTTTTTCCCGGCAACTTGATAGAACTCCAGATCGTTCAACTCAAACTTTGCAGTGTACGAAAAGATATCGATGTTCAAAGCTTCGTTCAAAGTGAGTTTATAAGTTACCTTATTTTCATTCACATTTATCGCATGTTGTTCAAGCGTATAGTCATAATTGCTACTTACCTCACTTAGCAGTTCCAAACCTGCTACCTCATTAGCAAAAAAACCTTCAGGAAAAAGTACATCGAAATATACTTCTTCGCCCATTTCGCCATTTAAAAGCAACATCGTTTCATCCTGTATTTTATAGGTGAGTGCCAATTCTTCGAGTTTGATGCTTAATTCATCGTACGGATTGTTTGGATTTGGAAAGCCAATGCCGATGTTTTTATCGCTAACCGACTCAAGCTTTAATTTAATGAGGTTATTGTCATCTTTAAACCAGCGTTCGGTAAAGTTAATGGTTATCGTATCAGTGAGCTTTTTGCCTGAAAAGTTAAGGGTTTTTGCCGGTGCTATTTCAAAAGCCGAGTATGCTCCCGTAAGCGTGGTTGAAAAAGTTGCAGTCACAGTTTCGGTTAAAGGTTCACTGGTAATGGTTACAGGAATTTTTAAAGCTTGTTTTTGTGCATATTCCAGACTTTTTGCAAGATCAGCATTCTGCACCAGGGTTCCTTTTTCAATGGGTTGCCCATCATTGTTAACGATTAAATTAAAACGGATGAAGCGGCCATCTTCGTTGGAATACACTTCAGCCTCATACTCCTGGCAGGAAAGCCAAGCCAAGGCAATAATTAACAGGGCAAGTATCTTTTTAATAGCCATCATTTTGAATCATATTTTCGTTCAGCGTAACGCTCAAATTGGGTATTGGCAACACAAAATAATCGGATGGATAATCCATGTTACAAACTTTCGACATACAGCCATCGTTGCGTAACACATCTTTTTTATACCGCACAATATCGAAAAACAGGTTTCCTTCAAAAGCCAGTTCTCTTCTTCGCTCATCAAAAATTTCTTCCAACAGCTTATTTGTTGTTATCAGGGCGTCTAATCCTGCACGCTCGCGAATCATATTCAAATCAGTTAATGCAGCATTCAAGTTAGTTCCGATTCGTGCCATTGCTTCAGCCCTTATCAGGTAGATCTCCGAAAGCCGAAGATAAAGAGTACCTGGTTCTCCCTGGAATTTGTTGGTAAAATAATAGGGGAGCATGTAGTCCACATTGTCAATCCGGGTTTTGAGATGAATAGGCGCATAAAGCCATTTTCGGATATCATTTTCTGAAAACATATTTAATAAGTCGCCCGAAGCCACAATTTCCTGGTAATTGCTTTTATCAATATAGTTAAACCAGCTATGACCCACTGATGATCGTATCTCGCCCTCCTCGGCAGTTCTCGGGGCTGAAAACTCAAGCAACACTTCGCTTACTGCCTCGGCCGGTTTTCCCCATTCCTCTAAATAAGCATCTTTCGACATCAGGTTTATTCCAGAATTGAGAATTACTTCGTTTGCAAATTTATATGCCTTTTCCCAATCGTTCATTTGCAAAGCCATTTTGGCATAAAGCGCTTTGGAGTTCGTTTCATTAAACCATGAATATTCGGGTCCGTAACCGAGAACTGAAGCAGAGGAAAAACTGTTTAAAGCCTCATCCATGTCGGCCTGAATGAATTCCCAGGTTTTGGCCATGGTTTCACGACTTGGGTAATCTTTTCCGGCAACAATTGTATGTGTGTTGTAAACAATGCCCAAATGAGAAGCATCGGGGGTGTAACCATATTGCTGGGCATAAAAAAGACTAAGCAGGTAATGACAAAAAGCTCTTATCGTAAGGCTTTCAGCTTTTATCTGTGATAACTTTTCAGCACTTATAAAGTCCACTCCCACGGTGTATTCAAGAACCAGGTTTACCGAATTGATCAAATCATACAGGTCGGCGTAAAAGGAGCCAAAATCAGAATCAGACTGATGATCATTAAAATCATATACCTGATCAATTGAGATGGCGGTAGGAACCTCTAAAACATAATCGTGTTTTGCCGGAGTAAACGTGAAATTACCGCCAACCAGGTCAGCGTAAATAAAGAATTTATGTGACAGTATACCCTCCAGTTCGTAATACAATCCATTTACTGCCTGATCGATGTTTTCTTCCGAAGAGAATTGCTCTGTGATCGATCGTTGTTCGCTTGGCTCCTGATCTAAAAAGTCGCCGCATGAAATCAGTAATATCACCACTATTATATAATAAATTGTATACTTCATAACTAAAATCCTGCTTTTATACCAAATGAGAATGTTCGCATTTCGGGATAGATATTCTTCAATTCTGCTATTCCGTTTAGGCCTTCAGGGCTTTTATCCATATACCAGTAATACAAGTTACTTCCGTTGGCAAAAACGGATAATGTAGTAAATGGCAAGCCCCATTTTTGCGCCGGCATGGCATAGGAAATATTTATGGTTTGCAATTTTACATGGGAATTAGAATAAAGAAGTTTAGTTGAGTTGTTAATCAGTGGATTGGTTTTTCCAACCGAAGGATAATAGGCCACATCTCCAGGTTGCTTCCAACTACCCATAATGGCATTTACCGACATGTTGCGGTTAAAAATATTGGTATACTTATCTACATACTCGCCGGAAATCAATTCGTCTGCTCCAAAAGAATAGCTTGTATTAACCGACACAGAAATATTTTTCCCAATGGAAAATCGATTGCTTAATCCTCCAAATACATCGGGCTGCGAGTTACCTATTGGCACCCAATTGCTTGTTTCTTTGTAATGCTCTCTTAAATAATTTGCATCAACTGTATTGCCGTCAATTTGGTATAATTCCCTGCCAGTTGCCGGATCGATACCTACAAAATTATACCCCCATATTACACTTGTTGCATACCCAATTCGTTGTGCTCTGGCACGCTCAGCCGAGGAATACTCTGAGCCCAATCCTTTTAAATGCGTAACCTCATTTTTTATCTTTGAGATATTAAAATTCAGTTTCCATTTGAAATTTTCTTTTGAAACAACCTGATACTGTGTACTAAATTCAATTCCCCGGTTATACATTGCGGCACCATTTATTTGCACTGAACCATACCCAGTTTCAGGAATAACATCGCGCGAAACGATCATATCCCGGATATCATCCTGGAAAAATTCAATGGTCGTGCTTAGGTTTTCGCGAATAGAAAAATCAAAACCAACATTAAATTTAATGTTCTTTTCCCAACCTAAATTCGGATTGGGAGCTGTTGACGGTGTGGCATAATAACCGTAATTGTAACCATTGGCTATTTGGTCGTAAAAATTATACAAGCCTAAAGCACGATACGAACCTATGCGGGAATTCCCGGATGTACCGTAACTTATTCGTGCCCTTAAAAACCTAAGCCATTCGTTTTGCTCCATAAAATCTTCTTGTGAGACAATCCAGCTTGCCCCAAAACCGCCGTTGTAAGAGGTGTTATTATCTCCTCCAAACGCAGAACTTTGGTCGATGCGGAAGTTTGCCAGAAGAAAATATTTCTTCTTATAATTGTAATTGGCCTGAGAAAGAAACGATCGCCCGGTACTTTCGTTTTTATCCCATTTGTAAGTTTGATAATCTGCTTTTTCAATGGGCATTATTTGATCGGGTTCGGGGAAATTTACACCACGTGCGTAATTGTATTTGGTTGATTGCTCTTTGGCTTCTACTCCTGCAGTGAAATCGACATAATGAAGCTCTTTGAATGTTTTGTTGTAAAACAATCTGGCATTCCAGTTCCAGTTACGCACATCTCTATCGCGCAACATACGAATACCTTTGTTCCCTTTTGCATCTATTCCTGTTTCGTTTAAACCCGAAAAATAGGTATCCTGATCTTTATTGGAAAAGTCGAAACCATATAGACTTGAGAAGCTAAGTGATTTGTTAAAACGATAATTAAACGACAGGCTATTTATTAATGATTTATTTTTTATCCTTACCCGGTTTTGTTCTGCCACTGCCAACGGGTTACCATAGATATCAAAAGGCGTATAACTGCCATCTTCCTGGTAAAGAGCAACGATTGGTGGAACCGCATAGCCATGTAGCGTATTGGGTGAGTTTTTCATGGTTAAGGAAGGTTTTGAGGTTAAACTCAGCTTCCATTTCCTAGCCTGATAATCCAGCGCAAAAGCAGTTCCGTATTTTTGAAATTCGTTGTTTATTTGCGGTTCTTTAATATTTTGATGGGTGAAGGAAACCCGATACGTTAGTTTTTCAGCTCCTCCGGAGAGGGTAAAATTGTATTTCTGATACTTCCCGGTTTGGTTCATCAAATCATACCAGTCTGTGTCTACCCCATTCCAATCCTGCACATTTCCATCATCACCATTATTTTTGTAGAAGAGATTTCGCAGCTCCTGGTATTGCTCACCATTCATATAAGTAACCTGGTTTATAGGATTACTAAATCCGGATTGAGCAGAAAATGTAAATTTCATGGGACCTTTTTTGCCCCGTTTGGTGGTAATAAGAATTACACCATTTGCCCCATCGGCTCCATAAAGACTAACTGCTGCTGCGTCTTTCAGAATGTTAATTGATTCAATATCGGTAATCCCTATTTTGGCAAAAGGATTTGAAGGGTCTTCGGAGTACAAGCCTCCTCCCGCGTCAAAAAAGTTATTGCCATCCAGGTCCAATTCTTCGGATAAGATTACGCCATCAACAATAATTAAAGGCTGAGTTGAGGTACCCACATTATTAGCAGAAAGTGGTGTTAATGAACCTTGCCCCCGGATGTGAATATCTACAGGCTTCCCAATTTCGGAACTTCCATCAATATATACCCCAGCCGATTGTCCTTGTAACAGTTCGTCAAAACTTATGGCGGTTTGTTCAGTAACAATATCCTTCGTTTTTATGCTGGTGATGCTTCCAACAACCTCCTGTTTTAGTTTTCGGGTGCCGTATGACGAAGTAACCACAACTTCATCCAGTGCCTGCACATCTTCTTCGAGCAGCAGCGGCTCGACCAAGCTGAGGATCTGCCGGTTGCCATCCCCATCAACAACTTCCAGCCTGGTGACGCCCAAGATAGATTCGTCCACATAGATTTCAGTCGGCTTATTGATTAGGT
>JBFEWU010000289.1:0-5903 GCA_041546215.1 Draconibacterium sp. | reverse complement strand
TTGTGGCTTTGCCACGAGGTACAATATATTCTCCCCTAAATTTTAGGGGAGATGTCATTCAGCATTTGCTGGATGACAGTGGGGTGAAATAATGAAAATTCGATTTTCAGCTTTTGGGCTGAAATAAAGTTGGCGTAATACCCCTTGGCTCTGCCACGGGGATAGTCAACTTTAAGAATTTTCTTTATTTGGAAGTAAAATGGAATTGGCACAGAACAGATTTTCAAATGCCCACTGGATTTATTATAACATTACATCAAAAAGCCGCAGTCCAAACCATATGGTCAGAAATAACAGAGATACCGTAAAAAATACGTATAAAACAATTCTGAGGGTTTCTTTGGGTTTGTTTCCAGAAGTGTCCATGTGCGTAAGTTAACGATAAATTTGAAAAAATACAAGATTTGTACATTTATTAAAGTTTCGAATCAATGTTTTGTGTAAGTGTAATCCATTGTGAAACAATTAATTACAGGTGACAGGCTGCACTCTTGCAGAAGGGTAAGGGATAGTAATCAATATTTATCATAAATAAAGCAATTTTCCCAATTCTTCCATTGCTTCGCTTGCTTTCATTTCCAGAAAAACATCGGTTACGGTATTCGTAAAATGTGAAGGTTTAATGTTTATCTCGATGATTTTTGCCCCATTTTCTTTCGCCACTTCCGGAATCCGGGCAGCCGGTAAAACTTCAGCATTTGTTCCAATTATAAGTAAAACATCGCATTTGGCCGCTTCGTCGAACGAACGTTTTTTTGCAAAAGCCGGGATGGGTTCGTTAAAAAAAACCATGTCGGGTTTTAAGATGCCCTTGCAGATGAAGCAGGTTGGAGGGAGGTAGTCAAGATTGGCAAAACTTATGTCGTATTCCGAACTGCATTCGGTACATATCAATTGTTTGTAGGTGCCATGAATTTCGTACACATATTTGCTGCCTGCTTTCTGGTGCAGGTGGTCGATGTTTTGTGTGATAAGCGTTTCCAGGAAACTCCGTTCTTCCATTTTTGCCAGCATCTTATGGGCGACGTTGGGTTCGGCATCTCCCAGGCTGTCGTAAAAGATCTCCTTTATTTTTAACCACGACTGCAAGGGCTTTTTTTGAAAGAATTCAATTTCAAGAAAAATGGGATCGGTGGTGTTCCAAAGTCCGTTTTCACCCCGAAAAGGGGGAATTCCACTCTCCACAGAAATACCTGCACCCGTAAAAGCCACTGCATATTTGGCTTTTCGGATGAGGTAAGCTGCCTGCCATAGCTTGTCAACCAATGGCTTTGTAATTTTAGTAGAATTCATGCATTTAAAAACTTCCGGTAAATGAATAAGTTCACCGGAAGATTAACGATTTTTAAAGGATTTTACACTTCAGGTTCCAGAATTTTAGTCACCGACACGGTTGTATCTTCGTTAAACCTGATTTTAAAGTTTAGTTTACGGAATACCGATATCATGGGTTTATTGTCGCGGGTTGTTTCCGCTGCCAGTTTTTTGATTCCGCGCGATTTTGCAATATCCAGACAATAATTGGTAAGCGTGTAGCCCAATTCTTTTTTCTGCCACTTGTCGGTAATTAAAATCGCATATTCCATCACTTCCACATCCGGATCGGCAATTAAGCGGCCGACACCAATCAGTTCTTTTGAGCCGTCTTCTTTGTCGTGTTCGGCAACAATAGCAATTTCACGGTCGTAGTCGATGAAACAGAATTGCGAAGCAACCTCGTGCGAATCGAAGTAGAAATCGTAGCGGAAACGATGATAAATGGCATCTTTCGAGCAGCTACCCAGCAACTCCAGCCACAATGGCTCGTCTTCCGGGCGGATGGGGCGCAATGTAATATTTGTGCCATCTCGCAGAATCGCATCTTTAATCAGGCTTTCGGGGTAAGGACGAAGCACCAGGTGTGAGTATTCCTTGGCAGGAGTTTTCATGAGCTCCTCATCAACCACGATACGTGCATCCAGGGCAATTACATCGTCGGGCGTAACGATCAATGGATTAATGTCGAGCTCTTCAATCTCAGGATAATCGGCCGCCAGGTATGACATGCGAATCAGTACTTCTATCAGCTTATCAATGTTTTTAGGTGCATCGCCACGCCATCCTTTCAGTAAGGGATAGATTTTAAGCGATTCTAACATCTGGCGCGCTAATCTTTCGTTTAAGGGTGGGAACTCCAGGCGTTTGTCTTTAAATAATTCGGCAGTGGTTCCACCCATGCCCACAAGCATAACCGTGCCAAAAACCGGATCTTTTTTAGTACCCAGAATTAATTCAATGCCATCTTTGGTATCCACCATTTTCTGAACGGTAACCCCTTCAATTCTGGCATCGGGGCGTTTCTCGGCAGCGGTTTTGACCATGTTGTTGAAAGTAGCACGAACCATTTCTTCATTTTTAATGTTCAGGGCAACTCCGCCAACATCCGATTTATGGGTGATGTCGGGCGAATAGATTTTTAACACCACAGGGTAACCTTTTGCCTTTGCCACCTTAACAGCTTCATCTTCGGTGGATGCCGGCGTGGGGTGGGTGGTGTCAATACCATAATCGTTTACCAGCATTTTTGAATCGTCTTCGTTTAATATTTTTGCTTTGGGAAAAATATCGCTTAAATATTTTTTACGAAGCTCGTGTCGGTCGTAATTAAAAGCAACAGGCACTTCACGAGGCGTTTCATAAAGCATTTGCTGGTTTTGCGAATAATCCGAGAGTGTCATAAAAGCACGGATGGCCTGCTCGGGTGCACTATAACTAGAAATGCCGGCATTGTTAAAAATCTGAACTCCTTCTCGCATGGCAGCTCCTCCCAACCAGGCAGCCATTACCGATTTTGTGGTATTCTTTGACATCTCTGCAATGGCTTTTGCGGTTGCCGTAGGATCGGTCATCGCCTGGGGAGTCAGAATGACCAACACTGCATCAACATTTTTATCTTCCAGAACAATCTCCGTAGATTTGGCAAAACGTTCAGGAGTTGCATCACCAAGCACGTCAATTGGATTACCATGCGACCAGAATGGCGGAAGGTAATCGTTAAGTTTTTGCATGGTTTCTTCCGATAATTCTGTAAGTTGACCACCAAGCGATATTAGTGAGTCGGTTGCCATTACACCGGGTCCGCCGGCATTGGTTACAATGGCCAAACGATTTCCTTTGGGAACCCTTTTCCTTCCCACCAAATCGGTAAAATCGAAAATATTGCCAAAGTCAAAAACACGAGCCAAACCCGCACGGCGGAAAACAGCATCGTAGATCGAATCTTCAGAAGCCATGGCCCCGGTGTGCGATGCTGCCGCAGCCGCCGATTCCGGGAAACGGCCAGATTTGTAAACGATGATCGGTTTTTCGCGGGAGAAGGCCCTCGCGGCCGACATAAATGTGCGGGCATCGGCGATGGACTCGACGTAAAGAACAATAGATTTGGTATTAGGATCTTGCCCGAAATAGTCGATGAGGTCCCCAAAACTTACGTCCATGGAGTTCCCAATGGATACAAAGTGTGAGAAACCTATATTTGATTCGTAGGCCCAGTCGAGGACGGAAGTACAAAGGGCTCCCGATTGCGAAATAAAGGCCACATGACCTTTTTTTGGCATTCCATCGGCAAAACTAACATTCATATTCAGTCCGGGCACCAGTATTCCCAGGCAGTTTGGGCCGATTATCCGCATATCAGGAAATTTTGCCTTTTCAGCTTTTACCTGCCTTTCCAGGTTTTTCCCTTCTTCGCCCGACTCCTTAAATCCGGCCGACATAATAATAAGTCCGTGAATCCCTGCCTCACCACAATCTTTTACAAGCTGGGGAACCCATTTGGCAGCGGTCATAATTACTGCCAGGTCGGGTGTCTTTGGGCAACTTTTTACGTCGGGATAGCAGGGAATTCCAAAAACAGCTTCACGTTTTGGATTTACCGGATATACAACCCCATTGAATCCGCCTCCCACTAAATTCCGAAGTGTGATCCCTCCAACGCTTTCCCGATTATTTGATACACCAATGAGTGCAATTCGTTTTGGTTTAAAAATGCTGTCTAACTTCTTGATAGCCATGTGTTAAAGTTTTTTGGTTTACTTGAAATGCTTTACTCCGCTAGCATTGCCTTAAAATTGGTTGATTTTGGTTATAAATTTCATAAAAAAAATCAGTTTAGAAAATTTTGATCAAATGTTTAAAATTTTGAATTATGGTGACCAATAGTTTTATAAATCAGATCTTTAGCTGTAATTTATGTTTCGAATTTGTCAATAGTATGTTGAATAACAATCCTGTTCAATCCTGTTTTAAAGCATAAGAAATAAAAAATAAGGCACCTCACGAACAAGATGCCTTCTAAAATGGGATATTTCAAAATCAGCTTATCGATGTATTTCTTTAAGAGGCGTTGGAGTTTGTGCTGTTTTTTATTTTATTTTCTATTCGCTTTTTAGCTTTCGGAGGTTTTACAATAATCATTATAATACCACCAAGTATACAGGCAACACCTGCAATGATAAAGGGTGTCATCCAAACAATTGGTCCGGCTGCCCCCGAGCTTGAATCTTTAAAATGTCCGGCCAGCTGGGGACCGGCAATTCCTGCAATTCCATAAGCGGTAAACATCCATCCGTAATTGCGACCAACAGTTTTGTTCCCAAAAAAATCGGCGGTAATAGCCGGAAACAATGCAAAGTTTCCACCAAAATTAAAACCGATAATACAGGCAGCAGCAATAAATCCCGTGGCAAGTCCGAATTTAATAAACACGTGGTATATGAGTAACATGATGATTCCCTGGAAAAAGGTCATGGCAATCATAGATTTTCGTCTTCCTAATTTATCCGACACGGTTCCCCATACAATTCTTCCCAATCCGTTAAATATGGCATACCAGGCCATTGCGGTACCGGTAATAACACCGGCATTTGCCAGACCGTTATGTTGAAGTGCATCAATGCCAAATAGTTTAATGCAGTATATTACCATTAATCCGGCCAGTGCTGAGAAAACAAATACCAGCCAGAGGGCATAAAACTGTTTGGAAGCAAGCATTTGTTTCGAGTTAAATTCTATTCCTCCAAATGCCTTGTTTTCTGTCCTTTCCGGGGGTGTCCATCCTTCTGGTTTATAGCCATCGGGAGGATTTACCATAACCATCGATCCCAACAACACCATGGTCGCAAACGCAATTCCGTATATAACAAAGACACTTTGTACGGCAGGCAAACCAAAAACACTTGTAGTATTCAGCAAGCCCCCAAACCACGAACCCGCCAGTTTTACCCATATGGTGGCACCAAAACCAAATCCGGCAACTGCCAGTCCGGTAATCATTCCTTTTTTATCGGGGAACCATTTTACGCCTACAGCAATGGGAACCACATACGCAAGTCCGATTCCTGCACCTCCCAGAAGTCCGATACAAAGTAACTGAGCCATATAGCTATCGCCTAAAAATCCACCCAATATATATCCGGTACCCAGCACCAATCCACCGGTGAGGGAGACAATCGTAGGGCCCGACTTAGCCTGCCATTTCCCGGCCAAAACCATTACTACAGCAAAAGTTGCCAGCCCGAGCGAGAAAATCCAGGCAGTTTGTGTAGCCGTGAATCCGTAATCTCCTCCGGGTTCGGTTAATAATTTAGTGAAGACTGACCAGGCATAAATTGCACCAAGTGCAAGTTGAATGAGTATGGCTCCTGCCACAACAATCCAACGATTTGTTATTTTTAATCCCTTCATAAAGTTGACTTTTGATGAAAAAAAAGACATCCCCGAACAGAAGATGTCTTTCCATGGTTTATTAAGTTAGCGTTTAACTTCTACTTTTGCCCCGTCGATAATATCATCTACTACTCCCGGATCGAGCAGGGTAGAAGTATCTCCAAGGTTGGAAGCATCTCCTTCTCCAATTTTTCGGA
>JBFEWU010000465.1:0-3338 GCA_041546215.1 Draconibacterium sp. | reverse complement strand
CTTTCAATAATTAAAGGCTAAAGCCAATTTGCTAACACTGCTTTACATCACCGGGCTGAAGCCACGGTGCAAAAAAGAACTCATGCCAGCTGCACCAAACCTATCTTAATCCGTTCTTCCTTTCAGCTTCGAGCTTTGAGCTTTGAGCTCCTTCCTCCACTCTGGTACTCATACATTCAAATCTTCCAAAGGGCTTCGAACTACTTCGGTCTTCCGTCTCCGGTCTTCGGTCTTCCCTCTCCTCCACTCCACTCCAATACTCTTACATTCCAATCTTCCTAAGCGCCGTACCCTCCTTGTAGCGTTCTTCCTTTCAGCTTTGAGCTTTGAGCTTCGAGCTTTCAGCTCCTTCCTCCACTCTAATACTCTTACATTCTTATCTTCCAAAACGCCATACCCAACTTGTAGCATTCTTCCTTCGAGCTTTCAGCTTCTTCCCATTCCTCTACTCTAATAATCCGACATTCCAATCTTCCAAAGAACTTCAAGCTACTAAATGGTTTCATTAGTATAAAATTAGTTTAAAATCTTGTTATTCAATGCTTGACATACAGAAAGGTATATGTATTTTTATGGCCAATGGAACTCGTCCCGACACATCGGGACTCGTTTCACATGCAAAAAACAACAGAATATTTCGGGTGTTAATAAAAAATTTATACTTTTGCATCCACTTTTTCGAATCGTGAGTTGGAAAACGAAATATAACATTGAGTTTAAAGGTCTTAAAGAAGGTCTTCACGAGTACGAATTTGAAGTAAGCGATAAGTTCTTTGAACATTTTAAAGAGAGCCTGGTTGAAAACGGTAAAGTAAGCGTAAAAGTTGAGCTTGAAAAACGAAGTGCATTTTTAAAATTGCTCTTAAAAATTTCGGGCTGGCTGGAACTTACCTGCGACCGTTGCCTGGATGAATATCAGCAAGAAGTTGAACTCGAAACGGAGCTATTTGTAAAATATGGCGAAGAAACAGCGTTCGAAGAAGGCGATAATGTGATTTGGGTTTTGCCCGATGAGCACCACATCAACCTGGCTCAGGTTATTTACGAATATGTTACACTTAGCATTCCTTTACGACATGTTCACCCCAACGAAAAGGGCGAAAACAGTTGTAACCGGGAAATGCTGGAGAGATTAAATATAATTACAGAAGCCGAAGATGGAGATGGAGACGAAGAAGAACCTGATCCTCGCTGGGCAGCTCTTAAAAAATTAAAAAATAATAATTAAAATACATAATAATGGCACATCCGAAGCATAAAACATCGAAATCGAGAAGGGATAAAAGACGTACGCATTATAAAGCTACTGCCCCTACTCTTGCTACTTGCTCAAATTGCGGAACCACTGTAAAGTACCACACAGTTTGTCCTGAATGTGGTTACTACAGAGGAAAACAAGTAATTGAAAAAGAAATTGCAGTTTAGCGTATAAACTGAATTTGCCGGATTAATTTCCGGTGCATTAAAATTCCATTTCCGGTTAATCCGGGAGTGGAATTTTTTTATGCCTCTGATCCACACCGCCCTTATTTTTTTCAGACTTTTCGAACATCCTTATTAATTATTCCGCATCAACATTAGCATTTATTAATCACAGGCCTACATCTCCCCCATTTTGTTTGATGTTCGATTTTTTTCACTCTATATTCACCGCTGTTTTTACAGAAAACAGAAAACAATCAAAAACAAAGAATAATTTGAGTAATGGCTAACATTAGGGCAGCAATAACAGGAGTAGGAGCATTTTTGCCGGAATATCGTTTGACCAACGATGAGATAAGTACAATGGTTGATACATCGGATGAATGGATCATGCAACGCATTGGGATTAAGGAGCGAAGGATATTAAAGGGTGAGGGACTTGGAACCAGCGACATGGGCGCCTGGGCGGTGGAAGATCTTTTGAAAAAGACAAATACTTCACCGGATGAAATTGACATGTTGATATGTGCCACCATCACTCCTGACATGAGTCTTCCGGCCACTGCCAATATCATTGCTCATAAAACGAACATTCATAATGCCTGGAGTTTCGATTTAAATGCCGCTTGCTCCGGATTTATTTTCTCACTGGCCACGGCAACCCAGTTTATTGAATCGGGACGTTACAAAAAGGTGGTAATCGTTGCTGCAGAAAAAATGTCGTCGATTATCAATTACGAAGACCGGACAACGTGCCCGCTGTTTGGCGATGCGGCGGCGGCGGTACTGGTTGAGCCAAACACCGAAGATCTTGGTGTGTATGATTACATTAACCGCGTTGACGGGCTTGGACGCCACCACCTGCATATAAAAGCCGGAGGTTCGTTAAAACCGGCAACCCTGGAAACGGTTCAGAACAAAGAACATTATTTATACCAGGAAGGGCAGGCTGTTTTTAAGGCTGCCGTATCGAGCATGGCCGATGTTGCCGTAGAAATTATGCAAAAAAACAACATTACATCCAAAGACATTGCATGGCTCGTCCCGCACCAGGCCAACATGCGAATTATAGAAGCGACAGCCCGAAGAATGAAGATCAGTAAAGACCAGGTAATGATAAACATTCAAAAATATGGCAACACCACGGCTGCAACCGTTCCACTGTGTTTATGGGATTATGAAAAGCAACTGAAAAAAGGCGACAACATTATTCTTGCCGCTTTTGGTGCCGGATTTACCTGGGGCAGCACCTATTTAAAATGGGCTTACGACTCGGAATAAACCAGTTCCACCTCAAGGTATGATTCCCGCAGGCAATAATCCGTAATCAATTTTTGTTGTCGGGTTGTCATTGTTATTGTTTGAATATTAGGATATCAGAGTATTGGAATATCAGAATGTGTCGTTCAAGGCATTAATTAATTCCGTTGTCGTTGTTGTCATTGTTTTTTGAAGTGCTAATCCTGTACCAATATCATATCGTTAAACCGAATAAAGAACCAGGAATCAAGAGTAAAGAGCAAAGACACTGAGAATTTTTACCGCAGAGGCGCAAAGACGCAAAGTTTATTTATCTCTTCTCCGGTCTTCGGACTTCGTTCTTCCTTTGAGCATTCAGCTTTCAGCTTTGAGCTTCTTTCGTCTTCGGACTTCGGTCTCCGGTCTTCGGTCTTCGGTCTTCGGTCTTTTTCGTTGTCATTGTTGTCCGGATCCCTAATCCTGTATCCCTCATGCCGTTTCACCACCGTATACATTAATCAATAATCACTAATCATTAATCAATTCCTCCGGTCTCCGGTCTCCGGTCTTTTTCGTTGTCATTGTTGTCCGGATCCCTAATCCTGTATCCCTCATACCGTTTCACCACCGTATACATTAATCAATAATCAATAATAATTAATCAATTTCTTCTGTCT
>JBFEWU010000196.1:0-8765 GCA_041546215.1 Draconibacterium sp. | reverse complement strand
AATTTGTGTTGAAACATTTTAAAATTGTATAGGTATGAGGTCAAAAAAAAAATCGCTACTTATTTTAATCCTATTTACACTGTTATGTGGTTGCACTTTACCAAAACAGAAAACGGAGATAGCTCAGCATAAGACCGATAAAAATGTATTGTTTATTGTTGTTGACGATTTGAATACAACATTGGGTTGCTATGATCATCCGGTAGTAAAAACACCAAATATTGATAAACTGGCAGAAAGAGGTGTGAAGTTTAATCATGCATATTGTAACTATGCCGTATGTGGTCCAAGCAGAAGCTCCTTTTTAAGTGGCTTAAGACCTGAATCAATAAATGTATTAAATAACCGAACACCCCTGCAGGATGTGCTGGGTGATCGAATTACTATGCCCCATTTATTTAAGCAAAATGGATTTTATACCGCGAGTTTAGGAAAAGTATTTCATCGAAATGAACGTGGATATGGCGATCCAAAAGCCTGGGATGAAATTTACACTTTTGAGACAAGCGATTTGGGGAATAAAGGAGAAACCCGAAATATGACTGATGGCGTTTTAAAATGGTGCCACTGGAAGATTGCTGAAGGTGAGGACGAGGATCAGCAGGATGGACAGATTGCAAAAAAGGCTGTGGAATTAATAAAAACCAAACGGGATAAACCTTTCTTTTTGGCTGTGGGATTGCACAAACCGCACGATCCTTTTATTGCACCGAAAAAATATTTCGAGATTTACCCGTTGGAGGATTGCGATCCACCTGTTTTGCCTGAAGGCTGGAAGCCTCCATTCAAACATACCCTTCCGGGAGAAACAAAAACATTTAACAAATTTACCGACCAGGACAAACGCGAATTTCTAAGATCATATTATGCCTGCACAAGTTTTATGGATGCTCAGGTGGGTAAATTGATTAAGGCTTTGGAAGAATCGGGGCAATTGGATAACACCTTGATTGTTCTGTTTGGCGACCATGGTTATCATTTGGGAGAGCACAATTGGTGGAATAAAGTAACCTTATTCGAAAAAGGAACAAATGCTCCTTTTATAATGGCGGGCAATGCGGTGCATAAGAATGGTGAAGCGTCTAATGCCATGTTCGAATACATTGATATTTATCCAACACTTGCCGGTTTATTTCAGTTGGAAAATACTCCTGATTATTTGGAAGGGAAAAGTTTTGCAAAAATATTGGATGATCCATCCCTCGATTTTCGTTCTGAAGTTCGCGCTGTTGTTCGTCGAGGCGAAATGTTGGGCAGGATGGTGAAAAATAAAGATTACCGATTTGTAGAGTGGGATGAGAGCAAAGAAGGGTATGAATTATATGATCAGCGGATAGATCCGGTTGAATATAATAACTTGGCGGATAAGCAGGAGTACAAAACTATTGTTGATGAGATGAGGCAATTATTATACGAAAAATAAATTGCAGGAAAATAATCTCGTTAATCTTTTTTTAATGCTTTGTTTATAAATCCCCATTACCTTCACAAAATTATGTATGATGATAAAAATAATACTGAAAAAAATGAAAAGGTTGAAAGGTGTAGTTTTTGGGATGCTTTTATTGCTGTTAAATGCAGGTTGTTTAACCGCAAAGAACAGACCTAATATAGTCTTGTTGTACATCGATGATTTGGCCTGGTATGGGACACCGGTTCCAATGAATAGCGCTATGGCAAATTCCTTTATGCCCGTTTTGCAAATGCCTAACGTTCAGAAACTGGCTGATGCAGGGATGAAGTTCGGCCATGCATATGGATCACCCATGTGTGCACCAGCCCGTGTGTGTTTACAAACCGGCCAATCAGCTGCGCGCAGCGGTTTTACAGTGTATCTGGGGAAAGCGAATGATCCTTACTACGATTATAACAAGGAATATAAGTATTTTCCGCTTGTTGCAAATGTGTCTGATTTGGAAATTGACAAAGAGGCATTCACCATTGCCAAAGCGCTCAACCCGATGGGTTATGTAAGTGCACACATTGGTAAATGGCATATGAGAGGCGATCCGGGAGAACAAGGTTATGAAGTTCATGATGGTGCTACGGATAATAATCCGGGCAATACGTTAACCTGGGGGCTTAAGAAAGGTGAACCAGCTCCAAAGAGGTTGCCAAAGGATATGTCTGATCCCAAATTGATGTTTAGCATTACAGATAAGGCGATAGGTTTTATGCAGGATCAAGTTAAAAAGGGCAATCCATTTTACCTTCAAATTTCACACTATGCCATGCACGCAGGCCGGGAATGTCTCGATAAAACACGCCAAAAATATGTGAAACACCCTCTTGTGCAGGCCTGGTACAAAAAGAATAACAAAGATCCTGAAACAATTAGCAGAAAAGACGATCCGGCCAATTGGTTAGCGATGGGTGAGGATTTGGATGGTCGGATTGGTGCTATACTCGACAAACTCAAGGAATTGGGGATTGAAAATAATACGTATATCATTGTAACAGCTGATAACGGTTACCGGCACAAAGAAGTTCTTCTAACACCTGAATTAACGCAGCCTCTGCATGCAGCGAAGTGGTGGGCATGGGAAGGAGGAATTAAGGTGCCAATGATAGTCAAAGGACCTGGCATCAAGCCTGGTTCAGTTTTTAAGGGTAATGTGGTCAATTATGATTTCTTACCCACTTTTGTGGAATGGGCTGGTGGCGATCCAAAAAAGTTGCAGAATATTGATGGTGTAAGCCTTGCTGATTATATGGCAGGGAAAGTGCCTGATAAAGTTTTTCTGAACCGAAACCTGTATTTTCATTATCCTCATTACCGAACCTCTGTTCCCCATTCCGCCGTTATTTCAGGTTCGTTCAAGGTCGTTCATTTCTACGAAAGACCGGATATACAGATGTTGTTTGACCTTTCTGAGGATCCTGGAGAAGTAAACAATATTGCCAAGCAGAATCCCGATACATATCAAGAACTTTACAAAGATATGATGAGCTACTTTAATGAGGTTGGGGCACGTTTCCCAAAAGTGAATCCTGATTATGATCGTGAGATATACCGGAAGGATCCAAAAACCATTCGGGAACGTCTTAAGTGGGGACCATTTGAGGGTAAACGAACTTTAGATCCGGATGAATTGAAGTACTGACAAACATGGATTGGGTGAAATCAAATTTTCAAAAAATGCATATGTTCAACTTGAGTTGCATGTGGATAATGTTTTAAGTAACAAGGTGCATTTAAAAGAGAATTACCTGGCCCGAAAATAAAATAATGATGAATAGATGTCGCTCGCACAACTGTTTCCTGTAATTATTACATTTTTGATTGAATAAAATATTTAACATCTAATAAGAACTTGATGATCAAACATAATTATAAATTATCCCGAAGAGAATACCTGAAAATGGGTCTGCTGGGGACCGGCGCTCTGGCGACAGGGGGATTTACCATTGGTTGTGAAAGTGTATTTGGCAAATCGAAACTGAATGTTGCCTTGATAGGAGGAGGCGGAATTGCAAAAACTGCTTTTAATGATTGTAAGGAAGAAAACGTTGTAGCTATTGCAGATGTGGATGAGGTAACCGGATCCATTGGTTTCGAAGCTTTTCCAAAAGCAAAGCGCTACAAAGATTTTCGCAGGATGCTTGATGCTCATCATAAAGAATTGGATCTGGTTATTGTGAGTACTCCTGATCATACTCATTTTGCTGCAACTTATGCGGCTATGGAGCGTGGAATAGCCGTTCATACTCAGAAACCACTTACGCACAACATTTGGCAGGCTCGTACCTTACAAGCTGCCGCAAAAAAGTTTAAGGTGCAAACAGTTATGGGTAACCAGGGACACAATTTTGAAGGTATGCGTCAGATAAAAGATTGGTATGATGCCGGTTTGCTTGGAGAAGTTCGCGAAGTACACGCATGGACTGGCCGGACAACAACAAACAATGCAAATGCTAAACTTGAATATCCTGCTCAAACTGTTCCCGAAACACTGGATTGGGATTTGTGGTTGGGTTCAAGCCGCGAGCGACCTTACAATGCCGCATTCTGTCCAAAGAAATGGCGTTGGCATTGGGATTACGGCTCAGGAGGACTGGGCGACATCGGATGCCATACCTTGGATATTCCGGTTTACACAATGGGGCTTGGTTATCCATCTGTTGTTTATCTCGATAATTCCATAGATTTCCGACATGAATTTGATGATAAAATACCTCATCCCGAAGGAGCAACCTATATATATGAATTTGCGGCTACTCTTAAACGACCAGCCGTGAAGGTATATTGGTACGAAGGTGGGCGGATGCCAAAGTTTCCTGAAGCTGTTCATTCAGAGACTCCTGAAATGATACATGCAATCGGAACAGGCGGTTGTATGTTGGTCGGAGACAAAAATACCATCCTTTCAGCTTCGATGAGACCCGTTCAGCCTAAATTAATTTATAACTGGGAGGAGTTGAAAAATAACTTACCAGAAAAAAAGACACCTCGAGCCGTGGGAAATCCAATTCAGGAAATAATGGCTGCTATTCGTGGTGATATTGAGAAATGCGGATCTGATTTTGATTATGCAGTGCCATTAACCGAAATTGTTCTGCTGGGTACAATTGCTTTTCGATCGAATAAGAAAGTAATATATAATCCAGGCTCATTGACTTTTTCAGACAAAACGCTTAATACCTACGTTAAAGAACCGGTTCGAAAAGGATGGGAGTATGGAAACGGTCTTATTTAGCTTTATTTTTCTGAGCAATTTTAGTTCAGAATGAATAACTTTAGGTGCCGTTTTGGGTCAACTATTAATTCTTAATACGTTTAAAAATGAAAACTAAATTTAAATATCACTCGATCATTTCTTTGTTTGTAGTGATATTAACCTTCGCTTTTCAAAATTCGGTGATCGCTCATAGTTCTGTAAAGGATAGCGACAAACCAAATTTGTTGTTTATTATGACTGATCAACAACGATTTGATGCAATGAGTTGTGCCGGTAATACCGTACTGAAAACTCCTAATTTGGATCGGCTTGCGCGCGAAGGAGTAATGTTCATCAATAACTATTCTGCCAATCCGGTTTGCGTACCATCGCGTGCCATCTTGCTAACAGGCCGATCTTCAACGAATGTTAAAGTGAAAAGTAACGGAGATAATGGAAGTAAAGATGTACCGGATGTGCCAACTTTCGATCGCATACTTAAAGAACATGGATACGCGGCCGAATATTACGGAAAGTGGCATACTCCTTATCAATTTACCGATTGTTATGATAATGCAGTGAATCCGGTAAGCAACGATCAGGTTGCCCCACACATTATCAAAGTTTATCAGAAATGGTTGAAAAGCAAAGATATTTCAGAAACTTTGCCGGGCGAAGGGCAGCTTTACTCAGGAAGGAATCTCACTCCGTACACACCGGTAAAACTTGATTACAACTACGAAAACGCGAATTTGAGTGCGGATGAAAAAATGAAAATAAAAGCATCGCAGTCAACCCAGTATGGACGTGTTGATTTGCCACCAGATATTTCCTATGCAGCTTTTAATACCGAGCAAACATTAGAGGCGCTCAATCGTATGAAAAATGGACCTTTTACATTGACATGCTCCTTTGATCCTCCACATCCGCCAATGGTAGTGCAGGATCCATACTACAGCATGTATCCCCCGGAGTCTATTCCAATACCCAAAAGTATCAATGATCCGTTGACCGATTCTCCATACAAAGACAGGGGAATCGACAAAAGTGAGTTGCGTTATAAGGATGGTGAGAATATAAAGATTATGAGGTCAATTTATTATGGCATGGTGAGGGAGATTGATGATAAAATTGGTGAAATACTTAATAAACTGGATGAACTGGGACTTACTGAAAATACACTGATTGTATTTACATCAGATCATGGAGAAATGCTTGGTGATCACGGAATGCATTCCAAAAGTATTTTTTATGAGGGCGGTGTACACGTGCCTTTGCTGATGCGTTTCCCCAAACATATTAAGCCAGGAACAGTAGTGGAGGAGCCTGTATCGACATTAGATGTATCCTCAACCATTCTTGATTATATGGGCATGCCAATTCCTAAATCGGAAGGTATTAGTTTACGAACTTTTATTGAAGGAAAACCGGTAGAGCACGACGTGGTTTCTTACTCGCCAGGAAACAATAAACCCAATTATATGCTCCGATACGGAAACCTTAAGTTGATGATGACAGAAGGTGAAAATTCTAAATGTGTTGACGGACTTTATGATCTCAAGGCTGATCCTCTTGAAATGCGGAATCTTATTGTTTCTCCAATATCACCTGAAAGAGATCGCCAACAGGCAGAAATGATGAAGGATCGTTTGTTTAAATGGTTGGAAAAATATGAACCACAAAAATTCAGCGATTTGAAAAGGCGTAAGTTTTACAATTGAAAGGAAGAAAAGCAGTTAAATATTTTAAGTGTATGAAAAAGCGTAATATGCTGAAAGTTATAGTTTTATTTCTAACAACTTTGTCACTAAGTTGTACTGCACAAACAGAGGTTTCTAAACCAAATGTACTGCTTATAATGACCGATCAACAAAGAGATGACGCCCTTGGTATTGCTGGGAACAGGATTATAAAAACACCTAATCTCGACCGATTGGCAAAGCAGGGAGCCTATTTTAGAAATTCATACACGCAATGTGCCGTTTGTGCTCCTGCCAGAGCTACAATATTAAGCGGCCATACCGTTGAAAATACTGGAGTTCGCACCAATTCAATTTGGAAAGAGGAGCCTGATATGCCTGTTTTAACCACGCCCACTTTTGATGAAATATTACACGACAATGGCTATACCTGTGAATATTTCGGGAAATGGCATTCTCCGGAGGAACCTGCAAAAGTTTATAGTGAGTTTGTTACCCTAAAAGAATATCGGACATATGTAAATGAGCACGTTCCTTATGTTGAACCAAAAGAAGGTCAGCTTATTTCATCATCATCGGGCAGAGCTTATACTCCAAATCCCATAGACAAACATTACGGGTGGAATTATAAAGATGTTCTGGAGAAAAAAAAGCAAGAAAAATTTGCTCAAACCGAGTTGCATGGAGTTTCAAATATTCCACCGGAACATACTTCTACTGCCTTTGTGTGCAAAAAAACCATTGAAGCTATAAAGCGAAACAAGAATAAGCCATTTAGTATAACGGCATCAATCAATTTCCCTCATGCGCCAATGATTCCCATTGAAGAATATGCAAAAATGTACAACCACGAAGATATGCCGGTTCCTTTCAGTATTGCCGACGATATGACTAATTCGCCCTACATTAAGTTTAACGGCAGGTTAGGTAGTCCGGAATATGCTGATCCCGAAAAAATAAAATACATGATTGCCAATTACTATGCTTTGGTAACTGAAATAGACGATTGGGTTGGAAAAATACTTAACACAATCGATGAATTGGGATTAGCGGAAAATACCATTGTTATTTTTACCAGTGATCATGGAGAAATGCTTGGCTCGCATGGCATGCGAGAGAAAAATGTTTTTTACGAAGAGTCTGCAAGAGTCCCTTTAATGATTCGTTTTCCAAAAGAAATTAAAAAAGGAACAGTGGTTGACCATTACATGACCAACCTCGACCTGTTTTCAACCATACTTGATTATACTGGACTTGGCGATAATTTTAAATCGGATGGCAGGAGTTTACGGGACCTGATAGAAGAAAAACGAACAGACAGACCTGAGTACATTGTTACAGAATGGAATTTCAGAGGCGATGTAATTTCAAACTACATGGTGTTATCTGAAAAATGGAAACTGATGGTTCCATATTCTGAAAACTCAACTGTTATAAATGCCATGTACGATCTGAATACCGATCCATATGAGATGAAAAATCTTTTAGGTTCCAATCCGGAAAAGAATAAGTTTACAGAAAAAGCTGAGGAGTTAAGAGGATATCTTTTGGAATGGCTGAAGAAGAATAAATCAAAATACTATGAAGGCGTTAAAAGCAGAAAATTATAAACCAGATATCAGTCCAGAATGAAACTCAAGTTAACCATATTGTCCTTCTTCCTTTTATTTTTATGCACCAGATTATTCGCGTTCAAAACTATTGAAAATATTGCTGCAGTGGCTGGAGGATATGATATCCCGATCAAAATATGCCTGCCTGAAAAGGCCACAGTAAAAATGCCGGTGATGTTTTTTGTGCATGGCGGTGGCTGGAATGGCGGTGACGATAAAAATGTACCTGATGCTTCAATCCCAGCCGATTGCGAATTTTTATGTGATCAAATGGGAGTCATATATGTTGGTTTGGCCTACCGTTGCAAAGGAAACAATGGAACTTTTCATTTGGCACTTCAGGATTTAGAGGCTTCAATAAAATGGTTCGCGGTAAGAGCGGAGGAATTTAATGCCGATATGAGCCGTATCGGATTTAGCGGCGCTTCAGCAGGCACAACCTTATCGGCAGTTTTGGCTCAACGTTATCCTAATTGTGTTGTTTACACCGGACGTGAAGGAATGTACAATGTATTAGATCTCGATTCAACCTTGTCGAATTTTCCAAATGCCAAATCGCGAGCCGAATTTGGATTGGACACCCAAGATCAGAAACTGGAAGCCTCACCATACTATCAGGTCAGAGAAAAACCGGCAATGACTCTCTTGTTCAATGGAAAAGATGATTGGTTGTGCCATTACTCGCAAAGCATAGAATACGCAAAACAGATTAAAAAATCTGGAGGCAAATCCAAAGTTGTGCTTTACAACGGAATTAACCATACTTGTTTAAACATCGCCTATCCCGGTGTTTT
>JBFEWU010000052.1:0-18265 GCA_041546215.1 Draconibacterium sp. | reverse complement strand
GATAATCCAATAAGTACATCTCCTTTATTTCCAAAAGCTTCGATATGACGACTGTAAACTTCTGTAAAATGGTAATCGTTGGATACCGCTGTAACAAACGACGAATTTACATGACAGGCTTCTGCAGGAATGGGTTTGCGGTTCAACTTAAATTTACCCGATAGTTCCGCAGCCAAATGTTGGGCTTCGGCAGAGCTGCCGCCGTTTCCACAAAAAATACATTTGTACCCTTGTTTATAAGCTTCAATGATAAGGCTTGATATTTGATCGATTCGCTCAATAAAAAGTGTATCCTTAGCGATTTGTTCGGCAAGTTTCGAAAGTTCATGTATATTTTGTAAAGTCTTACTCATCGAAAATTTGTTTTAGTTTACGAACAACAAATTTATCAATTGGAAAAGTAATATCATCTTCTTTCAGATCTTTTATTTTTACCCACCTAAAACTTTGTCCCCAATCATCGACGATATTAAAGTCGAATGCTTTTTCCGATATTTTAAATTGAACCGTTTTTGTCAGATCAGCAAGGTAATAAATGCTGATTAGTTGAGCATTGGAATAGAAAAGTGCTTTTTGATAAAAATCGGTGGTGTAAAAGTGGCGTATGTTTTCAATTTCCTGACCGTTGCATTCTTCTTTAAATTCGCGTGTGAGACAATCAATTGGGCCTTCGCCAAATTCAAGCCCTCCACCGGGAAATTTGGTCATGTAGGTTTTTAGTACGTATTCGTCAGAAATTAAAACCTGCTTTTGCTTGTTTATCACTAATCCATAAACACGAATCACAAAGTTGTCCATAATTCATGCTGTTTTGGATTCAATAAATTTAATAATTTCTTTGATTTGACCAGGATCGAACCAGTTGGCAGTGGGATCTTTTCTGAACCAGGTAATCTGTTTTCGTGCATAACGGCGCGAATTTCTTTTTATCAGTTCAATGGCCTTCTCGCGTGTAATTTCTCCATCGAAACAGGCAAACCATTCGCGGTAACCAACCGTGTTTAATGAATTTAATTCCTTATGTGGGAAAACGCTGTGCGCCTCTTTTTCCAGACCACTTGCAACCATTTGGTCGACCCGCAAATTAATTCGTTTGTGAAGCATTTCGCGATCGCAGTTCAGTACAATTTTAATAATGGAAAAAGGTCTCTTCTTGTTTTGGTTCGATCGATATGAAGAATATGGTTTGCCGGTTTGAATACTTATTTCCAGCGCATGGATGATGCGGTTCGGATTCTTTAAATCGACTGTTTTATAATAGTCAGGATCGAGTTTCTTTAACTGAAGTCGTAAACTTTCAAGTCCATTTTCTTCCAGTTGCCGTTTTAAGTCGGCGCGAATTTCAGGATCAGCATCGGGCATACTATCAATCCCTTTGCAAATCGCATCAATGTACAACATAGATCCACCAACCATTAAAACCATATTCCTGCTTTCAAATAATTTTTCAAGAAGTTCCATGGCTTCTTTTTCGTAGCGGCTGGCATTGTAATTTTCGGTAATCGAGTGGCTTTGAATAAAGTGGTGTTTTATGGCATCAAGCTCCTCTTGTTCGGGAACTGCTGTGCCAATGGATAATTCTTTAAAAATCTGGCGCGAATCGGAAGAGACTATCTCGGTATCGAAGTGTTGGGCAATTTTAATTCCAACCGATGTTTTTCCAATTCCTGTGGGACCTGTGAGCACAATTAGTGTTTTCGACATGAAACTCTTTTTTGCAAATTAATGACATAAAAAAGACTGTTCAAAACAAATTGAACAGCCTTGTGAATTTCTTTTAACACGGATTAACCATGTTATTCCTCTTGATTAGAAATCGTCCATCTCTCCAAAGATCTCGGTGTAATCGTCAAGTTCTCCAAAATCCATATAAACCTCTTCTTCTTGAAGGATTCCCTGTTCCTCGTCGACTAATTCTTCGCCAAGAACCTGTACGGGGGTATCACCTTGCTTTAAAGCGACAAACGGTTCAATAAGATTTTTTTCCATAATTATTCCAGTTAGTTCTATAAAAAAAGACCTGTCGTTCATAAAATCGAAAGTATAAATTAGCTGCTGTCCCTCTTTTTGCAGCAGGTCGCCAAGCTTTGTTTTTTGCATAATAAAATACGCGGCGCCATTTATACCTAAGTCAAGCATCGATATTTCAACCAATTTTTTCCATCTTTCTCCAGAAATGAAAAATGAAGCAAGTTGATGCGACTCAAAACCAACACTTTTCTGTAGTAATGAATGAAACTCGAAAAACGTATGATTTTCGTCGAGTGCTACTTCCAACCGGAAGTTTTGGGATTCTTGTGAAACGATTTTAAACTTATAAATCATAACCTTCACGCTGAATGAGCCCCAAATTTTATATGAATTTTTTCAAAATCCAAGACAAAATTCATTTTAGATTTTCGAAATAATCTATGAAGAGCAGATTTGATTACGGAGATTCGTTTCTCCTGTAGTTTGTCAAAGTGTTGGTTTTAAATCTTTTTGGATGACTTTTGTCATTTTTCTTGAACTGAAATCAGGAACAAAATCTAAGGCCTTTAAAAAATGTTAAAAAAAATTAAGGCTGGGGAATAATTGAACATTCGCGTATTTTATTCGCCTAATTGAATAAAATTTTAATGAGAATTAGTAAAATATTTTAGTTTTTTTGGTTCCCCGTAGCATTTGTCTTTTCCCCGGAGGACCAGGCAGTCGCTCCATGAAATACCCGCAATCGCTTAATCGACGGCGTATTTCGCCTTTAGCGCTATAGGTAACAAACACTGAGTTTTCTGCTGAAGCAGCGTAAATCTTCCCAAAAATTTCGGGTTCCCACATTTCCGGTTGTTTGTCAGGGCCAAAGGCATCAAAATAGATGATATCGAAATTTTGGGGTATTTCAAACTCGTAAATTGTTAAATCTCCTTTAATCTTATGTATTGAAAAGTAATCCGAAATTCTTACTTTTTTGTCCCATGATGCTTTGTGGATGTCTTTAAAAAGTTGCTCTGCACGCTTCGAAAGTAATGCTCCATAATTTAACTGCTCAATAAATTGTTTATCCAAAGTATATTTTTCGATGCTTACATAAGTCGTGTATCGTTTATGTTTCTCTGCTGCTAAGGCCGTAAGCAATGCATTTAATCCGGTACCAAAACCCACCTCGAATATTTTTGGCGATTTTGAATGGTTGCATAAATAACCTTTCCCGATATAAACATATTCCGATTCGGTACGCGCACCGTTTACCGAATGGTATTGTTCATCCATTTCGGGAATGAAAAGCGTCTTGGAACCATCTTGGGTATCTATAACTTGTCGCTTCATTATTGCAATAAGCTTTGAAATAAAACTTAAAAAACTAATTTTATCCGCCTAAATTAGAAAAAACTATGTTGGTACGCCTTTTTAACGAAAATCCTAATCCGAAGGAAATTCGGAGAATTGCTGATGTTTTGCGTGGAGGAGGATTAATTATTTATCCGACCGACACGGTTTATGGTTTGGGTTGTGATATTACCAACCAAAAGGCGGTTGAAAAAGTCGCCCGGATTAAAGGAATTAAAGTTGAAAAAAGTAATTTTTCGTTCATTTGCAGCGACTTTAGACATTTGTCGGATTACACGCGACCGATTCCCAATCATATATTTAAACTTATTCGGAAAAATTTGCCGGGACCATTTACGTTTATCCTGGAGGCAAACAATAATGTGCCCAAATATTTTAAGGGGAAAAAGAAAACGGTAGGTATCCGCATACCTGATAATAATATCATACGCGAAATCGTGAACGAGTTGGGAAATCCAATTCTGTCAACTTCGATTCATGATGATGATGAGATTTTGGAGTACACCACTGATCCGGAATTGATTCACGAAAAGTACCAGGAGATTGCTGATGTTATCATTGATGGAGGGTATGGGGAGTTGGTGCCGTCGACAATTGTCGATTGCTCGGGCGATGAAATTGAAATTGTTCGCCAGGGGAAGGGAGAACTGGAGGATTAGAATTTTAAAAATGAATAGCCTGGGTATTAAACTGGATTCTATGAAAGAGCCGGAATTGTAATATTATTCTTTGTTTCATAGTTCTTGACAATAGAGCACCGGGATTATTCCTTCCAAAATGAAGGTGAGAACAATACCAGAACGGTAAATAATTCAAGCCTGCCTAACAACATTAAAAACGATAAAAACCACTTCCCGATTGGTTTTATATGGAAGAAATTATCAGCAGGACCCACACTGCCTAAGCCCGGACCGATATTTCCAAGACTGGTGGCTACTGCACCCATAGATGATTCCATGTCGGGCTCAATTAAGGTGAAAATAATTGTGCTAATGCCAAAGATTACAAGGTAAATAATAAAGAAGGCGAGCACATTGGTGACAATTTTTGAATCGACAGAGTGTTTGTTGAATTTTACCGGAATGATAGCATGGGGATGTATTAAACGTTTAAGTTCGTAATAACCGTTTTTTAGCAAAACTACAATTCGCATGATTTTAATTCCTCCGCCGGTTGATCCGGCCGAACCTCCAAAAAAGAACAATACAAATATAAGCATGGTAAGCACAGGTGCCCATGTTAAATAGTCGGCGGTGGCGTATCCGGTTGTTGTGATGATTGTAAGTACCTGGAATAGCGAGTCGCGAAATGCGTGTTCAATACCCAATTGAGTGGTAATTAATAATCCAATAAAAATAAGGATCGTAAAGCCAAGAATAAAAAATCCATAATATTTGAATTCTTCATCTTGGAACACGGTTGAAAATTTGCCTTTGATTGCAAAGTACGACAGGGTGAAATTGGTTCCTGCCAAAAACATGAAAACGATGATAACATACTGAATAAAGGGCGATGACCAATAGGCAATACTTGCTTGTTTTGTTGAAAATCCTCCGGTGGCCATGGTTGTAAACGAATGACAAATGGCATCGAAAAAAGTCATTCCTCCTATCCATAGAAGAAGGGTTTCGACCAGTGTAAAAGCCATATATATTTTCCAGAGTGTTTTGGCAGTTTGTTTAATGCGGGGGCTGATTTTATCGGGAGTCGGGCCCGGAACTTCAGCCATGAATAGCTGCATCCCTCCAATTCCAAAAACAGGAAGAATGGCTAGTGAAAGAACGATAATTCCCATTCCTCCAAGCCACTGTGTCATGCTGCGCCAAAATAGAATGCCATGTGGTAAGGCTTCGATATCGTTCAAGACCGATGATCCTGTAGTTGTAAATCCCGACATGGTTTCGAAAAAAGCATCGGTGAAACTTGACATGGAGCCACTAAGTATATAGGGGAGACTTCCGAAAAACGAGAACACGATCCAAACCATGGAAACAATAATGAATCCTTCGCGTTTGCCAATGTCTTTTTTCGCTTTTGAGGTAGCGAACACGATGCTGGCACCCATTGCAAGATTTATTCCTGCTGAAATTAGAAAGGCAACAATATCGTGTTCGCCATAAATCAGGGCAACGGCCAGGGCGAGCAGCATTGCTACACCTTCAACAACTAACAAAAACCCCAGTACACGAAAAATAATTTTAAGATTCATCGTATTCTAAATGATTATGGGTTAAGGTATAAAATGCAATTCGCATATGTTTCACCGTTATTGTTTGTTAGATTTCACAATGTTATTGCCATTTCCGGGAGTTTGTAATCTATTTAAAGAATTTTTCAAGTTTCTTAATTCCCGCAGGAAGGGTAAAAACAACTACTTTGTCGCCTTCCTGGATTTGTGTATAGCCGTGCGCAATATATCCCATGTTGCCGCGAATTAAACCTCCGATCTTTGCTTCGCAGGGGAAGTCGAGATCCTTGATGGGATTTTTAGTTATTTTGGCACCTGGCTTGGCAATAAACTCAAAAACCTCAGCCTCCGAAGCAGTCAGGCATTTAACTTTCGAGATTTCGGCATTTAAAGTAAAACGGTAGATGTATCCCGCGGCAATTAGCTTTTTATTGAAGATAGAACCAATGTTCATGTTGTCGGCAAGTTTCATGTAGGCCAGATTTTCAACTTCGGCAACAGTTCTTCTAACTCCAAATTGTTTTGCCAGGTGGCACCCCAGTATATTTGTTTCGGAGTTTCCTGTGGTGGCAACAAAAGCATCCATTTTTTCAATACCTTCTTCTTTTAGCAGATCGAGGTTTCGCCCGTCGCCGTTAATTACCAATACATTTTCATATTTATCGGCAATTTTTTTGCACTTCTCCAAATTGCTTTCAATGACTTTGATGCGGTAATGATCGCCAAGTTTCTCAATGGCTTTTTGGGCAATCCTGCTTCCGCCAAAGAACATGATATTTTTGACATCGAAGAGTTTTTTACCGGTAAGTTCGAAAACATTCTGTTGCTCTGCCGGCGTGGTAATAAAATATACGATATCGCCATTCTTAATAAAATCGGCTCCTTTTGGAATAATTGTTATATTCTCGCGTTGAATGGCAACCACCAGAAGATGCTGATTTTCTTGCGAAAGTTCTTCGAAGGTTTTATTTAAGACCGGAGCATTCTCTCGAACCTTAATTCCCAACAAAATTAGTTTTCCATTCGAGAATTCAATTATTTGTCGTGTTCCGGTTTGTTTTACCGAAGCTACAATTTCTTTTGCTGCTAAACTCTCAGGATAGATTAATTCATTAATACCCAGGTTGTTTAGCTTGGTGCGGTAGCGCTCCTGCAAATATTCCTGGTTGTTAATCCGGGCAATAGTTCGGCCAACGCCAAGGTACGATGCCATCGAACAGGCAAGCACATTTCGCTCTTCAAATGGAGTGACAGCAATAAACAAATCCGACTTGGCAAGATCGGTGTTTTTTAAATCTGTAAATGAGTGCGCCGAGCCTGCAATGGCCATTAAATCAACTTCAGAACTAATTCTTGAAAGTTTTTCAGGAGAATCATCCAGAAGTACGATGTCATGATTTTCGTTGGTTAGCATTCTTGCTAGGTGTGTCCCAACTTCGCCTGCACCGGCAATTACAACTTTCATCTGTTTGTATTATTTAGTGAAGCAAAATAATGTATTAAGTTCATAACTACAATTGAAAAACTGTTTTTTATGCGTAGAACGGTCATTAAATTTAACATACTAATTTACCAAAAAGTACTTGAATTATTGCCCTAACGGGAGAATATCCTGATGCAAATTACAAAACTTCACTTAAAGTTGAGTTGGAAAAACTAATTTACCATTTATCACAAAAAACACCATCAGTTTTTAAGGAATGGATATTAGCCATAAGCTGGGATGAATGAACAAAATCATGGCAGATTATTCTTGTTTTTGAAGTTAAGTTTTGATCTTCGATTTTGAAATGCCTACTGGTAATCAAGTAGTCGGGTGAAAAATTGAGATGAACATTGTCTGTTGTTAAAT
The DNA here is from genome assembly GCA_041546215.1 of Draconibacterium sp. GTDB lineage: Bacteria > Bacteroidota > Bacteroidia > Bacteroidales > Prolixibacteraceae > Draconibacterium. The sequence goes on along the minus strand of JBFEWU010000052.1, from coordinate 10,898 downwards.
AGATTGTTTTCCCATTAAAATAGAATATTCCATTTTTACAAAATAGAAAATCATCTTCGTATGCATCCTTAGTACTTAGAAAAACCGGATATGCCAACCTCTTTTTTCGTTTTACATCCTGTATTTCGCTCATAAGGACAGTGCCGGCTTCAATAGAATGTTCCGATATAACATAGTTTTGCCTGCCATTTATTAATTGCATGGTCATATTTGAAGCATTGTAATATATGATCATTTCATGGCTTTTTTGCTGGTAGAAATTATGTCCAAAAATTGCGATCAACCAAAGCAAAAGCGTGGAGAGTGCCATCTTTAGTGACGAAGCTTTTGTGTTTTTAATAAAAACGAATGTGAAAATTAAAAATGCGATGTAAAATACAAGTTCTATGGGATGGAGAGATATTTCCAGCACAGAATGGGGAAGTGCTTCGATTGATTTCAAAATGTTATAAGTTGATTTTATAAGCCCTTGAATTATAAATGAAACGGCCATGGACAGGATCGGGACCTTTGCCAAAATTAATAAGGAAATTCCCAATGGAATTAACACGGTAACCACTGGAATAACAATTAGGTTGGAGGCCCAGAAATAAACCGGAAACTGATTGAAATAAAATGCAAGCAGGGGGGAGGTTGAAATTTGTGCGGCTACCGAGACGCAAAGCAGATTCCAGAAAAAGGTGAGAATTTTGTGACCAGGCGTCCAAAGTCTGGCAAATTTGGGTTGCAGAAAAACAATGCCAAAAACTGCTGAATAGGAGAGTTGAAATCCTACTTCGAAAAGATTATTCGGGTTTAATAGCAATAAAAACAGGGCAGAAGCAACAAGGGAATTATAAATGTTGGCTTTTCGATTCATATTTCCTCCAATGATAACCAGACTGAACATGGTTGATGCCCTTAAAACTGAGGGTGTCAGACCGGTTATAAATGCGTAGGTCCAGAGTAGCAGAACTGCGGCCAATATAAAGATAATCCGACCGGTAATATGCCTCTTCAGAAAAGAAAATACACGGGAAAACACTAGGAACAAAATGGCAACATGTAAACCCGATACCGCTAAAACATGCATTGCTCCTGCGGCAGAGAAAATTCGCTTTGTCTCCGGATCCAAATCCCGCTTGTAACCCAATGTTAGTGCCGATAAGATTTTGGTTTCGTCGACTTTAATTCTTTGGTTTCGATAAATAGTCAATAGTTTTTCGCGGAGTAATTCGGCACGAATGGGAAGCGTTTTTGTTTGCAGGTTTGTGGATTTCCAGTTTTCACAACTCAGAAAAACCTGCCGGTAAATTTTTTTATTTTCCAGGTAGCTTTTGTAATTGAAACTGTACGGCGAACCAAAATTCATTATTTCTTGAGGTATGGATTTTAGTAAAATCTGATTTCCGGCTTGTAATGATTTTACCTTCTCCGATTTTTCGAAATACACCAGTACGGTTTCATCGGTCGAAAATGTGGCTTGCTTGTCATGAACGGATGTGATCCTTACAAGCGATTTATAAGAATTTTGTTTTTCCTGTGGCTTTTCCAGGATTACACCCAAGGAAATTCCTTTTGGATGAAACATCGGGTGCGTATTGTGGAGGGAATAAAGCGTAAGTCCGATAAATATAAAAAGCAGAGGAGAAAAAACACCAAAGAAGGGCTCGATTTTATATGAATAATTTTTATGGAGAATAATTAACAGAAGGAATACAAAGATTGCACCCCATACAGAAACCATTATTTTTATCTCCGTGAATTTCCCTAATGCGATGCCAATGGCAAAAGCCAGAGTAATTCTGAGAAAGGGTATTTTTTGAAAAGTGTTATCCAAAGTTTTTGCTTGAAGGTTTTACCACTCAAACAAAAAAATAAGAAAAGAGTTTTTATTTTACCGGAACTTTTATGCGGTAATGCGGCCTTACTTTTCCTTTTGCAATGTTTTGCAGTTTTCCCTTCAGTAGCCTTTTTCGCAAGGGAGAAAGATAGTCTACAAATAATTTGCCTTCCAGATGATCGTATTCGTGCTGAATTACCCGGCCTGCAAAACCACGGTATGTTTCTTTGTGTTCAACAAAGTCTTCATCGAAATAACGGATGGTAACTTCGTCGGGACGGCTCACGTCTTCCCGAATCTCCGGTAAACTTAAACATCCTTCATTCATAACCCATTCTTCACCGGCAGTTTCGATGATTTCAGGATTTATAAACACCTTTTTAAAATCTTTTAATTCAGGTTCTTCATCGGCACCTGAACTGGCATCGATTACAAACAAACGAATGGACATTCCCACTTGCGGAGCAGCCAGGCCCACACCGTCTGAATAATACATGGTTTCCCACATGTTTTCAATGATCTCCTTTAATTTTGGATTATTTTTATCAATGTCCTTTGCAATTCGTCGCAAGAGCGGATCGCCATAGACTGTAACCGGATACTTCATCTCACTACTATTTTCTATTTAACCCAGGGACTGCACGTAACGCCCGATGAATTTTAGTTCCTTAATGAATTAATTAAAAAATGAAAATTCACCTTTGTATCACGATGTTCCTAAATTTCTTTTTTGTTCCAAATAATTTTGCAGAATAATGGTTGCACTAAGCGCATCAACCATTGCTTTGTCTTGTCTTTTCTTTTTCTTCAAGCCTGCATCAATCATGGTTTGAAAAGCCATTTTTGAGGTAAATCGCTCGTCGTAAATCTCCAGCTTCATATCAGGATATGTTTTCTGAAATTTCTTTAGAAAAGGATTAATATATCTAACAGACTCAGAAGCCTGGTTGTTCATCTGTTTGGGATATCCAACAACAACCGCATCAACCTGCTCCTTCTCAAAATATTCTTTTAAAAAGTCCCAAATAACATGTGTGGCAACCGTTGTCAGCCGGTTGGCTATAAGTTGAGTGGGATCGGTCACCGCAATGCCAACCCGCTTTCTTCCGTAGTCGATGGATAATATTCTTCCCATATGATTTTTCTGCGTTGCAAAAGTAGAGAGAATTGCTTAGAAAAAAAAGGAGTATTTAAGGCCTTTGTATTCAGTGTGTTGAGCATTGTAGGCATTGGTGTGTTTAAGTTTTGGCATAGCCTTTGCAAGACAATTTAGAAATTACCGGTTTTTACTTTAGGCGCCTAAAGAGCAAAGCAAACAAATTGTTGAATTTTAAAACGTATTATCATGAAAACAACAAAATTCAAACTGTTTGCCACGATGATTACTCTGGCGGCAGTTACCACAGCAACAACAATTCCTGCACACGCTCAACGCCGGTCAACCCAAAAAAGTTCCGAAACCAGGGAGCCGGCCAGAAATAGAAACTACAAAAGTACAATTGAAAAGAAGAGTACTTTTAAGGATTACGATAAGCCGAGCAGAAGATCTGTTAATTCGAAGTTGCGCGGTACACGAAATGTGCAGCAAAAATCTTCTTCAACAAATACTCGTAAGTCGGTTTCTCCACGTGGAGGCAATGCAATGCATAATGCAAAGAGCCGCAGCAGGCAATCAGCTCCACGAACCAGTAAAAGCAATCGGGAACCTGGCTTAAAAGCAAGTACTGGTCAGGGCCGGTCATCAGCTAAGCAAGGTTCTTCGGGCAGTTACAAAGAACAGGCAAATTCTCGTGCCAGAAAATCAGAGTTGAATAGAAGTACAGGTCGTAAGGCAGATACAAGGCAATATGCCGGTGCGAAAACAAATGGTTCATCAAATCGCCAGGCTGCTCGTAGATCAACCGGAACAACCGGTGCCGACAGCCGCAGTTTTTACCGTATTGATAAATCAGACAAACGTTATGTGCCCAATAAAAATTACAGGGGAAGCAAAAATTCCTGGTCGGGCAATAAACGGAGTAACGCAATCTATAATCAAAACAGTCACAAGCATTATCGCCAATACAATTACAATACCCACAACCATTGGAATCGTAGCTGGGAGCGTTACCGCTGGAACCACAATAGCTGGTTGGATTATTACCATGGTTATCATCCAAACTCCTATGTGTATCACAAACATTATTATCACCATCATCACTATGGTCATGTTATCAGAAGGTTCGATTATCCCCCGCTTGTGTTTGTGCATAATCGTCACAACTACTATAGTTACAACGGCCACTTTTTCAGGTATCGCCGTGGAATAGGTTATATTTTGGTAGATATACCCTTTGGTTTCTCATTCGAATATCTACCTCATAATTACGAAAGAGTTTATATAAATGGTTATGCCTATTTCAGAATTGGAAACTTATTCTTCGAATGGGCAAATTACGGTTTCCGCCTCGTGCATTTCCCCGAAAGGTATTATGCGTACAACGATGACTATTGCAACCAGGGTTACCATTTTGACGACCAATATTATTAGTGATAAATTCTAAACCTGAGTTTTTTATACTGTTTTAACAGCACCACCCGTCGGATTTTTCAGGCGGGTGGTTTTTTAGTTCTGGTCTTTGTTTGAAGATTAGAACACTGGCTTGATAAAAAGGATTTAATGGTAAAGATTGATGTTTGAAAGTGATTGTAATGGGGCCATAGCCCAAAATGTGTACAAAAAAGGTGTTCTACGATCTGTTTCTTATGCTAAGAAGTTATTTTTATCTCGAACTTTTTACTTATTTTTAGCATATTAAATGTTTTAAACCATGACACAAAAGTTAAAAAGAGATCAGCTGGCCCCTAAAAAAGCTGAGAATTGGAAAAAGAATTTTAAGGAAGAGAAAAAACACACCTTTAACCTGAAGATTCCGGAGATCCTGTTGCAAAAAGAGACATATAAAGTTTTAGCCGGCGAAAACGAAAACTGCGTTCGTATTTACCTCGGTCTGGAAGCTAAAAAACAAGACGATAAGAATGTCTTATGTGCTTTTGCCGTTTCTGCTTTCCTGCTGGGGAGTGGAGATGTTTATATGGATTATGAAACCCCGGTATTTAAACTCGAAAAAAATAATATCGACTTTTCCGATAGTACCGACAAAGTGATAGACAGTATACGTTTGTACCGGAAATGGCGTGCTGGCGAATTGGACGGGGACGCCGAGGGAGCCTCGTACCGGCAATACATTTACCCCAATGGCTACTTGTTAACCAAGTTCGAATTGCACGAGCTGTTTAATGCCCAAAAACACGACAATGTAAAACTTGAGTTTGGTATTGAGAAAACAATGAGTGCCATGTTAACCGGAACTTCATTAACAGCGTCGACATTGGCAGGCGTTGAAAGCGAAAATGAAGAAGTTTTTGATTTCACGAAGCCTTGTCCGCCCGTATGTGATGAGCGGAGTGTCTATAATCCATCATAATCGTTCGCTTTGTTAGATTTTTTTCTGGATTCTATTACATATGTTGTTTTCTTACCTCTGTTCGTTGGTTTGAAGTGGTATCGATTCCTTAGTCCTGAGTTAAAGAGAATTTTGGTTTTTGTAGTATTGGCTACGGTGACAGAATTATTTGCCGACTTGTACCAGGTTTTGTGGTCGCCACATACTATGCCAATCGGAAACGTATATATTCCCTTGTCTATGTTGGTAATTGGAATATTTTTTGTGAAGGTATTGGACGGATATGTGCCGCGAATACTGACAATTGGATTGGTATTTTTGTATGAGTTGTTTTGTGTTGTTAATCTCCTTTTTTTTCAGAATATTAATGAATTTCCCGATGTGACCGGAAGTCTGGGCAGTTTGCTAATGATATCTTTCTCAATACTTCTTTTTGTAAAAATTATGATTGACGCAAAAATTGAACAACTCTTTCAGGAACCTATTGTATGGATAAATTTAGGGATTTTAGTATATGCTTCAGCTAGTCTTTTTTATTTCGCACTCTTTAATTATAGTTTGAAAATTTCCATTAGTTTTTCGTTTCTGACCGTTCGAATACATTCCTTTGCATATGCCCTTTTTTATATTGTCATTGCCATTGCCTTCTGGAAAATGAGAAGAAGAAATAAAGGGGAAGCATAAGAGTTTATTTTTTTTTACCTGCTGTAGAGGTATTATATTCAGAAAAGCCCGGGATTCAATAAATTCATTTTCGCTAAATCAGAATCAAATTTTATCTAAAATTGAATTTAGTTAACTACATTAGCGCTTGGGACAGAAATTGATTTGTGTGGATTCAGTAAATTCGGAAATAGTATTGGTTTATTTTATTGGTACCGTGGGTATGTTATTATTGGCCGGTGGTATCTTTTTCTTTTTTGTGAATTATCAGAAGCGTCTTTTGCAAAAACAGCTTGAGTTGAACAGAGTTACTCAGGATCATCAGGAGAAAATACTTCGAAATACCATTCAGTCCCAGGAAAAGGAACGGAAACGCATTGCGCAGGATCTGCACGATGAGGTAGGAGCCATGCTTTCGGTGGTAAAGTTAAATGTGGGCCGGATGGAGCGTAAAACGCAGGAAGGAGATGCCCGCAACCTGGCTGGCGAAACCAAGAAATATTTGGATGATGTAATTGCCCAGGTTCGACGTATTTCACGTGACTTGTTACCTCCGTCGCTGGAAAAAATGGGATTGTATAATGCAGTAGGAGAATTAGCAAATTGGGTGAATAAATCAGACGAACTGCAAATTGAGTGCTGGAAGAGTGGTGAACAATTTCGGTTTGACATCAAACAGGAATTGGCTATTTTTAGGGTTATACAAGAACTCATGAACAATGCCATTAAACATTCGGGGGCATCCAGAATAACCTTGAATATAAGATTTGGCAATAATAGTGTTGCTATTGTGCTTTCCGATAATGGCAAGGGATTTAATTTGGAAGAAAAAATGAGCACGGGACTGGGCTTGAAAAATCTTGAAAGCAGGACCGAAGTTGCCGGGGCAAAATATAAAATGAAATCAAAGTTTGATTTTGGGACCAAAGCCATAATTTATTTAAGATGTAATGACTAAGCCTAAAATAAATATTGCAATTTGTGACGATCATAAACTTTTCAGAAGCGGTTTGTGTGCCTTATTTGCTGATTTCGATATGGTGGATGAAATTTATGAGGCGGGGAACGGAGTTGAATTGCTTGAATTATTGAAAAGGGATGGGGTAAAACCCGATCTGATATTGCTTGATCTAAATATGCCTGTGATGGACGGTGTTGAAACCACAAAAAACTTAAAAGTGCTTTATCCCGATGTTCATATTGTAATTTTAAGTATGGAAGACGATGCACAATTGGTTTCATTACTAATTGGCGAAGGTATAAGTGGATATTTGCTGAAAAATGCCGATCCAGAAGAATTGGAACTGGCCGTAAAAATGGTATTGAAAAATGAGTTTTATTTTTCAAGTGCTTTATCCGGTGCAGTGCTCAGCAGTTTAAGAACACGTAAAAGCGTGGAAAAAAATATTGAGAGATTGGATTTAAATAAGCGGGAACTGGATATTTTGATATTAACGTGTAAGGAGTTAACAGCTTCTGAAATTGCCAGGGAACTTGTCTTGAGCCCCAGGACTGTGGAAGGTTATAGAAGCAGTTTGCTGGAGAAAACAGGCACAAAAAATATAGCAGGATTGGTGATTTTTGCCATAAAAAATAGCCTGGTGAATATTTAAGTGCAAAATATATGTTCTTATCTGGTTTTCGGGTTAGAATAAAGAATAAAGAACAAAGGGTCAGTGAACAGTGTTCCCCAGTGGAATTGTCACTTCGCAAATTTCACGTGGTAAATCCAATCAGCTCCATGCCCATCCTGTCGCGTTCTTCCTTTCAGCTTTGAGCTCAATTAATTAATAATCACTATTTATTTAACAATTCCTGCTATTGCCAGATGGTTTTATATTTGAAAAAGAAAAGGGTACTCTGTACAAGTACCCTTCATCGGAAAATCCGTCAGCCTTAATTTTTTGTCACCGTGTTTCAGGGAAGAGGGACAGTAAATGGTATGGGACAGTATGTACTGAAATTTTGATGACATTTCCATAAGGCTTCATAAGCGTGCTTAAGTATTTCGAATATGTGTGAATGTATGTTCGAAGAAATTAATTTATGTTTTTGCCTACTTACCATCGAATTATTTCCGTATTGTTTCTAACAAAGTACGGTAATGTCCGGATGAAATAAAAGCGAAGGAATACCTGATTTATTTGCGTAGAACTACGTAAAAGATATGCGTAATTATACGAACTCTGTTCATAACAGTGCAAAAAAAAAGCCGTTCCATTGGAACGGCTTTTTTGCTCTATATCTCTTGAAATTTATCTCAAATTTGCCTGTGCAGCTGATAGGCGTGCGATAGGTACACGGAAAGGAGAACATGAAACGTAGTCGAGTCCTGTTCTGTGGCAGAATTCAACCGATGATGGTTCACCACCATGCTCACCGCAAATACCTAATTTAAGGTTTTCATTAACCGAACGGCCTTTTGAAGCAGCCATTTCGACCAATTGTCCAACGCCGGTTTGATCAAGAGCCTGGAATGGATCTTGCTTCAGAATTCCTTTCTCAATGTAGATTGGCAAAAATTTGGCCGCGTCATCACGAGAGTAACCAAAAGTCATCTGTGTCAAGTCGTTTGTTCCAAACGAGAAGAACTCGGCAGATTCGGCAACCTGATCTGCGGTTAAAGCGGCACGTGGAATCTCAATCATGGTTCCAACCATATAGTCAACCTCAACACCTTTTTCTTCCATTACCTGTGCAGCAACAGAGCGGATGATTTCTTCCTGGAGTTGGAATTCTTTTACAGTACCAATAAGTGGAACCATAATTTCTGGTTTTGGATCGAATCCTTCTTTCTTCAAATCACAAGCTGCTTCAATAATTGCGCGAGCCTGTGTTTCAGTAATCTCCGGATAAGTGTTACCTAAACGACAACCACGGTGACCTAACATTGGATTGAATTCGTGTAATCCTTCAACCTTTTCAGTAACGATTTCAACAGGAACGCCTAATTTTTCCGCCATTTCCTTTTGAGATTCCAAATCGTTTGGAGTGAATTCGTGTAAAGGTGGATCCAGTAAACGAATGGTTACACCATATCCGTCCATGGCCTTCAGAATTCCATAGAAGTCTTCGCGTTGGATAGGAAGTAATTTTGTTAAAGCCTCCTTACGTCCCTCTGTATCTTCCGCAAGGATCATTTCACGCATTTTCCAAATGCGATCACCTTCGAAGAACATGTGCTCTGTACGACAAAGACCAATCCCTTTTGCTCCGAAGTCACGTGCAACCTGTGCATCGGCAGGTGTGTCAGCGTTTGTGCGAACGTACATGCGTGTATTTTTCTCCGACAGCTCCATTATTTTTCCAAAATCGCCATCCAATGTAGGAGTAATTGTATCTACTTTACCATCGTAAACTTCACCCGTTGTTCCGTTTAAAGAGATAAAGTCACCTTCTTTATAAATTTTACCGTCAATTTTCAATTCAGTCATCGAGACAGTAATACCTGCTGCTGAAGAAACACAGCATTTTCCCATACCACGTGCAACAACAGCAGCATGTGAAGTCATTCCGCCACGCTCGGTAAGGATACCTTCAGCAGCATACATACCTGCCAAATCCTCAGGAGAAGTTTCACGACGAACAAGAATTACTTTATTTCCTTTTTCAGCAAGTTCCACTGCTCTGTCGGCGGTAAATGCACAGATACCTGTGGCAGCACCCGGAGAAGCTGGCAACCCTTTACTTAAAACAGTTGCTTTTGCAATCGCATCCTGATCAAATACAGGGTGCAATAACTCATCAAGTTTGTTTGCTTCCAGGCGTAAAATTGCAGTTTTCTCGTCAATCATGCCTTCGGCAAGCATGTCAACAGCCATTTTTACCATGGCAGCACCTGTACGTTTTCCGTTACGTGTTTGCAGCATCCAAAGCTTACCATCCTGGATGGTGAACTCCATATCCTGCATATCCTTGTAATGATTTTCCAGTTTTTGCTGAATATCATCCAATTCTTTATAAACTTCTGGCATAGCTTCTTCCAGCGATGGAAATTGAACTTTGCGGTCTTCTTCCGAAGTTCCGTTGCGCTCAGCCCAACGACGCGAACCTTCCAAAGTAATTTCCTGAGGAGTACGAACTCCGGCAACTACATCTTCGCCTTGCGCATTAATAAGGTATTCACCATTAAAAATGTCTTCTCCGGTTGCTGCGTCACGAGAGAAACAAACACCAGTACCTGAATTGTCTCCCATGTTTCCATAAACCATTGCCTGAACATTAACAGCTGTTCCCCACTCTTCCGGAATTTGCTCTTTTTGACGGTACAGGATGGCACGTGGTGTATTCCACGAGTCAAATACAGCGCATACAGCACCCCAAAGCTGGTCCCAGGGATTTGTAGGGAATTCTTTACCTGCTTTTGCTTTAACAATTGCTTTGAACTCCTCAACAATGCCTTTTAGATCTTCAGCAGAAATCTCGGCATCGGTTTTATAACCGTTTGCGTCTTTAATGCGATCCAAAACTTCCTCGAACAGATCATATTCACCTTCTTCAGCTTCAACACCCATTACCACATCGCCATACATTTGAATAAATCGACGGTACGAATCATAAGCAAATTGTTCGTTACCTGATTTTTCTGCTAAGATTTTAACTGCATCGTCATTCATTCCAAGGTTAAGAACCGTGTTCATCATACCCGGCATAGAAACGCGAGCACCTGAACGAACAGAAAGCATTAATGGAAAGGCCTCGCCTTTTGCACCGAATTTTGCATTCATCGCTACTTCAGTATCTGCAATCGCTTTTTCCACTTCCGCTTTTAACATTTCAATTACTGCCTCTTTCCCTAGTTTGTTGTATGCGGTACAAACTTCTGTGGTGATTGTAAATCCTGCAGGTACCGGTACTCCAATAAGGTTCATTTCAGCAAGATTTGCACCTTTACCTCCCAGTAGATTTTTCATGTCTGCTTTACCTTCTGCCTTACCAGCTCCAAAGGTATATACATGCTTTGCCAT
>JBFEWU010000308.1:0-5514 GCA_041546215.1 Draconibacterium sp. | reverse complement strand
GGATTTTTTTGACCCGATACTCTTTCCATGCCCATAATTTGGGTGAAATGTAATAGTAAACTTTGATGTTGTGTAGTTTCGCAAAGGCGGCCATACGAAGGTTAAAACCCGGATAATCGACCAGAATAAGCACATGGGGTTTGTATTCCAGTACATCCTTTTTACAAAATTCCATATTGCGCTTTATGGTTTTTATGTTTCGCAAAACATTTACAATTCCCATAAACGCCATTTCGCGGTAATGTTTTACCAATTCACCACCGACAGCCTGCATTAAATCGCCACCAAAAAACCTAAAGTCGGCTTCTTGATCGGCAATTTTGAGTTCCTTCATCAAATTTGATCCGTGTAAGTCGCCCGACGCTTCGCCTGCAATGATATAATATTTCATTAATTATGAATCGATTACAATCTATTAATTCACTTTTTTACTCTCCCTCACTCCCTCTCTACGAGTAGAGAGGGACGATTGTGACGCAGTCGCAATCAGGGTGAGTCAACTTAAGCTGTTATAAACTCTTCAATCTTTTTTAATACAGCAAACACATTTGCTTCAATTTCCTCGTTCTTAAAACGTACTATTTTCATTCCCATTCCAGATAATATTTCTTCCCGTTCCATATCTTTTCTTTTCTGAAATTCATGAATTTTCCCATCTATCTCAATAATTAGCCTTTTTTCTGCACAATAAAAATCTGGGATAAAATATTTAGGTTCGTTATCAATCATTTCATAAAACAGCGGGTGTTGTCTCAAAAATTTCAATCCATGAAATTTTCGACGTCTAAGTTTTTGCCACAGCTTTTTTTCTTCATCAGTCATTTTTCTTCGAAGATTCCTGGCTCTGCTTACTGGAGTGTGATTACTACTCATTTTTTCTTTTTTTAATCTCCCTCACTCCCTCTCTACGAGTAGAGAGGGACGATTGTGACGCAGTCGCAATCAGGGTGAGTCAACTCCGTTTACATTTTTATTCCCGAACATGTAATTTCTTCAAAACTTTAAACTGCTCTTGAAATTAAAACTACAAATGCGTACAGAATGGTTGCCCCAAGTACACCGCGTGCTGCTTTTTCGTATTTCTTTTGCAAGAAAAGCCAGAATAACGCCAGGTTGGCAAAAACGCATAAACTACCGAGTTTTATCAGCGCCTGCATTCGCCACATTCCCCGGATATAATCGGTAAACGAGCCCTGGCTTTCTTTTGCCACATAGACCACAAAAAACAGGAGTACGGGTAACAAAAGACCGGCAAGTAATCCGGTTCCTGCACCATCGAGTTTATTTTTTCTTCGTCGTTGCATTAAAACTTCCAGTCTTTAATTTGCTCCATTGTTCTGTAACAAGTCATATCAACGGTAACAGGTACTACCGAAGCGAAATTGTTTCTCAGAGCATAAATATCCGTTTCTACTGCTTCTTCTTCAAAGTTCTTAAAATAACCGGCCAGCCAGTGGTAGTCACGTCCGTGCGGATCGGTTCGCTGTTCAAACTCTTCCACCCATTTCCCATGGGCCTGCCGGCAAACTTTTATGCCTTCCGGTTTTCCCTTGGGGATATTCACATTCAGGCAGGTAAATTCCGGCATCCCATTTTCCAACACACGCTGAAAAACTTTTGCCACCACCAATTTTGCTTTGGAAAAATCGGCATTCGGACTAAAGTCATCCAGTGAAAAACCAATGGAGGGAACCCCATGCAAACCGCCTTCAATGGCAGCTCCCATTGTTCCACTGTATATTACGCTGATGGATGCGTTGGATCCGTGATTAATGCCCGACACCACATAGTCGGGTGTACGCTCCAGCAAACTATTAAAACTAAGCTTCACGCTATCAACCGGGGTCCCGTTGCATTTGTAGGTTGGTACTCCATGAATCTTTTCCACCGGAACAGCCCTTAGCGGATAATCAACGGTTATTGAACTGGCCTTCCCCGACATAGAAACCTCTGAAGAGATAACTACCACTTCACCAAAATGCTGCATTACCTCCACCAGTTCACGCAATCCGTTTGCATGAATTCCATCATCGTTGGTAACCAATATTAAAGGTCTGTCTGCTTTATTTTTTTGCATGGAACAAAGATAATTCAATTTTAGTACTGAGTATAAAGTAGTGTATAATTCGTATAAGTATTTTGAAGTTTCGCCTGACTCCGTAATTCTCTGTTCCCGTTAATCCATAGATGTTCTGTATACCGCAATGTTATTCCAAACAAACAGGAAACAGGCTTTAAGTTGCTCAATGTAACAAATTTATGTCAATGATATTCTTTTTGTTCAAACGGATAAGAAGGAATTTCGTATTTTCGTTTTATTCAAAATATTTCAAGCATGCAAAAAGAAACCAAAGCGGTTCACTCAGGAACATTGTTCGATACACAAACCAAAGGTGCGAACTCGCCAGTATACACCTCAACGGCATTTGGTTATATGGACACTGATGTGGTTTATCCCCGCTATTTCAATACGAAAAACCAAATGGCAGTGGCCAACAAAATTGCCGCATTGGAGAACACCGAAGCAGCCATGGTATTTTCGTCGGGAATGGCGGCCATTACTTCTACCCTGTTTACTTTTTTAAAATCAGGCGACCATATTATTTTTCAGAATGGTTTGTACGGTGGAACGGTAAACTGGTGCATAAAAGAGTTGCAAAAATTCGGCATCGAATACACCATTGCCGGTGGAAATACTCCGGCTGATTTTGGAAAAGCCCTGCAAAAAAACACAAAGCTTCTGTACATCGAAAGCCCTTCTAATCCCTTATTGCGAATCACAGACATAAAAGCGGCCAGCGATTTTGCCCGGGCCCATAATTTAAGAACAGTCATAGACAATACCTTTGCTTCGCCGGTAAACCAGAATCCGGCTGACTTTGGTATTGACCTGGTATTGCACAGCGCCACAAAATACCTTGGCGGACACAGTGACATTACCGCAGGAGCCCTGGCTGCATCGAAAGAGTTAGTGTCCCAGGTCAGGCAAACTGCCCTGAACTTTGGCGGCAGCCTCGATGCACAGGTATGTTATCTCCTTGAAAGAAGCATAAAAACCATTTTTGTGCGGGTGAATCAGCAAAATAAAAATGCACTGCAAATAGCCGAATTCCTGAACCAGCACCCGGGAATTAAAGAAGTATTTTACCCGGGATTAGCCTCTCATAGGGGACATGAAACGGCAAAACTACAAATGAAAGGCTTTGGCGGAATGCTTTCGTTTGAATTAAAAAGCGGCGACGTGATGGATTTCCAGAAAAAACTGAAACTGATTTTGCCTGCTGTAAGCCTGGGGGGAGTAGATTCAACGATCAGTGCCCCGGTTCTTACTTCGCACAAACTGGTGCCCCAAAAAGAACGGCTTGCAGAAGGAATTACCGACAAAGTATTGCGTCTTTCGGTGGGTATTGAAAATGCAGAAGATTTGAAAGAGGACCTGGAGAAAGCACTGAATCATAGGGATTGAAAGATCTGAAATCAGAGAAATAATTCATCGAAACTGAAGCGCAACTGCATCTCGAAGGTAATATTTAACGTCGCTGATATACGCCAGAATTCAAGACGGGTTTATGCAACTGGCAACTGCGGAATCCACTCGGAAAAGCTTGAACAACCTGGCATGATTATAAATACGTTGATCAGCGCCACTATTTAGACTGATTATAAATTATCCGTTGACATCATATGTCAGAGTCAATGCTTATATTTGTTTTATGGAGTAAAACGGGTTGAAACTTTTGTGATATTATGATCTCAATAATATATAAACAGAAGTATTGGATGTGCTGTAAAAACCTGAACGATTGTAATATTTCTCAATAATAACTATACCCAAACACTCTTTTACTATAAACATTATTACTTTGTCAGTGCCAGTTCTGGCTATTTGATACATGTTGAAAACAAAATGGAGTTTGGATAATAATTGGAAATGACATGATTTGAATATTTAGGAAAAATTAATCCACTATTAACTGGAAGTACCTAGGTTTAGAGATGAATGAAATTCAAAAAAAATGGACTTGGACGGGAGTAAGAAGTCAGAAGCCCGAAGCCCCAAGTAAAGTACCAAGCGTTGAGTCTTTAAATTTGATGTTCCATATTAATAGGGACTAAAGTAACTGCACTAAAATTGCAGGATTTTAACCATTAATTTGAAATAAAATAAATACGTGGTGACAATTCGTATATGACAGGCCTGTGTTTGGGCAGTATGGCGATTCGAACCTTCTGCATTCCCTTAATCAAGTTTAAGAGGATTTCCGTTGAACATCCCGCCTGATCATATCTAAGTAATACATGTGCATAATCTTTGAAATATGGTCAAAAATGGACTGACCATCCAAAGTCGAGAATGTGTAAGTAAAAATCGACACAAAAAAATAGAGTAACCGAGTTTAAGCAGAAAATCGAAAGAGTATGTATAATTAAACAGATGTATAACCTCATAAAATACACCAAAATGACAATAAAAAAATTTGAGTACAGAAGAATATATAGCTTGTTATTGATTTTTGCTATTTTGCTTCCATATGGATGTCATAAGAATGAAGATTCATACATACAGGATAATGAACTGCGTAAAAATTTTGCTCTAAGTAGTTTTGGAGAAAACTTGATAAATAAGATGCCAAAACTTAAAGAAATCTGGGCAAAACAATATGACATAAACAGTTCAATATCAACCAGTTTTACAGACAAAAAAGACGAATCATCCTTTGCCGAAGAAGAAGTGAATACATTAATTGAAATTAGCAAGGCGTTTTTAAAGGAATATGAAAATTTAAATGATCAAGAACTTAATAAAGCATTTGAAGGACTTAATGAAGAAGACTTTATATTCACAAGTTTAATCATTTGGGGTAGCCACAGAGAAAAAAATATGGTTAAAACTATAAGGTTAAAATCAGGTGCAATAGAAGGAGATGGTGACTGGGATGGAGAAAGAGTGCTTCATTGTATTGCCGCAGCATTGGGTTTAAATATAATTGATGATTTAATCTCAAATACTGCTGCACTTATGACAGTGCAAGGAACAACTCAGCTTTTAAAGACACTCGGAAAGAGGTATTTAGGTTGGATTGGGGTAGGAATTGCGGTATATGAATTTGGAAACTGTATGGATGTATGGTAATGGATAGCCAAGAAATAGAATTTCGACATAATTTGAGAACACTTCAAATTATGAACCTTACTGGATTCATCCTATTTTCAGTAAATCTATCTTTTGGGATTAAGATTTTGTTTATTCCATTAGTAATCTATTTTATACTAATTTTAGTTTTAACAATTAGGCTTTTGAACAGGATCAGGGAATATGAGTATAAGAAAGTCAAAAGAATGGTTTGGAGCACACTAATTACATGTTCTATCTTCATTCTATTATGTTTATTTGCATTTTTACATATCTACCTTGGTATTCCTTGATTTTAAAAGCATGGAAAGTAGAAAATCAGAGTAATACTGAGGACTGAGAACTTCCAGACTCAAAAGACCATATGAAACGAATATGAT
>JBFEWU010000260.1:0-6833 GCA_041546215.1 Draconibacterium sp. | reverse complement strand
GGCCTGGGGTAGGGGATCGTTAAATCAATGAGACTTTAATTTTGTGAAACAAAATTAATTAGCCGAATTGATCCTGATCCGTCGGCTGACGGAGAAGGATCTCATGGGTTATATTCCCCGCCACTCGGGGCGAATAAAAAAAGCGTTCCTATTGATACCCCGCTGCTCTGCGGATGGGTAGTCCATTGTAAAATTTTAATTATCAAGCTCCATATTCACAGCTATCATTTCAGAAAAACAAAACAATAACGTTTAAAAATATACGCAATTGTGTTATTTTTGCGGGGAGTATACGGGGAAAGTGGTAGAACTCATTCGGGATGTAGCGCAGTCCGGTAGCGTACTTCGTTCGGGACGAAGGGGTCGCAGGTTCAAATCCTGTCATCCCGACAAAGACAAAAGCCTTTTGCGGATGTAATAGGCTTTTTTGTTTCCAATGAAGCGAAAGCTTGCTTTCAGCGTAATTGGAAACAAAAAAGACTAACGAACGGAGTGAGTTGAGGCTTTCGTCTTTGCGCATCCCTCCCCCTTAGGATTCATGTCAATAAATCCTGTACGATCACAGTACTCAATTTTTATATGAACCGCTCCCACCTCTATTTTCTCCTGAAAATATCCTTAATCCTTTTCCATATCTGGCCTTTTTCTTTTGTTTTAGCAGGTTTGCGTTGCTGACTTTTCTTTAATGCTTCATCCCTTTCTTTTTTTCCAAAAATGCTGGCCAGGTCGAAATCACGTTTTTCAATGTCCAGCACTTCGCGATAATCCGGTTCGCCAAGCATGGCGAGCAAGTCTTCATTGGGTTCCGGGAACTGTGCATTTTTAAGGTGATCAAATTTTCGGTCGTTGTAGGTTTTATGAAAGAACTTACCCACAATAGGCAGTGCCATATACGCACCCTGTCCAAAAGTAGTGGTGCGAAAGTGCACCCGTGGATCGTCGGCACCTACCCAGCACCCGGTAACGAGTTTTGGGGTTATTCCAATAAACCAACCATCGGAGTTATTTTGGGTGGTTCCGGTCTTGCCCGCAAAATCGCCCGGTATCTTGTATATGGTACGAATTCCACGGCCTGTTCCACCATCGACTACGGCTTCCATCATATTCAGCAAAGCGCGGCAGTTTTCAGGTGAAACCACCGCTTCGTCATTCAAATTGGGGTGGAATGTTTCAAGCACCTTTCCGTTTTTATCGGCAATCTCCACCAGGTAATTGCTTTTCACCGATTTGCCGTCGTTTACAATTCCGGCATAGGCCTCCACAATTTCTTTTAAGGAAATGGAGGCCACTCCCAACGCCAGTGAAGGGTATTCGGGCAATTCTGAAGAAATCCCCAGGTTTTCAGCAATTTCAATGGTTTCGTCTATTCCTGCTTCCAGTAAAACTTCAACCGAAACCGTGTTTAATGATTTTGCCAATGCACCTTTCATGGTGTAATATCCGCCGTAGTCGTTGTGTGAATTGCGGGGAGCCCAGTCGTTGTATTCTTCGTAAACTTTGTGTTGATTCACAAAATAGGTGTCGGCAGAAATATCTTCTTCCAGGGCAGCCAGGTACACAAAGGGTTTAAATGTAGAACCCGTTTGGCGCGGAGCAGTAACGTGGTCGTACTTAAAAAAGCGAAAATCGATTCCACCAACCCAGGCTTTTAAGGCTGATTGTTGTGGATCGATGGCTATAAAACCGGCATTCAGGATTTTCAGATAATGTTTTAGCGAATCAAGCCTTGATATATTTATTTCTTTTAATCCATCCCAGGAAAATAGAGTAGTATTTCTTTTCGCCTTGTATTTTTTTAGCTCTTCAGCGTAGCTCGCACCACTTGTGTTTTTATTCTGAACAGCACTCCTTAAAATCGCCGGATTGGCTTTGAACATATCTCTTGATTTCCAGTGATTGTCGAATACCTTTTGCAGATTTCTCATGTATTCTCTAACCGACTGTTTGGCGTAATACTGCAGGTTATAATCAATGGTGGTTGTAATTTTTAAGCCATCGGTATATAAATTATACGGATCACCTTTTTCATTTACATTGTTCTTACACCATTTCAATAATTCAGGGCGCAGCATTTCCAGGAAATAGGGGGCAGGCCCCTGGTTGTAGGAAATAAGACGATATTTAATTCCAAGTGGTTTTTCTTTCTGCTTTTCGGCTTCTTCAGCATTTAGGTAATTCGACTTCACCATCTGGTCGATAACTACATTCCTGCGTCCAAGAGCCCTTTCGGGATGTGTTCGCGGATTATAGTAGTTATTGGCTTTTAACATCCCTACCAAAACAGCTGCTTCGTGTACCTCCAGGCGGGAAGGTGGTTTGGAGAAAAAACGTTCGGAAGCCACTTCAATTCCAAAGATATTTTCAGCAAAAGGAACTGTGTTTAAGTATAAAGCGAGAATTTCCTCCTTGGTATAAATGCGTTCCATTCGATAGGCAATTATGGCCTCACGAAGTTTATTAACCGGCATCGAAAGCGGTCCGTAATTCCCCCTTGGAAAGAGGTTTTTAGCAATTTGCTGGCTAATTGTACTACCACCTCCCGAATTGCTGTTCCGCATTAAAATCGACTTTACGAAAACACGTGCCAGTGCCACCTCATCAATTCCCCGGTGTTCGTAGAAACGTGCATCTTCGGTGGCAATTAAAGCATGCGTAACATTCTCCGAAATTTCATCAAAGGCTGCATTACTGCGGTTTTCCACGTAATAGCGTCCCAGAATTTTTCCATCAGCTGAAAATACTTCCGAAGCCAGTGGGTTGTTAATTTGGTATAACTGTGATTTTGATGGAACAGGTCCCAACACGCCCAAAAACACCAGGATGAAAAATAAAAATCCCAGCAAAAAAAATCCCATTCCGGCTTTCCAGATGTAACTGAGAACCGGATGTTTTTTACTTGTTTTCTTTGATCTGCCTTTTTTTCTGCTCACAGGCCTTTTTGCCGAGCCAGTTGTATTTGATTTTTTTTTCGCCACGCGACAAAAATACGTTAAAATGAGTTGTGCCAATTAGACAAACTAAAATGAATGTGAAATATTATAAACGGTGGTGTGTTTATTTGTGGTGAACAATCAGACGATTAGTTCTTTAACGAAATACCAGGTCATTAATCCGGAGGTAATAAGTTTTAGCAGTGTTCCAGTAAGGAATCCCATAAACGAGCCAAAACCTGATTTTAGGGCCGAGCTGTGATCTTTACCGGCTGTTAATTCACCCACAACGGCACCCACAAAGGGTCCTATTATTATTCCGAAGGGTGGAAACATAAACAGCCCGATTAATAATCCGATTATACTTCCCCATACGCCTCGTTTACTACCCCCAAACTTTTTGGTACCCCATACCGGAATCAGGTAGTCAAGTGTATAAACCACCGTGGTTATGATTGCCCAAACAATAAGAAACCTTGTTGAAAATTGATAATTTTGAGTAAAATGAAGTAGTAATAGTCCTACGTAACTCAGAGGAGGACCTGGAATTACAGGCAATACGCAACCTAAAATTCCACTCACCATAAACAGGGCACCCAAAGCGATTAAAAGAATATCCATTTTTATCTGATTTGAATTTTAGGGTAAAAGTAATTTTTTGTCTTTTAAACGGGTAAGTTTTTCGGTGAACAGTCGATTATTTCCGGTTTTTACGCAACCATGGTATGCTGGTAAAATACATGAGTACAAGCGACAATAAGAGTACCAATCCGCTTAGATAAAGGAATTTATGGTCTTCCAGTAAATAAACGGGGTGCTCGTGGAGTGGTTTCCAGTAAGTTACGGTTAATAATACCCAGGCATTGTTTATCGAATGCCCCAGGATGGCCACAAAAATATTATTCGTACGTAACATTAACCACCCTAAAAGTAAACCCAGAACAAAGGTTGCAGGTAATTGCCAGGGATTCAAATGAAACAAAGCAAATAAGAGTGCCGACATAAAAACGGCCACAAAACCATTATAGTTCTTTCGGAATCCGTTAAAGATCAAGCCCCTGAAAATTAATTCCTCAACAATGGGGGCAATGACTGCAACTTTAACAAACGCACCCGTAAAACCATAGTCACCTTCAAATATTTTGTTGAAAAGTTCCCAGAACCAGGGTGGCGCAGGAATCATTTTTCCAACCCAGGCATTTACAACTTCTAAATAATTATGTGCCCCCCAAATAAAAGTGGCAACGGGTATCAGAATAAGGGGATTAAATAACTTAATCGGGAATATTTTAAGAACAGGTGCTTTTGATTTTCGAATTCCGTAAAGAAGAATAAACACCACGGAACCCACTCCCAATATTATTTTTTTTAGCGGGTGGTACAAATATTCAGTACCCTTATAATAATCGATCAAGGCAAGGGGGAAATCAACAATGGTTTGAATAAATATATAGAGGATAACAAGGTGGATACCTTGCAGAATTGTGGGATAATATTTTTGTTGGACCTGCTTCATTTAGCTACTAAATTAGTATCAAGTATTAAGACTAAAGCCGCAAGCGGGAAAAAATTACACCAACACGGACAACATGTTGGTTAGTGTTGCAGCTAAGCACCTAAAGATAGCTATTTCGGAAGAACATCAAAACAGAAAAATTTCAGAAGGAATTGTTGATAAGCTGTTTCTTCCCGGTTCGGAAAGTAAAATATCGTTGTGCTACATAACTGTATATAATTACCAGCAGGGTGGTTGCAACTTTCGACAGGGTTGCATACCAACCACAATATTCTACGAAAATTTTTAAAAAAACATAGTTAAGTAGAATTGAACCCGCAACGGTTAGCAAATAACGGAAAAGTTGAATGCGTCCTTTTAATTCAGATGAGGTAAAAGTGACGTATTTTGCCAGGAGAAAACCGGTTGTGAAAGTAATTGGAAAGACCATCAGGAAAGCGGCTATGTGCGGACTGATGGCAACAATACCCAGGTTTACAATTTGCATGTCGAGAATATAGCGGTAGAAAACAAAATACAAGAAAATGTCGAGCACGGTGTTTGCTCCGCCTGTGGCTCCGTATCGAAAAATCTCTTTGGGTAAAAAATGTAAAAACGGGAAATAAAACCAGTCGACAATGCTGATAATAATTTCTCCGATTTTTTCAAAAAGATTTCTCATTTATTGATGTTTGTGAATCTAAAGTTGGCAAAGAAAAGAAAAATTTAAATAGCGGCGAATATAACATGGGCTATAATTCAGGTCCTTTTCTCATCTGTTTTTTTTGAGCATGCTGTTTTTTACCTTCTAAACGTTTTATTTTTGAAGCCTGGGTTGGTTTGGTTTTTACTCTTTTTTTCTTTGGGATAAGTGCTTTTTCAATCAATTCAAAAAATCGTTTTATAATCCGTTCTTTGTTTTTCCACTGGCTTCGTTCAACACTTAAAGCCATGAAGATTTCTCCATCGGAATTTATGCGGTTGAAGAGTTTAACTTTTATTGTGCGTTTTTCGGCAGGAGAAAATACAGCAGATTCTGCCAAATTGAAATGCAGCTCAATACGGCTATTCACTTTGTTAACATTTTGCCCTCCCGGACCACTGCTGCGGCTGGAGGTAAACTTAATTTCATTCAATAAACGGTTTCGGCGCTCTTCTGAAATTCTCATTTTATTCATCACTGCAAATGTTGTCAACAAGAGGATATTGGCTATTAGCCGTTTTTACTTAAGCTTTCCAGCTTGTGGGCATCAATAATGCTAATTTCTTTACCCTGAAGTTTTATTATTCCTTCTTTTTCGAATTCTTTTAAAAACTTAATGGCACTCTCGGATGATATTGAAGCGAAATCAGCTATGTCCTGCCTCGTAAGGTGTTGGAAAATGCCGGCACTCAAAAAATCTTTATTCGATAAATAAAGTAGCGAGGAAGCCAGTTTTCCACGCATCTGCTTGTAGGAAATATTCTTAATGATCTCCAAAAGCAGTTTTTCGTTTCGATAATTTTTAGAGGTAATTTTTAGTGCATACTCAGGATTGCCAAGCAGAATCTGTTTTAGTTTTTCTTTGTCAATCATACAAACCTCGGCATGAGTTAACGCCTGTGTGGAGTAAGTGTGGACGACTTCTCCAAAAATAGATGAGAAGGCCAGGAAATCGCCTGGTTTGGCTATGGCAATGTTTATTTGTTTATCGAATCCGGTTTGCAGATAAACTTTAACCAATCCTTCAACAACGTAAATGACATGGGGTGCAAAAGCACCTTGCTTAAAAATATTTTCGCCTTTTAAATACTGAACACGGGTTTTGTGTTCCTGCAAATCGGTGAATGTTTCTAAACGGCACTCTTCCTTAGATGGATCTAATTCGCTCATTTGTTTATAATCTGATTTTTGGTTTAAAACCCTGCAATTTATTGAATAGAGCAAAGAACAAAGAGTAAAGACGCTAAGAATTTTTACCGCAGAGGCGCAAAGACGCAAAGTTTAATTCTCTCTTCTCCGGTCTTCGTTCTTCCTTTGAGCTTCGAGCTTTCAGCTTTGAGCTTCTTCGGTCTTCCGACTTCGGACTTCGGTCTCTTCCGTTGTCATTGTTGTCATCGTTGTCGTTGTTGTCTGAATATCCGAAAATCTGAATATCTGAAAATCCTGATTAATCAATTTCTTTTGTCTCCGGTCTTTTCTGTTGTCATAGTTGTCATAGTTGTCGTTGAAATGAGATTGTTAAATCTGTATTCGTCATACCGCTGAACCGCCGTTTACATTAATCACTAATCAATAATAATTAATCAATTTCTTTTGTCTTCGGTCTCTTCCGTTGTCATTGTTGTCATCGTTGTCGTTGTTGTCTGAATATCCGAAAATCTGAATATCTGAAAATCCTGATTAATCAATTTCTTTTGTCTCCGGT
>JBFEWU010000440.1:0-3673 GCA_041546215.1 Draconibacterium sp. | reverse complement strand
GTCCTTCAGAAATAAGCCGGGCAATGTGCTGATGAGAATCAAGAGTAAGCCAAAAGCAATGTATCCCTCCGGTTGAATTTTTAGCTTGTCTTTTGTTGATTTGGCATTACCGACCAGCCTTTGAAATACAACAGACAAACCAATGAGCAATCCTCCAATAAATCCCCCTCCTGGGTAATTGTGCCCTCTAAACACCGCTACGAGTGCGAATATTATTAGTATCCATTTTACATATTTTGATGCTATTTGTAATATTATCGTGTTCATCCTTTTTTCGTGTTTAATAAAACAAATACACCCAAAGCAGCTACTACCAGTACGACCACTTCGCCTAAAGTATCCAGCGCCCGAAAGTCGACTAATATGACATTAACAACATTCTTTCCAAAAGCTTTGTTGTAGCTGTTTTCAATCATATAATTTGAAATGGGCTGATTAAATTCTACATTAATCGATTTTAAAGCCATCACTGTCATAGCAGCACCAAATGAAAGCGCAATAATTAAATCCCTGAAACGAGACATTTTTGATGATAACTTCGCAAAGAGAGGTAAGCGCTGCAGAATTAATACAAACATTACTACGATTAAAGTTTCAACAATAATTTGAGTTATAGCTAAATCAATGGCACTATAGTACATAAACAACAACGCTATTCCGTAACCGGTTACACCCATTGTAACAATAGTTGTAATACGAGATTTTGAGAACATACTAAAAAGGGTATTGATTATTATAATTAGTACTAATCCCGAAATATAGAAAGGCTTTAGCGTGAATATATTGTGTAAATTCCAACCGATGGTAACATATACCTGATACCACAAAAACACAGAGGCTATAACAATAATTGTTAGTATATAATAGCGGTGATATCCATGTTGAACCAGTTTTGTTTTTCGTTTGGAAAAAGACAAAAAGGCGTTGAGAAAATTGTCAAATACATCAACCAATTTTATAGTAAAAAAATTACGATTGACTGCCCTCCAAATTCGTAGCACATTGCTTCGTTTATAAATAACTAAGAAAAGCAATGATCCTAAAAATACTGTAAACACACTCAAAAAGAACACAGTGTTAAAGCCATGCCAAATTTTTAACTTCACATTATAGTCGGTTTTGAGTATACTCGTTAAAGCCGGCTCAATAATTGATTTTCCCAATACCCCGGGGAAAAGGCCAAAAATTAAACTTAACAATGCAAGTATAATCGGACCAATTATAAAAGCCCAGTCTTTTTTAAAGGATACCTGAGCTATTTTCCTTTCCTTACCTAAAAATACTTTAAAAAGAAAAAACAAGGCTACAGCTATCATCAGCGCATTTCCTGCTACGCCAAGAACAAGTACGTAAGGAGCAATTACCGGGGCTTGCACTTTGGCTTCGTAAATTAGCTCTTTTCCTAAAAATCCGAGCATAGGAGGTAAACCTGCCATAGACAGCAATGCCAGTAAAGCCACTATAAATGTTATGGGCATTTTTCTGGCAAGTCCTCCCAATTCGCGCCAATCTCGTGTTCCTGTTTTTTTATCTATAAATCCGGCAATCATAAACATAGTAGCCTTATAAAAAGCATGGATGTAAAGAAACAACATGGCAGCTTTTACGGAAAGTGCTGTATCAATTCCTAATAGCAAAACCAATACACCAAGTGAACTTATTGTTGTATAAGCCAATATTGCTTTAATATCGGTTTGAGTAATCGCAAGATATGCCCCCAAAAACATCGTAAGAGCTCCTGCTAACGATAAGGTATAAGTCCAATAGGATGTTCCTCCTAAAACCGGACTAAGTAGAGCCAATAAAAATATCCCCGCTTTTACCATTGTTGCTGAATGCAGGTAGGAGCTCACGGGTGTAGGAGCCTGCATAGCACCCGGAAGCCAGAAATGGAATGGGAATTGTGCTGATTTTGTAAAAACACCTGCAAAAATTAATATCAACCCGGGAATATAAAATCTATGTGCTTTTATTTCGAATGATTTTTCTACCCACACGGAAATCGAATAACTATCGACAATACTTCCAAGCAAAATAAAACCTGCAAGCATAACAAGTCCTCCGATACCCGTTATAAACAAAGATTGAAATGCCGCTTTCCGAGCCGTCTCTTTTTCATGAAAAAAGCTAATCAACAAGAAAGACAAAAAACTGGTTAATTCCCAGAACATAAAAAGCTGGATCAAATTTCCTGACAAAACCAATCCGAGCATCGCACCGCTGAATAGAAACAAATAAAAATAAAAGACAGTTAGGTTCCTGTAGCTTTTCATATAAGCATGGGCATACAGAAAAACAAGCACTCCCACTCCGGTTATAAGCAGAGCAAACGAAAGCCCCAAACCACTTAAAACCAGCTCTACATTAATTCCCAATTGCGGTATCCAGGCATTAGTTTCTGTTATAATCTTTCCACTTGCAATCTCATTAATCTTTGAAAAGAAATAAACAAAAGCTCCCAAATGAATAGATGCCAAAAAAAAAGGAGTACTCTTTTTTAATGATCGTGGAAAAAGTAAAATCAAAAAAGAAGAGAACAAGTATATGAGTAAAATATATTGCATTCAGTAAATAATTAAATCAAACTTATTCTTATCGGCAATCTATTAATTCAACTTAGTATTACAACCTCCCGTAAATGTCCGATTTATAATGTTTTCGTATTTCAAATTCAATTTTCTTATCCCATAATCGACTCAGAATATCGCTGGCCATATTATTGTAATAATCCATTTTTTCCTGATTCCCTGTAATTTCATAAAGCTTGGCCAGTTTGTACATTGATGGCACATGCATATCGTTAATCTGAAGACATATTAGATACTGTTCAATTGCCTCCTGGTATAAACCGCTTTTTTGCAATTTGCCACCATTGTTAAAATGAGCTTCAATACCTTTAATCTCATTATCCAATTGCAACTGATATATATTTTGCGTTTTTGTTGTTACAAACGAGCAAGGTAATTCGCGAATTACTTTTTCGGTAACACTGCCAAGTAACATTCTACTGAATCCGGATCGTCCGTTGGTACCAATTACCAACATATCAATGTCGCCTTTTTGTATCGCTTTCAAAATCCTGTCATGCGGCACTCCTACAGCAATCTCAACGTTATGATTAACCGCTTTTAAGCTAAAGTCACCCAAAAAGGCCTCCATCCTCTTTTCAAATTGTTGCTTCAGTTTCTCATTTTCATTTTTCTGATTAAAATTAATTCGTGGCGATGCAGTAAAAAATGGTTCAAATACTCCTAAAATATTCAATTTAGCACTAAAACTCTTGCTCAACAATATTGCATTTCTCAAGGCTCTTTTCGATGGATCGGAAAAATCAACAGGACACATAATTCTATTCATCTTGAATTGCTGCCCCGATTTTACTACCCACACCGGAGTATCAGTTAACTGAATAATTTTTTCTGCGGTAGTACCCAGTTTATATTTATCGTTTTCTTTATTTATCCCCGAAGAAACAAGCACTAAATTCACTTTTTTATCTGTTGCAACCTCCAGAATACTACTAATTGGATTACCTTTTTTTATAATCGGAAGCGAGCACGCAACATTTTCCTTTTCCAGTGACTGAATAATCTTCTTGAATGTTTCGCTAATATACTTTTTTAATAGGTTCTCAACATCAGGATGTAAATCAGAATTTGGCAATACATACATT
>JBFEWU010000566.1:0-2094 GCA_041546215.1 Draconibacterium sp. | reverse complement strand
GGTCTTTTGCGTTTCCATAAATGCATTCTCACAAATACAGGGATCTGTTTTAGATAAAAAGGAAAGTCCGGTTTCATTTGCCAATGTTTTATTGCTTAATAAAAATGATTCTGTTTTGGTTACAGGAGTTATGGCAAGCGAAGAGGGCACCTACAGTATTACAAATTTTAAACCTGGGGATTATATTATTGAGGTGCGAATGATTGGTTATAGATCTGCCCATTCTGCACCTTTTACAATTAAAATAGCAAACAGTCATTTTCATAACAATCCTATTCTTGTGGAAGAAGACAGCGAGCAATTGGAAGACATAGATATTGTTGCTAAAAAGCCCATTTATGAACTTAAAATTGACCGTACCATAGTTAATGTGGAAAACAGTATTACTTCTTCCGGAAATACGGCTTTGGAAGTATTGGAAAAGTCGCCGGGAGTAATTGTGGATCGACAAAACAATGGCATTTCTCTTTCCGGGAAAAGTGGCGTTGTGGTAATGATAAACGGGAAACAATCAAGAATGCCAATGGCTGCTGCTTTTCAAATGCTGGATGGAATGAGTGCTGAGAATGTAAAAAAGATAGAACTTATAACTACGCCTCCGGCAAAATACGATGCAGAGGGTGATGCAGGAGTAATTAACATTGTACTTAAAAAAAATGAAGCCTTTGGAACCAATGGTTCGTTTACTTTGGGAGCAGGAATGGCCAATAAGGAACGGATTAATGGCAGCCTGAATCTAAATCATCACGTTGACAAAGTAAACTTTTACGGATTGTATAGTACTTTGTACGAAAATAAATACCAGATATTTGATATTTATCGTTCAGTTCCACAGGCAGGTAGTACATTAGAAACGACTACAAAAAGTTTGCGCGATCCTGTACTTACTTTTCAGAATGCAAGGTTTGGATTTGATTATACAATTACCGGAAGAACTACTTTGGGTGTTCTGCTGTCGGGATATATACGGCACTGGGAAAAGGATGACCTGAACAGTACCGAATACAAAAAAGACAATGCAATTATAGCTAATTCGGAAATGATTGCGGGAGGATTTGATAAATGGATGCACGGTATGGGTAATTTTTATGTTCAGCACCATTTTCAGGAAGAAGAAATATTGGATATAAATTTTGATTACCTGCGTTATGACAATAACAATCCTACCACTTACAAAATAGAAAATATTGGCCATTCAGGTTTACCCGAAACCGGTGAAGAAATTGACATTGCTAAAGAAACACCCATTAATTTTTATGTTGCTTCAATGGACTACTCCAATAATTTTAGTGATAAAATAAAACTGGAAGCCGGTGCAAAAGTTACATTTTCAAATTTTCAGAACGACGTGAGATTAAGTAATCTTCGATCAGGAGTTTGGGAGATTGATGATGAATTAAGCAATGAATCTACAATGAATGAAAACATTAGTGCCATCTACTCATCGATAAATTATAACCTGAGCAAAAAAACAAGTTTTGTAGGAGGACTTCGATACGAATACCTCAATTCTGTTTTAAATTCAGCAACAGAAAAAGGAATAATCGATTTGCATTACGGAAAACTTTTTCCTACCCTCTATTTTTCACATGAATTAAATGAAAATAATAAGATTCAACTTTCCTATGGAAAAAGAATAGACCGCCCCACTTTTAACGAACTGGCACCATTTATTACATTTGTTTCGCCAGAATTGCTCTTTGCGGGAAATGATAAACTTCTGCCAGCCATAAGTAATGTTCTCAAGGCAGATTACCTGTTTAAAACTTTTATTTTTTCGTTTAGTTATACCGATACCAAAAATTCAATTTCCCGTTTTCAGCCAATTCTATCCGAAGACCAAACAAAACTCTATTACGTTTCAAAGAATTTAGATAATAAAGAAACATTTTCGACCATACTGGCTTTTCCAATAAAAGTAAATGATTGGTGGAATATGAGATGTAATTTTAATTGGGTTTATCAGGCTATTACAACTGTTTACGAAGAAAAAGAATTGGAGCGAAACAAAAATAATTTTAATTTAAATTCTGTTCAAAGCATCAACCTTTCGAAACGTATTTCAACAGAATTTACGGGCTTTTACCGTACTCC
>JBFEWU010000251.1:0-7131 GCA_041546215.1 Draconibacterium sp. | reverse complement strand
TGAATTTCAAAGTCCGCTTGGCTTTTTTTACGAAAAAGGAGGGCCCGACTGGGGCTACAACTTAAATACCCATCACAGTGATTTACAAGTGGCCTGGGAATATGCTGATAAAGAACTCCGTGAATTAATCATTGAAAAAACGAAAAACTGGTACCAGTGGTTTTCATACAATGCAGTGAAAGAACCTGAAAGTAGCTGTTTTTATTTAAATAGAGCAATTGAAACCCGTCAGCAAAAAGCTTACTGTCTCCATGTTGATGTGGAAGATCCCGCCTTCCAAAGATGGGTGCCACAAGCCGAATTTATACCGGTTACGCATGCTTTTGAAATGAGTAAGGAAGAATACAAATCTTCCATCAAAAAGAAATATGCTGAAATGCTGGAAACATATCCCGGGGTTTTACCTTTGGAAGTGGGCGAATTTAATGCATTTACACCTTATGCATTTTTGCATCACAACATGAAAATGTGGCTTCCGTCGCAAAAACAAAAGGAAGAAGCAATTGAAAAACTTCCTTACTTAAAAGATTCAGCTTTTGTGAAATTAATGAATGACGAGAGGAGTGGAACCAGTTATGCTTTTATCCGAACACCCAATTATTATGCTACTTTCAACAGTGGTAAAATTATTACCGATCAGCAACGATATGGTCTGGGCTTAATCTGGACTCCGCAGTTGGGCACAATATTTCAGTCTCAGTCAAGAACAAAAGAGGCTTCGTGGGGAACAAAAGCAGTCGATTCACTACAGGTTTATGAAGCCAGCGATTTAATGCCGGACGTAATGTTTCAACCTTTAGGACCTAACAAGCCATTTAAAAGTTCAACCGTGAGTTATAAGTTGGGTGAGTTTGGCAAAAAGACCATCACCTTCGGCAAGGATAAAATAGATGTGGAAGTAAATCATTCGGGTGCGTTTAATGAGTTACTGCCCGTTCTCATTTCTGGCGATGATTTGATTTCCGTAAATGGCGGGCACATAAAAATTAAAACACATAAAGGTTCTATCACAATTCAGACCTCGGCGAAAAATAGAATTGTAATAGAAGATTTTGAAGTTGATTTAGAAAATAAAGAATGTAAAGTATTAAACATTTCGGCAAAAGACAGATTGACTTATGAATTTGTTTTGAATAGAAATTGAACCAGTTCGTTCAATTTAGATATAGCAATTATTTCAATTGTAATATTTTCAAAAAAACGGAACTTAAATATAACACAGTGCGCAAAAAAATAAGTAACATAAAGTATTATTCCATATTGGTCTTTACAATTATTGGAATTAATTCAATAGCACTTGCTTCGACTCAGAATAATGAAATTCATTTTTATATTTCCACCATTGGCAACGATAACTGGTCAGGAAAGTTTGCTGAACCAAACCATGATAACAGTGATGGACCATTTGCAACACTTGAAAGAGCCCGCGTCGAAGTGCGAAAATATATCTCCGGGAATAGCATAGGTCCGGTGACGATTCATATCAGGGGAGGCGAATATGTCCTGGATTCGACAATTGTCTTTGACCATAAAGACTCGGGAACAAGGGAAGTTCCAGTTTATTATAAGGCATACTTGAATGAAAAACCTGTATTTACAGGAGGTAGAAAGTTGGAAAAGTGGAAAAAATGTATCAATAATCCTTCCGGAGTTTCCAATGAAGCAAAAGGTAATCTTTGGTACTACGAATTACCTGATAATCAAAAAGGGGAATGGCAAATAACCACACTTTACAACGGAAAAAAACTTTTATCCCGATCTCGCTCTGAAAAGTTTACAGCCTCGGATAAACAAGTTTTGGATCCATTTAATGCTCAACCCAAAGATGTTAGGGGTGTGGATTGGGATGCTGAGCCTGTGGTGTTCAGTCGGGAATTTTGTTATTCAGGAAACGATTTAAAAGCCTGGGAAACACCATCGGATATAGAAATTTTTCTGAGCCCCAAACATGGATGGCTTGTCAATATGCTACCGCTTGATGAGATAAATACGAAAAGCCAAACCGCCTGCTTTGCAGTTGATCCCACTTATGGAATCCGTCCCAAAAATGAATATTATGTGGAAAATGCCATTGAATACCTTGATGAGCCGGGAGAATGGGTTTTTAATAGCAGAGAGGGCAGGATTTATACTTGGCCGGAAAGCTCACTTGATAAAGTTGATATTCGCGCACCTTTTCTGCAAGAATTTGTTCGTATTGAAGGCATTGAAGACAGTATCCCGGTTCGATTTCTACATTTTGAAGGACTTACTTTCCGGCATGGTTTGCGTGATACCTGGAAACCTGGAGACAAAGGATTGCAGCATGATTGGGAAATGTATGACAAAGGAAATGCAGTATTACGCTTTCGGCATGCCGAGGACTGTTCGGTTAGTAAATGTACCTTCGAAGCAAGCAGTGGAAGCGGAGTACGTTTGGATTTGCATGCACAGCGCATTAAAGTTGCTGACTGTATTATGGCCAACCTGGGAGGTACCGGTATTTTACTAAGCGGCTACGGACCAGGCTTAAAGGATGAGAATAAATTTAATACCGTTACCAACAATTACATCCACCATGTCGGAACAATTTACAAGCATTCACCAGGTATCTTTATTGCACAAAGTGGTCACAACCTGATTAGCCACAATACCATTCACGACCTTGCCTACAACGGAATGATAATCAGCGGTTGCCGGCCTCATGAATTGGTGTTGGCAAAGCCACTCCGGAACCGGCGCGAGTGGGTGAGTAGTATCCGTTTGGATGAAATAGGCCCTTTTATCAAACACATAACTCCTGAAATGTTGCGAAACTGGCTGGAATTTGATGTGAGTAAAATCGAGCCTCTTTTACATTCCCGTGAAAATCGTATTGAGTACAACGAAATATACCGGACAATGTTGGAATTGCATGACGGGAATGGTATCTATTTTTCTGCAATGGGAAAGAATAACCGCGCTGTAAGGAACTATCTTCACGATATTTACAATTCCAATGGCTACATTCGCCTGGACGACGTTTCCGGTTACACAATAATAACGCACAATGTCGGGGTGCGGGGTTCCAGAATGATGCAAATCAAAGGGCCCGGAGAAATCCGAAACAATTTTGCTATAGATACCGAGCTTTTTATTGCACGCAGGTGGTGTCCAACAGAAATTGATAATTTTATTCTGTACAATACTCCTCAGGGTGAAGGACATTTTAATCAATATAAGAGGTTTCCCAATGTGAAATTGATCTACGAATTTTTTGACAGGGTGTCCAATTCACTGATTTTTGTGAAGGATCCGCCGGATGAAATCAAACCAGGGCAGGATGTGATTGCTCAGGATAGGCGGGGAGGCGCCGAAGTGGGAATGTTGTTTGCCGATCCTTTGTTCGACGAAGATGCGATGAAACAACAAATTTTTCGCTTTAAACCGGGTTCGCCGGCACCAGGGTTGGGTATCGAAGCCATTGATTTGAGCTCAGCAGGCAGTTCGCTGGCAAAAAAGGATTTTGCTGAAAATAACGGAAAGAAGTAGCAAATTAATAGCAGAGTGAATTTTTAAGATTCAAATAAAAATCCTTTTATACAATTGAAAGCATGTGTGCTAAAATACGGAGAAGAGTTAATTATTCTACTCTTCTTGTTCATTTCTAGATGTAAATAGGTACAAAATGAAAATAAAAGAAACGATTTTAAAAGTTACAATTCTAACTGTTTCAATATTGATGACTTTAACGGTTAACTCTCAGCATAATTCTCAGAAACGAATCTATGAAATTTGGGATGACCAACCCGCACCAAACCGCGGAGCCGATTACAGCATCATTAAAGCCAGAGGCTATCCTTTTGATGCGGATTGGGAAGCTCATTCTTATCCCATTGGAAATGGATATATGGGAGCCAATATTTTTGGCAGAACCGATGTGGAACGAATCCAGATTACCGATAAAACATTAACCAACGGTGCACCCTATGGATCAGGTGGAATGACCAATTTTGCAGAGATTTTTCTTGAATTCGATCATTATGAGATCGGGAATTACAAACGATCGTTAAACCTCAATGAAGGAATTTTCTATACAAGCTATGAACATAAGGGAGTAAAATATTCGAGAGAATATCTTGCAAATTATCCTGACAATGTAATTGCCATAAAACTAAGTGCAAGCGAAAATGCAAAAATATCATGTACGGTGCGGGCAACAGTTCCGTATTTAAGAAGTGAAAATGATTTTACGGATTCCGGATCTTCGATTTCAGAACTTGCCAAATTTGCGAATACTAATGCCCAGGAAAATTTAATTGTTTTTTCGGGCACTGTGCCGTCTTTCAGTATCAATTATGAAGGACAAATCAAGATCATTAACGATGGTGGAAAAATAATTCCAAACAATGAGAATGGTTCTAACGAAATAAGAATCATTGATGCGAATTCAGCGGTTATTCTAATTGCCGTAGGAACCAACTACAAATTAGGTGATCAAATTTTTCTAAACGACAGCACGCGGCTAAAGTTAAATCCGGAAGTGCTTCCTCACCAAAAAGTATCAAAAACTATCGATAATGCAACCGAACTGGGCTTTAAAAAGTTAAAAGAATCGCATCTTAAAGATTACCAAAATTTGTTTTCAAGGGTCAGCTTGGAATTATCTGAAACAGTTCCTCCGGTTACAACCAAAACCCTGGTAGAAAATTACAAGCAAAATGCCTCTGAAGTTTATTTGGAAGAGTTGATGTTCCACTTTGGCCGATACCTGTTAATTGCCAGTTCCAGACCTGGAACATTGCCCTGCGGATTACAAGGGGTTTGGAGCCAGTATCAGGTTACGCCGTGGTCGGGTGGGTACTGGCACAACATTAATGTTCAGATGAATTACTGGGGTGCATTTAGTGCCAATTTAGCCGAAACATTTGTGGCTTATGAGGAATATTTTAACGCCTACTTACCCAAGGCTTACCAAAACGGAAGTGCGTATGTAAAAAAGTGGCACCCCGATGCTTTTAATACTGAACCAAAGGCAAATGGCTGGTGCATAGGAACGGGAGCAAATGCCTATGCAATCGGGAGTCCGGGCGGGCATTCAGGACCTGGAACAGGAGGTTTTACAACAAAAGTTCTTTGGGATAGATTTGAATTTACTCAAGATTCCACATTCCTATCGGAAATTGCATATCCTGCTCTATTGGGAATGAGTACTTTTTTATCCAAGACTTTAGTCCCTTCAGAGAATGGGAAATTGTTGGTCGATCGTTCGGCATCTCCGGAGCAACGGCACAACGGCGAACATTACATGACCAAAGGAACCACTTTTGATCAGGGATTTGTTTGGGAGACTTACAATGACTTATTGAAAAGTGCAAAAATATTGAAAAAAAACGATGCATTTTTAGAAACGGTTAGCGGGCAAATCAGCAGATTAGATCCTATTCTTATCGGTGAAACGGGACAGGTAAAAGAATACCGGGAAGAAAAAAAATACAGCGACATCGGTGATCCGAAACATCGTCATATTTCTCATCTTTGCCCAATATATCCCGGGACTCTTATTAATTCAGGAAACCCGGAATGGATTGAAGCTGTTAGTGCAACCCTTGATTTAAGAGGAAACAACACCACCGGTTGGGCAATGGCACATCGAATGAATGTTCGTGCCAGAACCAAAGAAGCAGAAAAAGCACATGATGTGTATTCTAAATTTTTAAGAGAACGCACCCTTCCCAATTTGTGGACCGTTCATCCCCCTTTCCAAATTGATGGTAACCTGGGAACCATGGCAGGAGTTGTTGAAATGCTGCTCCAAAGTCATGAAGGAGTTATTGAACTACTTCCTGCACTGCCCAAAGCATGGAATAAGGGTTCATTTAATAATTTGGTGGCAAGAGGGAATTATGAGATTTCGGCCACATGGGAAGATGGTAAAGTTTCCAGCGTTGAAATTATATCTAATGTTGGAGGAGAATGTAGGTTAAAATATCCAAACCTTAGAAATATTCGAATTATGAATCAATCAAAACAGGAGATACCTTTTTTTATTGAGGATGAAAACATCATTAGATTCAATATTGATAAATCTGGGAAGTATACAATTTACTCAAGCAATTAATGTATCAGCTAAGAAGAAAATCATGGGGAAGTAATCCGAGATATTTTAATCCATAAGAAAAGGATACCTGTAGGGTACCCTTTTACTGTTATCATTTTGAGAATTTTAAATCATTAGTAATTCAAAAGACAGGAATTGGCAGTGTCCTATTTCTGTTTTTCTTTGAGCAGAACTGTGGTAATCAGTTCTATCAGAATGCCATAAATACCGCCAAGTACCAATGTGGATAGAAACATCATACTTGCGCTGAAATCAGGACTTGCAGCCATCATTGAACTGAATGCCAATGGAATGCTAAAAATCAAGCCCAGTACCAATCCATTTAAAACCCAGTGTTTCAAATTAAGACAACTGATGCCAATGGCAAAACCCAGCAGAGTGCGACTGGTAATAATCTGATAACGAATAGCAGCAGGCAGAGGATCTGCTGATCCCATTTTTGCCATGTAATAGCAAACAAGACCGAATACCAATCCTAAAAGTGTAGCAATAATTAATCGTTTCATAAGTCAATAGCTTAAAAATTAATAAATAAAAACATTTTGGACCAAAGAATTCCCTTTAAAGTTATAACATTTATTATTGCATTTCAAAATGATACGACGACCATACATTAAAAATGCACGTTTTTGGCTTGCTTTTTATGAACATTTTATTTTCTGGTTTTTGGTCTAAAATCCTGCAGTTTATCGAATAGAACAGAGAACAAAGAGCAAAGAGCTTTTGAATATTAGAATATCAGAGTATTAGAATATTAGAATTTATTGTCCAAGCCATTCATCAATTTTGTTGTCGTTGTTGTCATCGTTGTCATTGTTATCTGAAGATCCGAAAATCTGAATATCTGAAAATCCTGATCACATTAATCAATAGACAATAATAATTAATCAATTTCACTTGTCTTCGGTCTTCCGACTACTTTTCAAATGCATACAAATACTCGGATGTGCGTATGTACAGTTTGTTTCCTTCAATGGCCGGAGTCGCTAAAATTTCACCTTTCAGCTTCACTTCAGAGACAACAGTAGGAGTTTGGTCGGCCTTAATAACCT
>JBFEWU010000150.1:0-10907 GCA_041546215.1 Draconibacterium sp. | reverse complement strand
TTAATATATCGGAAATACTGTCGTTAAAAGAAGGAAATGTCGATTTGGCATAATTATTAGTAATAATTAATTCAATAGTTTTTTTAGCCTGTACATTTAATTAAATTTGCGCTGGTTAATTTTTTTTGAAATAACACATTATAACATATGGCTTTTATTAGCAAATTATTAGGGCAAATACTTGGAAATAAATCCGAACGCGATATCAAGGAAGTAAGTCCCATAGTTGAAAAAATTAAAATTGAATACGATAGAATTGTACAGCTTTCGCACGATGGATTACGTGAAGAATCGGCAAAGTTGAAGCAAATAATCGACGATCGTATTAAACCTGAAGAGGATGAAATTGCTGAGTTGAAAATTCAGGCAGAAGAAGCTGATATTCAGGATAGCGAAAAATTCTATGAACAAATTGACAAACTGGAGGAAAGAATAGGTGAAAAACTTGAAGAGGTTTTAAATGAAATTCTTCCCACTGCTTTTGCCTTAATAAAAGATACAGCCAGGCGTTTTTCAGAGAATGAAACAATTGAGGTAAGCGCAAACGATTTCGATAAAGATTTAGCAGCAAGTCGCGAGAGCATAAATATTACAGGAGATAAAGCGGTTTGGAATAACCATTGGATTGCCGGTGGTACAGAAGTAACCTGGAATATGGTTCATTATGATGTACAGCTGATCGGAGGTATTGTGCTTCACCAGGGAAATATTGCAGAGATGGCAACCGGGGAAGGTAAAACACTTGTGGCCACTTTACCGGTTTTCTTAAATGCGCTAACACGCAGGGGAGTACACGTGGTAACCGTGAATGATTATCTTTCGAAACGTGATGCCGAGTGGATGGGACCCATGTACGAATTCCACGGATTATCGGTTGATTGTATAGATAAGCACCAGCCAAATTCTGAAGCCAGAAGAAAAGCCTACAATTCGGATATTACCTTTGGAACAAATAACGAATTCGGATTCGATTATTTGCGCGATAACATGTCAATTAATCCCGAAGATTTGGTGCAACGCAAGCATCATTATGCAATTGTTGATGAGGTTGACTCTGTTTTGGTTGATGATGCCCGAACACCGCTTATTATTTCGGGGCCTGTACCCAAAGGCGATAATCAGCAGTTTGAGGAATTAAAGGGATATGTTGAAAAACTATATCGCGTTCAGCGCGAGCTGGTAAACAAGATTTTTATTGATGCTAAACGATTGTTAACCAAAGCCGATGCAACTGCCGAAGAGAAAAAAGAAGGCGGATTACTTTTGCTTCGCGCACACAAGGGTTTGCCTAAAAATAAATCAATAATTAAGTTCCTGAGTGAAGAGGGGATGAGGGCTATTCTTCAGAAAACGGAGAATTTGTATATGCAGGAGAACAGTAAGAATATGCATATTGTTACCGATCCGCTTTACTTTATAATAGAGGAAAAACAAAATTCTGTTGAATTAACCGATAAGGGGATTGATCTGATATCAACAGGTTTCGAAGATTCTGATTTTTTTGTGCTTCCTGATATGGGAGGGAAAATAGCAGAGTTGGAAGCAGCCGGATTAGATGCTGACAAACTTCAGGAAGAAAAGGATAAACTTCTTCAGGACTATTCTGTAAAATCGGAACGTGTTCATACCATTAATCAATTGTTTAAAGCCTACACCATGTTCGAAAAGGATGTGGAGTATGTGGTCATCGATAATAAAGTGAAAATTGTTGATGAGCAAACCGGTCGTATTATGGAAGGCCGTCGTTATTCCGATGGTTTGCACCAGGCAATTGAAGCAAAGGAACAAGTGAAAGTAGAAGCGGCAACACAAACCTTCGCCACCATTACCTTGCAGAATTACTTTAGAATGTACCACAAACTTGCGGGTATGACCGGAACTGCTGAAACAGAAGCAGGAGAATTGTGGGACATCTACAAACTGGAAGTGGTTGTAATTCCAACCAATCGTCCGATTGTTCGCGACGACCGCGAGGATCTGGTATTCAAAACAAAACGAGAAAAATACAATGCGGTTAGCGATGAAATTGTAAAACTTCACAATGCCGGACGTCCGGTATTGGTGGGTACAACCTCGGTTGAAATTTCAGAGTTATTAAGCCGAATGCTAAAAATAAAGGGCATTAAACATAATGTGTTGAATGCGAAACTGCATGCGCGTGAGGCAGATATTGTTGCCGAAGCGGGCAGGGCAGGAACGGTTACCATTGCTACCAACATGGCAGGTCGTGGTACCGATATTAAGCTTACCGATGAGGTAAAAGCTGCCGGAGGTTTGGCCATTATAGGCACCGAGCGTCACGACTCCAGGCGCGTTGACAGACAGCTGCGGGGACGTGCGGGTCGACAGGGAGATCCGGGTTCTTCTCAATTCTATGTTTCGTTGGAGGACGACTTGATGCGCTTGTTTGGTTCTGACCGTATCTCAGGTGTGATGGACCGCCTTGGATTGGAAGACGGAGAAGTGATTCAGCACTCGATGATTTCCAAATCCATTGAACGTGCCCAGAAAAAAGTGGAAGAAAATAACTTTGGAATACGTAAACGATTACTGGAATACGATGATGTAATGAACTCACAGCGTGAGGTGATTTACAAAAAACGCAGGCATGCCTTGTTTGGCGAACGTTTGGAGGTTGATGTGTTAAACATGATGTACGATTCGGTTGAAGAATTGGTAAATGAGTATCACGGAGCTGATATGTTCGAAGATTTCAATATGGAGCTGATGCGTTTACTGTCGATGGAGTCACCGGTAGGAGATGAGGAATTCAAAAAATTAAATACTAGCGAAATCTCAGAGCGTATTTATGAAAAAATGATAAGCGGCTATAACCGCAAAGTGGAGGCCATTTCGAAACAGGCATATCCCGTTATTAAAAACGTGTATGAAACCAAAAAAGAGGTTTACCAAAATATTGTAGTACCCATCACGGATGGAAAACGTGTTTTTCAAATTATTTGTAACCTCGAAAAAGCCTACGAGAACAAAGGGAAAGAGCTCGTTAAATCTTATCAAAAGCAAATCGTACTGAATACCATTGATGAGGCCTGGAAAGAGCAATTGCGTGAAATGGATGATCTGAAACAGTCGGTTCAGAATGCTACATACGAACAAAAGGATCCGCTGCTTATTTATAAATTCGAATCGTTCAATCTGTTTAAAGTTCTTGTTGATAAGGTAAATAAAGATGTGGTTTCTACTTTAATGAAAGGGCAGATTCCGATTCAAAGTCCTGATCAGGTGCGCGAGGCAGAATCGAGAAGAAGAACAGATATGAGCCGTTATAAAACACAGAAATCTGACTTGCCCGGTGTTGAAAATGCCATGGAAGGAGCCAATACGCAAACGCAGGAACGCTCTCGTCCTCAACCTGTAAAGGTTGAAAAGCGTGTGGGGAGAAACGAACCCTGTCCTTGTGGAAGCGGTAAGAAATACAAACAGTGCCACGGCAGAGGTGGAGCTTAATATTAATAAACTGAAACAATTGGTATGATTAGTTTTTTAGCTTTTATTCATTGGAATGTTGATCCCGAAATATTTGGTTTAGGATTTCTTTCTGTTCGCTGGTACGGTCTGCTTTTCGCCTCCGGCTTTCTGATTGGTTACTATATCGGTGAGAATATGTTAAAGTCGGAAGGTGTAAATCCAAAATGGATAGAGAGTCTTTTCTTCTACATCATTATAGCTACTGTCGTGGGAGCACGTCTTGGACATGTTTTCTTTTATGGCTGGGATTATTATTCTCAAAATTTATCGGAGATTTATAAAGTTTGGCACGGTGGTTTGGCCAGCCATGGTGGTGCAATAGGCATATTAATCGCCATGTTTCTTCATTCAAAATGGATCACAAAAAGAACCATGCTTTGGACACTGGATAGAATTGTTGTTCCAACGGCACTGGTAGCAGCATTCATACGTACGGGAAACCTCATGAATTCTGAAATTTACGGCATTGAAACTACCTTGCCATGGGGAATTATTTTTGAAAGAAACGGTGAAACTGTTGCCAAGCATCCAACTCAGGTTTATGAGGCACTTTCATATTTGATTTCTTTCGGTATTTTAATGTTTTTGTATCATAAAACGAGTTCGAAGAACCGACCAGGTTTGTTGATGGGGGCATTTTTTGTCTTCATTTTTACAGCTCGGTTTTTTATCGAATTCATTAAAGAAGATCAGGAAGCCTTTGAGGCTGGCATGGCATTGAATATGGGACAGTGGTTAAGTGTTCCGTTTGTGTTGACAGGAGCTTTTCTTGTTCTCCGCGCCATAAAAAAGCCGGAAGTAGTATTTAATAACAAGTACAAGGAGACCAAAAAATAAACTCGTTTTAAAAGAATTTGTTAAATCATATAAAAGAGTTAAAAGTATTTTGTTGAATTCCTTAAAAGAATTTAATTTGCAAATTAATAAGATATAAAATAGTATGTTAGAAATTGGTAAGTATAAAATGGTAACGTTGACGTACAATTTACACGTTGACAATGCAAATGGAGAGATGATAGAACAGGCAACAATAGAACGCCCTTTGGAGTTTTTATATGGTGCCGGCATGATGCTTCCAAAGTTTGAATCTGAATTGTCAGGTTTAAAACAGGACGAATCATTCCAGATTTCATTAACGAAAAACGATGCCTATGGTGAAGTAAATAACGATGCACTTGTTGAGCTTCCCAAAAGTGTTTTTCTTGTTGATGGTAATTTTGATGATGAGTTGATTAAAGTTGGGAATACTGTGCCGATGATGAGCAGTAACGGACAGCGAATGAATGGTTTGGTACTGGAAATTACAGAAGAAATTGTAAAAATGGATTTTAACCATCCCCTGGCTGGAGAAGATTTGTTTTTTGCCGGTAAAGTAATTGGAGTGCGTGAAGCATCCGATGAGGAGGTAGCACAAATTCTTTCCGGTGGCGCCGGTGGCTGCGGTTGCGGAAGTGGCGGTGGTTGTTCGACAGACGACTGTGGAGATGGTTCATGTGGACCAGAAAGCGGTGGCTGTGGCTGCTAAAATAATTTTGATAATAAGTTCAATTTAACTATTTTAACCCTGTTTTCTAAGCAAAAGGAAACAGGGTTTTTTTGCATTTGTTTATGAATACTTTTGGAAAGATATTTCGCCTAACCTCATTCGGCGAATCACATGGACGTGGAATTGGCGGGATTATCGATGGTTGCCCTGCCGGCCTGGAACTAAATATAGACCTTATTCAGCAAGACTTATCCCGAAGAAAACCTGGGCAGTCGAAAATTACCACACAGCGAAAGGAACCTGATCAGGTTGAATTTTTATCGGGTGTATTTGAAGGAAAAACACAGGGTACACCAATCGCTTTTGCCATTTGGAATAAAGACCAGCATTCGAACGATTATAACGATTTAAAAGATGTGTTTCGTCCGTCGCACGCTGATTACACCTATATTAAAAAATATGGCACCCGCGATCACCGCGGGGGAGGGCGTTCATCGGCGCGAGAAACCATTGCCCGCGTTGTTGCCGGAGCGATTGCCAAGCAAATATTGGCACAAGTTGGTGTTCGTGTTCAGGCTTACGTGTCGCAAGTTGGCGAAATAAAACTTGCTAAATCATACCAGGAACTTGACCTTTCCAAAACCGAAGATAATATTGTTCGTTGCCCCGATCAGAAAATGGCAGACAAAATGATAGAACGTATCGAAAAGGCGGGTCGCGAGTACGATACGGTTGGAGGTGTAATTACAGGTGTGGCTACCGGTGTTCCTGCAGGTTGGGGCGAACCGGTATTTAATAAATTACATGCCGACTTAGGTTTTGCCATGCTGGGAATAAATGCAGTAAAAGGCTTTGAATATGGCTCGGGATTCGAGGGTACTAAATTAAGCGGATCGGTGCATAATGACGTGTTCATAAAAACTAAAGATGGCATTCGAACCAAAACAAACAATTCAGGAGGTATCCAGGGTGGAATTTCAAATGGTGAAGACATCTATTTCAACGTAGCTTTTAAACCAATTGCTACTTTACTTAAAGAACAGAATACAATTGACAGAAACGAAAATAGCGTAAAAATTAATCCAAAAGGAAGACACGACCCCTGTGTATTGCCACGCGCGGTCCCAATTGTGGAAGCAATGGCAGCTTTGGTGCTAGTTGACCATTTTTTATTAAATAAACTTAACTCAATTTAGTATGCCTAGAAGAAAAAGAAACAGAAGGATTCAGGTGCCTCCGGTTATTAAGGGAATGTCTGTCTATGGTGTTCGGGGTCGAAAATCGAATGAAGTAATTCTTCATCTTGAAGAATATGAAGCCATTCGTTTGCTCGATTATCAAAACCTTACTCAGGAAGAAGCGGCTGTTTTTATGGATGTTTCACGCCCTACCTTAACTCGTATCTACGAGGAGGCAAGAAATAAAGTGGCAACCGCTTTTGTTGAAGGTAGGGATTTACTTTTTCGAGGTGGCGATATTTATTTCGATAAAAACTGGTTTAAATGTAATTCGTGTAAGGCAAGCTTTAGCGATTATTCTGCCGAAAATGTAAAATGTGCCGTTTGCACTTCTGATGATCTGATTTCGTTAAACGACTATTACACCCAATAAAGATATTTAAAAGAAAAACCACCCCGTCAGTACGGGGTGGTACCCAATTAAGTTGTGATAAAACCAGAGCCCTAGTACACTAGGAAACGGTAATTTACGACTAATTCCGCTTCAAGTCAATACTTGTTAGGTATGGTCTTTTAAACTATGGCATCTAATTTATTCAACTGACTGCTATAATTGAGATACAGAAGCGTAAAAACTTTTTAAAAAAAAAGAACTTTTTTCTGATTAAAGTCATCGTCAGAGTACCATTTATCAATATATTTGCGCCTCAAATTATTATGTTATGAAGATTCGTAAATTATTACGTGTATTGCATCGCGATTTGGGGTATTTTATTGTTGGAATGACAATCATTTATGCCTTATCGGGAATATTCTTAAATCACAGGCACGATTTTAATCCCGACTATAATATTTTGATTACCGATTTTAAAGTTGATATTCCATTTAAAAGATATTACTCCGCCCAAGAGGTTAAAGAAATTGTGGCATCGATTGATGATGATGTGGTTTATAAAAAACATTATCGGAGTAACCAGGGATACGTAAAAGTCTTTATCGCAAACGGAGAATTGGTTTTCGATCCTTATAGCGGAGAGGGAAGAATGCAATACCTGCAAAGGCGCCCGATAATTTTTGAAATGAACAGGCTGCACAAGGCTTCCATTGGATCGTTATGGAAATGGGTAAGTGATGTAATGGGCCTTATTTTGTTGTTTGTGGCCGTATCAGGATTATTTTTGTTAAAGGGAAAAAGAGGCCTTAAGCGATGGGGATGGTGGTTAACAATTGCCGGATTTGTTGTACCTTTATTCTTTGCATTGTTTTTTATCTAAATCATAAATCAAACCAAAATGAAAAGAATCGCACTATTAAGCATTGTCACAATCTTGATGTTTGCATGTGGTCAGCAAACAAAAAAAGTTGAAAATGAAAAGGCTGCAGTTGTTTTAAGCATTGATGAAGTTTTGGAGAAAGCCTTTGAGTTAGCAGATAAAGAGGTTGTGGTTAAAGGAACTGTGATGCACGTTTGCACACATGGCGGACAACGCTGTTTTTTAATGGGAAGCAACGAAGACATAACCATTAGAGTTGAAGCTGGTGAAAAAATTGGCGCTTTTGACCAGGAACAGATGGGCAGTGATCTTCAGATTGTAGGCATTTTAAAAGAAGTTAAAACTGAGGCTGACGCTCACAATCCGGGAGAAGAACATGGTGACGGCGAAGAGCATGAAGAAAATGCTGAGACTGAAGCCGCACATAAACAAATTGCAGAAAACCTCAAAGAAGCAGAAAGAATCTTCTT
This sequence comes from Draconibacterium sp., assembly GCA_041546215.1. Lineage (GTDB taxonomy): Bacteria > Bacteroidota > Bacteroidia > Bacteroidales > Prolixibacteraceae > Draconibacterium. The sequence goes on along the minus strand of JBFEWU010000150.1, from coordinate 3,010 downwards.
TATAGAAGGATTGAAAGTAAAAGAAATTTAAAAAGTAAACGGCAAGGCATTATAGGGAGGACATTTACAGTTCTCCCTTTTTTTGATCTTCTGCCGGGATAAAATCCAGGGAAATTGAATTGACACAGTGGCGTGTATTTTTTTCCGTAAATCCTTCCCCAAAAAATACATGCCCCAAATGGCCGCCACAATTGTTGCAGGTAATTTCTGTCCTTCTGCCATCAGCATCAGTGGTTTTTAGAACCGCGCCTTCAATTTCATCATCGAAACTTGGCCAGCCACAATTCGATTCAAATTTGTGGCCTGACTTATACAGTGCAGCACCACATCGTTTGCATACATATGTGCCGGCAGCTTTATGCTTATTGTACTTCCCGGTAAACGGGCGCTCTGTGCCTTTATCAATAATTACATATTTCTCGAATTCGCTTAGCTCTTTATATTTCATTTCCTTTTTTGTTTGCTCATTATCCACTTCTTTTTTTTGCGCCTGTACCTGAATCGCTGTAAAAATTAGAAGTATAAACATTATATATTTCATGAGTGTTAATTTAAATTGTTTTGTAGCAAGATCATTGGCTATTGCATTTTGAGTTCATCACGAAGTCTCATGCAAAATCCTGCCTAAAGCATTTATCAGTGTCTTACACATTCCATTATCTGATAAACAAAATAACGAACAACAGGTTTACTTTTTGTTGTTAAGAATTGTGAAAGTGAAGCAGCAGGCTTTATCAAGGTTTGTTACCTTTGGATCTTATTTATAAAACAAAAATGGAAATACCCGTATTATACCAGGATGAACACCTTATTGTAGTTGAGAAACCCATCGATTTGCCCGTACATAAAAACGATTTTATGCCAAACGACGCACCCTATTTAACCAAATTGCTTGGCGATATCACGGGTAAATGGATTTATAATGTACATCGTTTAGATTCAAAAACTTCGGGTGTAATGGTGCTTGCTTTTTCCCCGGAAATGGCAAAAGAATTAACGCTTCAGTTTGAAAGAAAAGAAGTGGAAAAAACGTATTACGCAATTGTGCAGGGAAATCCGGAAACAGGAACTTTTAACCAAAAGGTTGTGGTGAAAAAAAAGTCAAAATTTAAAAAGCCGGCCTTAACAAATTATAAAACGCTGGAAACCATTCAAACCCGTATTTCCTGTAAAGAAAAAGAAGCTGTTGAGCTGAGTTTAGTGGAAATCAATCCGGAAACCGGTCGCTGGCATCAGTTGCGTCAGCATTTTGCCAAAAATCGATTTGATATTGTTGGAGATACACACCATGGCGATTTTACTCTCAATAAAATTATTTTGGCGGATACCAGCATAAGACGATTGTTCTTACATGCAGGTAAGCTCTCATTTACTCATCCGGCAACCAGTGAACGTAGAATGTTTGAAGCTGAGCTCCCTGAAGAATTCCATAAGGTTTTGGAGCATTACAAGTCTTGATGGATGTAAAACAAATTATCTTTGTTTCCGAAAATAATATTCCAATATGCAAAATAGTTTCCATAGCTCTCTTTGAGCTGTTTTCTTCCGGCCCCGGCCTAAGGTCCTCTGACTTCCACCTTCCGTTTTCAGTCTTCGGCTGTATTTCCAATTCATAGTGTTTTTGCTGTTTTCTTAAAATTCATGTAACTGAGCCGATCCCTCTGGTAATGGTTGAGGAATCTTATGGCCTATTTTCCCCAAATCTTAATTCGCATGAAAAATTAAATCCGGAATGCGATAGCTTGTGGGCTCCCTGTATTGAGTTTCTACTGGATTGACTTTGTGTATGAAAAATACGATATCAATCAGACTTACTATTAAAAATTAAAAAGTGCATAAAAAAAACAAGAAAATTTATTATGTTTTAAAAAAGATTCCATAACTTGTAGGAAGATATTTTTCAATTCGGAAGACGAGAAACATATCCTCTGTGCTCCGAAACTCTAAATGTAAAAAAACGTAAGATATCTCATTTGATTAAAATTGTTTGCTTTTTAAGGTATTCGGCCAGCTTGAGGAGACCCTGCAGCTTAATCATTATCATTTGTGGTCGGACAGCTGACGGACAATGATCGTTCCATTCGTGTAAATGAAAGTTAAAATATTGAATTTATAATAAATAGAAGACAATGTTGAAATATGTGGTTCTATACCCACGCTCGTTTCATTGTGGAAATTACTCTGCACTTTTTATGCGAATTAGCTCTGAAAGAGAGACATATTAATTCATTAACTAATTAAATTAACTTTTATGCGAAAAATTCTAATTGTTTATGCAATGTGTTTTGCGCTAATTAACAGCGTTTATGCACAACAGAATGTAACAGGAACTGTTACGGATGCTGAAGGTCTCGGTATTCCAGGTGTGTCGGTCGTTAAGAAAGGAACAAATCAGGGTACCGTTACCGATATAAATGGTAACTATACGCTATCGGTTCCGTCAGATGCAACGATTGTATTTTCTTTTGTCGGGCTTAAATCTGTTGAAGAAGAGGTTAATGGAAGATTAACCATTAACGTAAGCATGCATGCAGGCGAAATCGGACTGGATGAAGTTGTTGTAACAGCCCTTGGTTTCAAACGGCAGAGAGGATCAATTGGTTACGCCGCCCAATCGGTAAAGTCGGCCGACGTTGTCCTGGCTGCTCCTGTTGATATCTCGCAGGGATTACAAGGGAAAGTAGCAGGGCTTAACATTTCACAGTCAAATGGTATTGAAAACTCTTCTTCACGAATTGTAATCAGGGGAAATAACAGTTTGTTCGGACGAAATACTCCACTCATTGTTATTGACGGTGCCATAGTTGATAACAACGAACTGGAGCAGGGTAATGTTGGCAATAACCAGGATAACTACCGTGACTGGGGTAACTATTTGAGCTACCTTGACATGAGTACGGTGGATGACATTACGGTACTAAAAGGGCCCAATGCTGCTGCTTTGTACGGAGCACGTGGTGCGAACGGGGTTATTTTAATTACATCGAAAAAAGGTGTGAAACGTAAAGGT
>JBFEWU010000010.1:0-40184 GCA_041546215.1 Draconibacterium sp. | reverse complement strand
TGATTAGTGATTGATTGAGCAAAATCTTCAAGCATTCGAATATTCTGACATCCAGCAATCTGAACATCCGAAAATCCAGAGATCCTGCTTCCTGAGCACTGATCACTGATTCTTTACTCTTTGTTCTTTGCTCTTTATTCTTTATTCATTCAATAAATTGCAGGTTTTTAAACCAAAAACCAGATAATAAATTATCCGCTGAGTTTTTCTGATCTATTTTCAGGTAAGCAAACATAAGCGGGAGGAAAATCACTCTGAATTTCCTCCCGCTTTCTATGCTAAAACCGGCATTACAGTTTTTGTAGCTTTTCCAAAATTTCAAGAGGAACTTCAAATACAGTTCCGTGCCTGGTCCCCAAGGGAAAGGAAACCTGATCGGAAACATCTTCCCATTCCTTTAAATCTTTCGACCGGACAGCCCCCATTTTATGCTTACGGTACTTATCGAAATACACGTACCAGTAATCCCCGATTTTAAGGGGTGTTGGTCCTTCTGCCCAATAATCACCGGTAATCGGATCTGTTGGCTTACCATAACCTTTGGTAAGCTCTTTGCTCCTGGCGATTCTGATGTTTTTTTCCGGTGGATTCCGGGTTTCATCTTTTAGGAACATGATATATTCGCCTTTTTCTTTTACCAGGCTACCATCAATCACATTAAATCCCTGGTCGTAAAGAAGCTTTGTTTCGCTAAGTTTAGTAAAATCTGCTGTGCTTACATAATACATTCGGTGATTATATCCGTCGTCGCCTCCCTTTTCAGTTTCCGGAAATCTTCCGGGAATAGTAGTCGACCAAAAAATCATGAACTGCTCCGACTCATCATCGTAAAAAACCTCAGGGGCCCAGCAGTTTCGTGCCTTCGACTCGTGTTCCATTACCGGTAAATTTTTCTGTTCCGACCAGTGAATCAAATCCTTTGACGATGCATAGCCAATACTTTTTTCTTTCCAGCTCACGGTCCACACCATATGAAAATCACCATTGGGTCCAATAATTATACAGGGATCCCGCATTAACTGATCTTCTCCAACCGCTGGCTTTAAAAACGATTGATTTCCATTTAAGGCGTGCCAGTTTAATCCGTCGTTACTGCAGGCGAGATGCAATCCGTCTTCCCCATTCCCCATAAAGTAGGAGAACAAATAGGCCTTCTTTTGCTCCTGTGCGAAAACAAATAAAGAGGTAACCGTGATTATAAAAGCCAGTAGATAAGTTTTTTTCATAACATTCGTTTATACCGTGAAAAATATATGTTAAGATACCATACTCTCAACCTCCGGAGCGTTTCACCTTGTAACCATCGTTTTTAAGAATATCCATCACACGCGAACAAAAATCGCCCTGAATAAGAATTTCGCCGTCTTTGACCGTCCCGCCAACGCCACATTTTGATTTCAAGCGCTTTCCCAAATCCTTTAAATCGTCGCTGGAACCAACAAATCCGGTAACCAGTGTAACCGCTTTACCTTTGCGTTTTTTCCGGTCGAGCATTACTTTTAGGTTTTGCTGTTGCGGAGCCAAAGTATCTTCCTGCTCATCATCACCTGTGCTGTATTTAAAATCGGGATTCGTAGAATAAACCATCCCAAGCCTGTCTTTCCAATCGCTACTCATAACTTACCTCCAAAGTATCATTAAACTTCCGGTTAAGTATCCCAATACCCATACCAAATATGCGTATCGTGAATACATCAAATATCTATCACTGATTTTCGCATCCAGACCACTTTTAAAAAATATTCGCCAGGCCCATAGGGTATCAATCAACATCACAAAAAATGCCAAATACCCCACAAAACCATGAAATGTAAATGGCGTACCACTCGATCCAATGATCATTAATACAATGGCGCTAACATCGAAAATTATACCAAGGCTCAAAAACAGGAGGACCATAATACTCACAATTTTAAACCGACTTATGGAAATACTTCCGATACCATAGGAAAGCAAAGAGAGGGTTATTATAAAGGCTCCGATTATTGCGACAAGATTCATGATAGAATTTAAGCTGTTGCAAATATAATTTTTAATTTAATTCACGAACGAACAAATCAAAAACAGAAATAAAGAAAATTCTTAAAGTTGACTATCCCCGTGGCAGAGCCACGACGAATTCTTTTGATTAAAATTCGAGCATACCCCTTGTCTTATTTCTGTTCAATAGTAAATTTTTAATGGTGCCATTCTTATTTACCTGTATTATGTTGCTCTGATCCTCTAAAACTTCCGTCAACAAGCTACATTGCACTTCAATACTCTTCAGGTCGTTGACATTTACAATTTCCATATAGGTCCAAACCACATCTGCTTCAATTTCCCTGCCTACAAAGTTTAGTGCTGACTTTTCGTGATTTACCACAAAGTTTAGTCGCGTTTTAAAATAGTTGAAAATATATTCATCTGTTTTCGGATCCTCCTTGTCCTCTCCAAGGAATATTTTTGTTCTTCCTGCATTCTCAAGTGCCAGCAATAAATCGTCGGAAAAAGTTTTTACCGAAATTTCCAGCGAATTTGTTTGCTCATTATAATTTAACTGGCAAATACTCACATAAAAAGGGTGTGCTTTAACAAAATTCACCCCCATCACTAATAACAGCATCAGAATAAAATATTTTTTTTCTATTTTCATCGCATTAAAATTGTTTATTTAAGTTGCATTCGATGTATCTCGCAAAAATTTTAATATGCTTGTTTGTGTATTTAAGTATCTTTAAATTTATGCTCGTTTCATCGCATTAAAATTGCTTGTCTTTTAAAGGAATAAGATGCGCCAATGGCCCCATGGGGGCTGCGCGGGAACTCCCATGTCTGTCGTCTATCGGGTGTCATGGTCGTTTTATACTTCAAATACAGGCACTAAAGTAAAAAAATATGAGCTTATTCGAAACTTACCTAAAATTGGGGTTTCAACATATTATTGACATTAATGGCTACGATCACATTATTTTTGTTTTGGTACTTTGTGCCGCTTACAATTTAAAACAGCTCAGCAAGGTGCTGATCCTTATTACTGCATTTACCATTGGGCACACGCTTACCCTTGCACTCTCTACCCTTAAAATAATTACCATTTCTTCAAACATCATTGAATTTCTCATACCTGCCACAATTTTCTTTACTGCACTAACAAACGTCTTACCTCTGAAATCCGGCAATAATCGTTTCGTTTATGGATTAACTCTTTTCTTTGGTCTAATTCACGGAATGGGCTTTTCCAACTATTTAAAAGAATTACTGGGTCGCGAATCAAATATTCTCACTCCACTTCTGGCTTTTAACCTTGGTCTTGAACTTGGACAGATCGTCGTACTGGGGATTTATTTTCTTGTATTAATTATGACAGTCAACTTGTTTAGAGTCCGGCACGATTTCTGGCGTATCTTCGTATCCGGCGCTGCTTTTGGTATTTCGCTGATCTTGTTGCTGGAAAGCGGAAAGAAGTTATTTTAAATCCCCGCTGTAGGGGATATCAGGCATATCAGCTGCCTTCTTTCCTGTCGGTTACAGCAAGACGTCCCGTTTATTTAACGGTTGACCTGTAAAGTTTGGTTTCGTAACCTTTGCAAATCCCTTGCTACTTTGGGCAGCTTGGATTATAGCCTCGTTTTAGATTCGAAGCGCTGAATTGTTCGGTACCAGAAGCCTTTTCTAAGCTAACTGATTGTCAACGAAATGTAATGGAGTGAAGAATCTTTTTTATAAGATCCATTTAGTCGGATACTAGTGAAAATTTATAAAAACTTAAGTAGCTGCAATGAAATTGCAGGGTTTTAACCACTAACTAGAAAATAATTTTTGCCCAAAGAACATAAAGTAAATAGTATTGTTATTTTTGAGATGCCATTTCAATTTGGCATAAAAACCCGATAATTGAATTCAGAATGAAGAAAATTAGTTTGTTTTTTATCTTTTTAGCCACGGCTTTTTTGAATTTATCTGCACAGGAAAACATTAACTTAAACAAATTCCGGCAGTTAAAACAAGAGCTTGCCACTCCCAATGTTTACCGCACCGCTTCAGGAGCTCCAGGGCATAAATACTGGCAACAAAAAGCCGATTATAAGATTGACATTAAGCTCGACGATCAAAATCAACGTATTTATGGTGTTGAAACCATCACCTATTTCAATCAATCTCCCGATGTACTAAAATATTTATGGTTGCAGCTCGACCAAAACATGCGTGCCCAAGATTCCGACACGCGTAAAATCAGTAGCATGGGTTTGCAGGAACGTGTTTCGTTTTCACAATTAAAAAGACTGATGTACGATTTCGACGGCGGATTTAAACTTGACTATGTTCGGGATAGCAAAGGAAACGATTTGCCGGCCACCGTAAATAAGACGATGATGCGCATTGATTTGCCCAAACCTTTACAATCCGGGGAATCATTTTCATTCTCAGTAAATTGGTGGTACAAAATTAACGACCGCATGAAAGACGGTGGTCGTTCAGGCTACGAATATTTTGAAAAAGAAGACAACTACCTGTACACAATTGCTCAGTTTTACCCGCGAATGGCAGTTTACAATGAGGTGGAAGGCTGGCAGCATAAGCAATTCCTGGGAGCTGGTGAGTTTACCTTACCCTTTGGTGATTTTGAAGTAAGCCTAACCGTACCTGCCGACCACATTGTTGGAGCAACGGGAGAGTTGCAGAACGCTAAAGATGTTCTGACTTCCGAGCAGATAAAACGTTTCGAGAAGGCAAAAAAGGAAACGAAAGCTCCGGTAGTTATTGTTTCGCAAAAAGAGGCAGAAGAAGCTGAAAAAAGCAAATCGGATAAAGAAAAAACATGGATATTTAAAGCTGAAAATGTACGCGATTTTGCCTTTGCCAGCTCGCGTAAATTTATATGGGACGCCATGGCTGTTCAGTTTGGAGAGCACACTTCGCTTGCCATGTCGTATTACCCCAAGGAAGGCAATCCATTATGGGAGCAGTATTCAACACGAGTGGTTGCACACACCCTAAAGTCGTATTCAAAACACACTTTCGATTATCCGTATCCTGTGGCTATTTCAGTACACACCAATCGGATTGGAATGGAATATCCCATGATTTGCTTTAATGGTGGACGTCCGGAAAAAGATGGCACTTACAGCGAGAGAACAAAATACGGCATGATTGGAGTAATTACACACGAGGTAGGGCATAATTTTTTCCCAATGATCGTAAACTCCGACGAACGCCAGTGGACATGGATGGACGAAGGATTAAATACCTTTACTCAGTTTATGGCCCAGCAGGAATGGGAACCCAACTACCCAAACTCCAGAGGTAAGCCGGCCAGCATAGTGCCTTATATGAGTGGCGACAAGAAATTCATTTCTCCTGTTATGACTAACGCCGAATCGGTTTGGAACCTGGGAAGCAATGCCTACGCCAAGCCAACTGTTGCCTTAAATATTTTACGTGAGACAGTTATGGGAAGAGAACTTTTCGATTTTGCCTACAAGGAATACGCGCAACGCTGGAAATTCAAACACCCTACTCCGGCTGATTTTTTTCGCACCATGGAAGATGCATCAGGAGTGGACTTGGATTGGTTTTGGCGCGGTTGGTTCTTTACCACCGATCACTGCGATATCGCAGTTGACAAAGTAAAATGGTATCAGCCAGACACGAAAAATCCGGAGATTGAAAAACCATTAAAAAAGAAAATTGAAAATACTCAAACCCTTATCGACATCCGCGACAGGGAATTTGCCAACGAAACTTATTTGGCTCAAAATCCGGAAGCAGCCGACTTTTATACCAATTACGACAAATACGCAGTTACGGAAGATGAAAAAATACAGTACAATAAGTTTTTAGCTTCGTTGTCGGAAGAAGAAAAAGATCTTTTGGGCGGTAACTATAACTTTTACCAGCTTGACTTTAAAAATGTTGGTGGCTTGGTAATGCCTTTAATTATAAAATTCGAATTTGTGGATGGTAGCGAAGAGATTCAGCGCATACCTGCTGAAATCTGGAGAAGAAACAACGAAGAGGTTTCGAAGGTATTTATGTTCGCAAAAGAGGTCAAACAGATCACTTTGGATCCGCTTTACGAAACGGCAGATTGCGATTACAACAACAACTACTGGCCGAGTAAACAGGAACCAAGCCGCTTCCAGTTGTACAAATCGCGTTATGGCCGCAATTATTCGGGTGGGTCAAATCCCATGCGCGAAGCTCAAAAAAAGAAATAAGTATTCTTAAATAATATTCAAAAGTCCCGGTAATTTATCGGGACTTTTTGTTATTTTCTCAAAATGAAAACAATAAACCACTGGGCGATTTTTGCACCGGATCTTTCTATGAAATCCGATTTTATTCAGAATCTTTTAAATGGTGAGGTTCCGGAGATCCTACGGGAAATAAAAAACAAGAAGGGGGTTTTGTTTTCGACACTAACACTTGAAAAGTTCATAAAAGAAGAAGCAATTCATGATGATTACAGCCTCTCGGCAGCAGAACAACGCAGCATTCGAACATTTTCCAGTGGCGAACAACGCAAGGCCTTATTGAATTATTTATTGTCGACAAAACCTGATTTCCTGGTCTTCGACAATGTATTTGATATGTTGGATCTGCCATCAAAAAAAAAACTCTCGGATCGGTTAAACAAACTTTCTGAAATACTTCCAATCATTCAGTTTATAAAACGTAAGGATAGCAGATTGCCATTCATTAAAAATGCCCTTCGAATCGAAGACAATGAAATATGCTATTCAGGTGCTATCCAGGACTATTATAATCTTTTTGAGAAAGAAAACTCGGTGGAACTGAAAGAAGCTCTTCCCCCTCCCCTGGAAGAAATTCCCGCAACGGAAAATCCTTTAATTGCCTTTAAAAATGTTTGTGTGAACTATGGCAGCAAGCCTGTTTTAAAGAACATAAGCTGGACAATTAAAGCAGGTGATTTCTGGCAGCTGAAAGGTCCGAACGGCTCAGGAAAAACGACCTTACTAAGCATGATAACCGGTGATAATCCCAAAGCGTATGGCCAGGATGTAACTTTATTTGGCAATAAAAGAGGAAGCGGAGAAAGCATCTGGGACATCAAAAAGAAGATTGGTTATGTTACACCGGCTATGACCACCCTATTCAGAGGATGGAATACGGTGGAGAAAATGGTCATATCAGGATTGGTTGATTCCATTGGATTATATAAAAAGCCGACAGAAATGCAAAAGGGAGCTGCCAGGCAATGGGTAAAACTGATTGGACTGGAAAATTTGATACATACCCGTTTTTCTACATTAAACGAAGGACAGCAATGTATGGTTTTAATTGCCCGCGCCATGATTAAACATCCACCGCTATTGATATTAGATGAACCGTCGCACGGCTTAGATGATTACAATGCATCTCTGCTTAGTGCTTTAATCAACAAAATTGCTGCAGAGGGACAAACTGCAATCATCTACGTTTCGCATCGGAAAGAACCCGGTTTGCGGCCAAAACAAACCTTTGAACTTTTCCCCGATCCAACAGGCTCTGCAGGAAAACGGGTATAGGTCTGGTTCAGTGTTCAGGAAACAGGATATCTGGATTTTCGGATATTCAGATTGCTGGACAACTGAATATTAGAATGTCAGAATGTTAGAAGGCCGAAGAAGCTCAAAGCTGAAAGTTCGAAGCTCAAAGGAAGAACGAAGACCGGAGACAACATGCAATTGATTAATGATTAATGGCTTTAGTAAAATATTCTAAGACTCTAATATTCTAAAACTCTGATACTCTAATATTCGTAGAATGACAACTTGACAACCTTGACAACGCGAACGCAGTGAGTGGGCAATTCTCACCCCTGGCGCTCTTCTCCTCTGCGCAACTCTGTGTTTTCTCTGCGCTCTCTGCGGTTAAATGCACCAAAGATTCTTTAGTGTACGACTTCGCAATCCGTCAGTAGCCGGACAAGGCGATCTCACCCTTGATAGCACCAGGCGCTACTCAAAGCGTTCTTTCTTTGAGCTTCGAGCTTCGAGCTTTCCTCGAAGGCCCCACAGGCCCCGAAGGGATACCTTTGGTGGATTCCTTAGAAAGATTTTCCTTCGGAAGAGCTTCGGGCTTCTTTATTAACACATCACCTCTCCGTCGAAACGAATATCCCCGTTAAAACTGGTTAATCCTTTTTCCTGCCTCTGAAGAAACAATGACTGCCCTTCTCGCGCCAAACGGTGCAACTGTTCCATCTCTTTTTTTGTAATGGATTCGTATAATTTAGCAGCATCAACCGATGCCTTGAAATGAGGAATGAATGATGCGGGAACCGCAGCCACAACATTATGTTGCGAGAGCGCAAACCGCAGTGCCATACTCAGATTCTGTGGATCATTTACAACTTTATACCACCAGTCTCTTTTTTCCTGGGGATCATCTTTTAACCATCCTCCCCCCGAAGTAGATTTTATTGCAAGCACAGAAACACCTTTGTTTTTTGCCTTTTCAAGAACAGCCTGCCCAAAGGCAAAACTAAAATGCTCGATATAATTAATGGGAAACATAACCGTATCGAATTTAAATTTATCCAGGGCGGCCAATGCCGATAAACTGGTATGTGCCGAGAACCCGATGTGTTTTATTTTCCCTTCTTTTTTAGCCTCCAGTATCGTCTTCATACATCCGTTCGGTCCGAAAGCTTCTTCCACTTCACCCAAAGTACGTAAATAATGCATTTGATAGAGGTCGAAATGATCGGTTTTCAGTCGTTCCAACGATCTTTCCAACTCCTCCCGGGCCCCTTTTTCATCCCGGCGTCCGGTTTTACAGGCTAAAAATATTTTTTCCCTTTGATGTTGCTGAAGAGCAATTCCCAATTTAATTTCACATTCCCCGTCTTTTCCGTAGGCCGGCGCCACATCAAAAAGATTTAATCCATTTTCAACAGCCCACCTTACTCCTTCGTTTGTTTCTTCCTGGGTATAGTGCCGTAAGGCATTCCCCGGAAATCCGATTATTGACACCTCAGCACCACTGCTTAAAATTTTACGCCTTGGCACTTTACCCGGTACCGGAATCAGCTCGTTTAAGTCCTTGTTTGATTTATCGGCATATGACTGAGTACCAATTGCAATGCCGCCAATTAATCCTCCCGTTCTCTTTAAAAACTTCCTGCGTTCCATTTTTATCGATTTAAATTTAGCGCTATAATTCCATGAATATCATTTTCACAGCAAATAGTGATCTTCCAGGAACTTATGTGTAAAAATAGGGGATTCACATCTTAGATACAAATCCCCTACCCTTATATCCTTTATTTGGTATTGGAAGTCTTTTATTTTTTCAGTTCAAATTTTCTGCTTTTTGCTTCGCTCGCATTTGGAAAATCACTAGCAACCGGAATGCTTACTTTCCCTGTAGCCGCCCATTCGGTACCACGCAAAAAAGTATTAATAAAACCTATATTTTCATAGGAATAATCGTCATGGCCCAATGCATCGTGAAAAACCCTTCCTTTACCATAATCCAAAACCATTAACATCGGTTCATGCCGATCGGTAGGCGCTTTTTCTGTCTGGTCCTTTCCGGTTACCAGTATGGTCATATTCTCTGCCGGTCCGCGAAGCTTTGCATAACATTCATCTTTCCCACTTAACCAATTTGTCGGTATACCCCTGGTTATCGGGTGGTCTGCCACACGTGTCACCATTTTAATTTCAGCTTGTGCACCATGAGTACCAGCTTTCCCCGGCGAATTGTCGCGTACCAGTTCACCTTCGTTAGTGTAGTAGACATAGGGACCGTGTTTTTCATCGCGGTCGCCCCAACCACCAAGGCCAATCATTTTATTGTATTCTTCCCACTCTCCCCATGAGTTATCGGCAGCATGGATGATCACCAATCCCCCACCGCTGGCCATATATTCTTCAAATGCTTTCTGTGTCGTTTCCGGCCAGGGAGCCGCCTTCCACCCAAAATTATTTACAACAACATCGTACTTTTTAAATTTTGGAGCAAAATCCGGATCGGTTTTAGGTTCCTTCAGATCTTCAGTTTCACCAATACCTGCCAAGGCTAACCAATCGGCTTCACGACCGGCTTTCCAGGTGTACTTTGTGCGTGCAATATCAACCTTAAACATACCTGTTTCTTCGAGGTACTGTTTCATCATTATTGTCGATTTAGGCCATACGGCATGGTTGTTTTGCCCATCAACAATTAATACTTTAATTTTTTTTGCTTCAGTATGAAAAGCAAACAGCACCATGGCTGCCAGAATAAACAGAATCTATTGCATTGTGGTAAATTATGGTTTAGATTGCTAAAAATAGTGTTTATTTTGAAAGTGGTTCATTTTTGCAAATAAAATTAAGTCAGGATTACTGGATTTTCAGATTTTCGGATCTTCAGATCTTCAGACAACAATGACAAGATTAATGATTGATGATTAATCTGAAAATCCCGAAAACACCCTTCGACTCCGCTTCAGGGTGACAGCCGAACAACAATGACAACAACCTGGAATTGATTAATTATTATTGACTATTGATTAATCGAGGATTGAGACATCCAGTAATCTAGTAATCCGGTAATCCTGTCAACACGGCCCCCCTTAATCATAACTCAATCGGGGTAAACGTGGTTCTGCAGGAGCAGCTTCTCCGTCGCACTCGTTCATTAAGAGCTGTTTTAAATGTTCGAGCTTTTCGGGGTGCTTTACTGCGAGATTATTGCTTTCGGTATAATCATCGGGTAAATAGTAAAGCTGGTATACTTCAGCCGTTTTCTGGTAACGTATTTTCCATCCATCGGAAGCAACCAGGGCAGGTCCAAGGGTAGAGTTGAAGACCACATAATTATGCGCTGTCGCAGTATTTCCGAAAAGTGCCGGCCAATATGAAATTCCATCTTTCCCGGGTGGTGTTTCAACATCAAGCATGTCGGAAAAGGTAGATAGCAAATCGTAATTCGCTACCATTCGATCGAGCACTATACCACCCTTTATTTTTCCCGGCCAGTGATAAATTAAAGGAACACGGACTCCACCTTCCCAGTTGTCACGCTTTAATCCCGCCATACCGTCGTTACCGTTAAAAATATCAACAGCAAGATGGCTGTAGTATTTTGTTGTTAGGTTGTCGAACTTTTCACCGGTGAGGATATTTTTCACTGGCTTGGCAAGTTTTCCGGGGCTCGGATAATAAATCTCGTGGCCGTTATCGGCTGTGAAAACGATTAAAGTACGTTCGTAAATTCCCTGTTTCTTAAGTTCCTCCACAATACTACCAACATGGTCATCCAATATTTTCACCATGGTGGCGTAGGCTTTCTCCAGTTCTGTTAAATTCGGATTATCAATGAGCTCGGGGTGAATTTCCGGCACTGAAACAGGTCCATGAGGAAGTTGTGTGGGATGATAAAGAAAGAATTTTTCGTCTTTGTTCGTTCGAATAAACTCCAGTATTTTATCAAGGAAGAGGTTTTGTGAGTATTGAACTTTCCCTTCCATGTTCCAGCGTTTTTCGTAACCACCGTTTTCGTCACGTTCGCTTTCCTTACTACAATCTTCGTGTGAATTACCCTGTATATTCACCTTTTCTCCGTTTTCAAAAAGAAAGGGAGGATAAAAACCGTGGCATCGCTGGTGGTCGTAGTAGCCGTAATAATAATCCCAACCATGGCGTTTCAAACGTTCATGAGTGGTTGAAAATCCCCAGTCCAGTTTGCCAATTTCTCCGGTTTTATAGCCTGCCTTTTGAAAGACCTCTGCCAGGAAAACTTCATCTTCGGGAGTTGACGCAAAATGCTTGTTTAATCTTTTCTGTACCTCATCGGTAGAAATACCATCAGGCATCCTCAAAAATTCTCCTCCACTGGCAATTTGCCATTTGTCGGTTCGGCAATCATGGTAGCCACTTAAAAGGCTGGCCCGTGCCGGTGCACAATAATGACATCCGTATGCGTTTTCAAATCGTACACCTTTTTCAGCCAATTTATCGATATTGGGAGTTTTAATGATTTGTTGCCCTTCGTAGCCCAAAAGGCCCCGTCCCAGGTCATCGGCATAAATCAGGATAACGTTTGGAGTTTGATTAGATTCCGATTTTTCATTCTTGCAGCAACAAAATGATATTAGTAGCAGTAATGATAGTAATAGTTGCTTCATCTGGCTATATTTAGTTTTAACTGACAATCTTTATTTTATCACACATAAATATTCACACAAAGCCTCTGAATCGGTATGACAGCAGGCCCATCAACTAAGGAATAATCATCTTCGTTTCCTTTTTTCCCATTTGGCCACATGCATTCACCTATAATTCAAAGTCTTGTTTCTGCAAAATATTCTGCAGCATTTTCAAGATATATTGCAGCATTTTTCACAGAGTCCTCAAGGTCAGCTGCCTGACTCATGATTTCAGCCAGGAAGTCGATATTCCTTTCCTTTAACTGATTTTTGTCTAACTCGTTAATGCCGCAGAAGACGGCTAATTTCTGATTGGTGCACGATTCCAGGATTCCCTGAATTACCTTCCCGGAAAACGTTTGTTGATCTAATTTTCCTTCGCCGGTTATAATCCAATCGGCATCTTTTGCCTGTGCGTCATAGCAGGCAATCTCCTTCATTAAACGTGTTCCCGATTTTAAGCGTGCACTCAGAAAAAGCACACAACCAGCTCCCATTCCACCGGCAGCTCCGGCTCCCGGCATACTTTGTAAATCTTTACCATATTGCCTTCTTACCACAGCATTGAAGTTTTTCAGGCCAATATCCAGTTCATCTGCCACTTCCGGGCTTGCTCCTTTCTGAGGTGAATAGATGAAAGCTGCACCCATTGGTCCAAACAATAAATTATCCACATCGCAGGCCACTTCAAACCTAACTCTGCTGAGTTCTTCAATGACCTTGGTACTGTCGATTGAATACAGTGCGTTAAGGTCGCCGCCAGTACCTTGCAACTCATTTTCTTCCCGGTCAAAAAACCGGAAACCAAGTGCACGTGCCATTCCCATACCTGCATCGTTGGTTGAGCTTCCGCCAATTCCAAGAATAATGTGTTTTGCTCCCTTGCCAATGGCATCTCTAATTAACTCGCCTGTTCCGAAAGTTGATGTTTGCAAAGGATTCAACTCTCCCTTTTTCAGCAATCGAATTCCCGAGGCCTCTGCCATTTCAATAAAGGCTATTTTTTGTTCAGGAGAAAACAGGTACTTAGCTGTTATCTCCCGATAAAGCGGATCTTTTACCTGTACAGAAACATACTCACCCTTTGTATAAAACTGCAGGGCTTCAACAGTACCATCTCCTCCATCGGCCAAAGGTAGTTTAAGAATTTCCACCTCGCTTATCCGTTTTCTAATGCCCTGCTCAACAGCATTGCAGAATTCTATCCCGGTTAACGAACCTTTAAACTTGTCGGGTGCGATTATGATTTTCATATTAATCGATACTACCCTGAGTGAATCCAAATTATACCATTTAAACCTTTAAAAACAGGGTTCAGGAATAAACTCAGCTTATCATCTCAGCTAAACTTTTGGTAGTTGCCACTGTCCCCGGTAGCTCACTTTCGAAAGTTGGTTACCAATATCCTCATTAAACGATTGAGTTGAGTCGTTCCAATGCAGTCGTTGATTGGCACGATAAGCCATATTACCCATTTCAGAAACGATCGCTACTTTTGCTCCCACTTCAACCGGTGCATTTAGGCTTCCACCCTGTCGAATACATGAAAGCATGTTTTCAACGTGCTGGTCGAGGCCATCGCCATATTCCTTTTGCTTTTTTCCCTCAAAGGCCGGGCCTTTGCCTATTCTGTCAGGTATAATTTCATAACCGCCACGTGAAACCACCAACGTACCTTTCTGACCGACAAATGCTACGCCATGAGCACGCTGATAGGGCCCAATCCCGGGATTTAAACCACATTCCCACATCATTATATGCTTTGGGTATTTGTATAAGGCTTGTTGAATATCCGGTGTTTCGATTGCTCCTTCCTCGTGGTAAAAAATACCACCTCCTGGTGAAATTGACTCCGGCATACCTGCATCCATGGCATACATGGCAAAGTCGAGTAAGTGAACTCCCCAATCGGTCATGGCACCCCCGGCATAATCATACCACCAGCGATGATTGTAATGAAAGCGATTCAGGTTAAACGGTCTTTTGGGTGCGGGCCCCAACCACATGTCGTAATCCACATAACCGGGTGCAGAATCTTCATCGGGCATAAGCGGGTAAGGATTATCATAGCCTTTGTAAATCCATGCTTTTACCAAATGTACATCACCCAGCATGCCTGACTTAACAATCTCCGAAGCTTCGAACCAATGTTTCGAGCTACGCTGCCACATTCCTACCTGGCAAAATAAATCGGGATATTTTTCCTGCATAGCAACCATGGCATTACATTCTTCAATGCTATGGCCCATGGGTTTTTCAACGTAAACGTGTTTTCCTGCCTCCAGGGCGCTCATCATGATAATGGCATGCCAATGGTCGGGAGTACCAATGATCACGGCATGAACATCGTTATCGTCCAATACATGCCTGTAATCTTTATGGGTTTTCGGACGGCTTCCCGTTATTTTTTCAACTTCAGCTGCCTTTTGGTCCAAAACCTGACTATCCACATCACATAAGGCAACACATTCTACATTATTTTCTTTGCGCAAGAAACTCTTCAGGTTATTAAATCCCATGGATCGGCATCCAATTAATGCAACATTCACCTTTTCGGCCGGTGATGCACAGGCATTCAGAATTGATGGAGCCGCCCCTACTGCGGCTGCAGCCATTGCTGAATGTTTAATAAAATCTCTTCTATTTGAATTCATTTTCAGTTGATTTAAGAACTATAAAGATAATTTTTATCCTATGTTTATTATTAATTTTTCAGTCAAAAAGCTGGTACAATATTTACCATGTTAAAACGAATTTTTGCGACCAGCCCGCCCTTTATCATTCTTGTTATAAACCACAAATTTTTTCTATTTTTTTTGCGGTTAATTTTCCGGTATACACCACCAATGAATATTTTAAAACCAGGGGATCTGAAGCTGATATTTCAATCCTCCTGTTCCCAGGAAATGCTGCATTTTGCATACTGTCTTTTGCCCGTAGAATCCAGGGTTGCGGATAACCAGGGTTTTCGGGATTATCGACCATTACAACCCCCCCCTTACTTCCACGCAGACCAACGCTACCTGATATATTCACATACCCTTCAGATATTACTGCGGTTCTCTGCGGAACTATCTCTCCTGCAAATCCTTCAAAGGCAATATCTTTAGGCAGCAACATACGCACAGAAAAACCACTGTAACCTTTATCATCTTCCGATCCTCCAATTGTCAAACCTTTCTCCAGGGCCAAAAGGCTAATTTCAAAATCAATTTTGCGGTAATTCGCATTTTTGGGATAAACCACAATATTCGTATGCTCTTTCAGATAAGGCACTTTCTTTCCTGCCTTTTTCCATTTCTCCGATTTCCAATCCACTTCCGTTTTTATCAGAACTTCGCCACCCGGATTTTTCATAAACACCTGTTCCAAAACTTCCTGCTCAAAATCTTTAATTTCCCAGGGATCACCAATTCTTTCATCTCCAATCCATACCTGGTGCCAGGTCCAAAACACCCCCCGGTGGTGAAGGTGGTCGCCAGGAAAGTCTTCCGTAAGAATTTGCCCGTCCAAACCCCACAGAGGATGGATGTAATTGCAGCGCGAGAACCTTCCATCTTTGTTTTTTGGCTCTACCTGAAACTTCAGAACTTTATCTTTACCATCCACAATGATAATTCCGTCATCAGCCTTTTGCATGCTAAGCTGTGCATTCGCGGTAAGCAAACAACAAAATAGAAATCCAAAAATTATAAGTTTTTTCATCTTATCAAAATTGTTTGTTTTAAAGGTATAAGATGGAACTCCCATGATTTTAATAATATGTCTTCGTGTTCCTCCAGCCGGCGGATCATGGTCGTTTCATCAGAATACATTCGAAATTAAGCTTTCATCTTCAATGCATTATCGCAATTTAAAACTGCCATATTTCCCACCGCCAAGGCGCTAAGATACTGAGATTATTATAAAAAGTTATAACACAAAGTTACGCAAAGAAGCACGGAGTTTCACAAAGGTTTTCCTCAATAGAACTGATCCCATGCTCCCGCGCAATTGCATCGTGTGAGATTAATGAAACTCCTCGCAGCAAGCTGACGAGGTATCTCAATCGTATCTTGATTTTTTTTATCGCATCAAGATGCGGGGAATATAACCCACGAGATCCCTCTCCGTCAGTCGAAGGATCGGGATCAGTTCGGCTAAATGATTTTGAAAAACAAAATCATAGTCTCACTGATTTAAATTCATAATAATAATTCCGTACAATATAATCCTGCCCCACGCGATATAATCGTGCAGCAGCTGAGCTTCATAAAACGACTATGGAACAACAAAATAAATTAAGCGCGAAACTTCAGTCATTAATCAATTCCTGTCGTTGTCATTGTTGTCTAAAAATCTGAAGATCCGATCATCCTTCCGTCTTTATTCTTTGCTCTTTGTTCTTTGTTCTTTGTTCTTATAAATTCCATCCCTCAATGATGTGGCATTCATTCCTCCTTACTTAATATCGACAGCCGGGTTTTTACATTGTCATCCCAATAATCAACTTCCAGGATTTCCAGGTTTTCCATATTCTCTGCGAGAATTGCTTTGTCGTTTTCAGGCAAAATCAACCAAGATCTTGCAATAAATCCACCAATGGCTGCTGATTGGGATGTTACAGAAACTGTTTTCTCCTGGCTTATGGGATATCCTGTTTCCGGGCTAATTGTGTAATTTTTCACAACTCCATCTGTCATCCAATCATTAACAACCACACTGGTTAGCACCTGGTTTTCGATTTCAAAAACATGAACAAATTCCATGGGATTTTTCTGATTTCTAATGCCCAGCGGCCATAATTCCCCATTTGAATGACTTCCCAAGGCTAAAACCACTTCCTCTGCAAAACTGACGATGGCACTTTCTATTCCAAGGTCAAGCAAGATTGGTTTTATGGCATCAAGAGCAAAACCTTTTTGAATCGCTCCAAAATCGAATTGTGTCCCTTTTTGTTGAAACTTTATTTTTTGATGCTCATAATCCATCTCAATTTTATCAAAGCCACAATTCCTTTGGGCATTTCCCACCTCCTTCTCCGAAGGTTTTTCTGTTCCCCTCCAAAGTGCAACCAAAGGTGCAATGGTGATATCAAAGGCACCACTGCTGATTTGATAAAAATCGTAACACAGGCACAAATATTGCCAAAGTTCATCGGGCACTTCAATCCACTCATTGCATTTGGCACCATTTAATACAGCCAAAGGAGAATGAGGAATGGAACCATCGAGCAACTCTTCCAATTTCAGCACTTCGGATTTTACCCGCTGAAAAACCTGCCTGGCAAATTCTTCCTCCACATTGGGCAGCACAACATCGCACGTGGTGCCCATGGCTGGGAAAGCATCGCTATATATTATAGGTTCCGGCATACGTATAAATTGATCTTTTATTCCCCGGTAAAAGTAAAAAACTCCCTGATAATAGGAACCAGGGAGCTTTGTATTCTTTTCATGTTATTTCTCAGAAGAATCATAATTTATCTATTCTCATTCCGAATGATTAATACCTCTCCCCAATTTGACAAGTGACAACTTGAAGAAGCTCAAAGCTCGCAATAGGCCCTATAGCCCCCAAGGGGATTCCGATGGAGGACTCCTTTGAAGGATACCTTCGGTGCCTACGGGGAAAGCGGAAAGGAACAGTCACGGCAACAAGGAATTGATTAATGATTATTGTCTATTGATTAATCCGAAAACACCCTTCTACTCCGCTCAGGGTGACAACAGCGACAACCACAAAGACGTTCTCCACTCACTGCGTTCGCGTTGTCAGGTTCTCAAGTTGTCAAGAAAAAGACCAAATAATAATGAGAACAAAGACAACAAAATTGAACACTGATCACTGATCACTGAACACTGCGTCTTTGCTCTTTGTTCCTTGCTCTTTGCTCTATTAAACTAAACATCCGCAATGAATTGCAGGATTTAGCCACTTACCATTAAGTAAAATCCCTACAACTTATAGAACTCTTCCCAACCTTTACGTGGTGGAGTTCCAACCAACAGATCGTTGGCTGCTTTGCTGTTTGTAATTTGTTTCTTTTTACGGTCGAATTCAATTTTCGTATTCAAACGCTGGGCAATCGTTCCCAGGCAAAAAACCTGGCTTAATGGCGCTGAAATTTCGAAAGGAGAACGTGTTTTCTCTTCTCCCTTTGCCGCCTTTACAAAGTTTTCGAAGTGATTCGATGGACTTTCAGGAACTTCTGGAAGTTTCGAAGCCATATCTTTTGCGGCTTCTTCCGGAATAATTGTCAAGGTACTTCCATGCGAACCTCCTTTAAAGGTAAGATCTTTCCCATAAATTTCTTTACCTGCGCCTAATTTTGCAGGTTGCATAACTCCGTTGCTTGCCGGTGGAATATCCGGATCAACATCAACCTTACCAAATCCCTTGGGAACCTGTGGAATATTATCCATGCCATCGTACCAGGTAATGGTACATGCCGGCATTTTTTTTCGTTCCGGGAATTTAAATGCCAGGGTTGAAGCCTGCGGGAAGAACAATTTATTATGTCCTTCAATTTTTATGGGATCCACCTCATAAGGCATTCCCAATTCAAGGAATTCATGTGCAGTATCCATAATGTGTGCACCCCAGTCGCCCAGTGCGCCCATGCCATGCTCATACCAACAACGCCACTGTCCATTAATAAAATCTTTATGGTAACCATGTTCCTTCGCAGTCATCAACCAGGTATCCCAATCCAATGTTTCAGGAATATTGGGATCAACGGGGAACTCACTCATGCTGGTATCCCAGCCATGCCAGCGACGTCGCCCGTTCATATGGGCCGTAATTTTTGTTACATCCTTAATGATACCGGCTTCCACCCAGGCTTTAAACTGGAAATAGTTTCCTTCAGAATGTCCCTGGTTACCCATCTGTGTTGCCACCTTGTATTTTTTGGCTGCTTTAATCAGTAGTTCCGACTCGTTAAACGTACGTGTCAATGGCTTTTCAACATATACATGCTTACCCAGCGACATCGCTAAAATAGTAATTGGGAAATGCGAAAAATCGGGTGTTCCAATGGAAACGGCATCAAAATCTTTAATGGACTTCTCAAAGGCCACCCTAAAATCTTTGTGCTGAATCGCCTTTGGGTAAGCATTCATATTTTGAAGGGTATGTTTGGCCCCCATATCTACGTCGCATAAAACGGTTGTATTTACCATCCCCGTATTATTAAACGCTTTTAAGATCTGCCCACCGCGATTTCCAATACCGCAAAAAGCCATATTAACTTTATCGCTTGGTGCCACAACACGCGCACGGATGACTTCACCTGCGGCGTTTTTGATTTCATCCTTTGCAAACAATACATGCCCCGGGACAATGGTCATTGCGCCAAAGGCCGTTGCCGATTTTTTCAGAAATTTTCTTCTACTATTATTCATGGTTTAGATTTAATATAAATGTAAAGACAGGGCCTTGCCCTGTCTTTGTTTCGTTCACTTATTATCAGAATTATATTTACAAGGTTGGTTCCCACCCCTGTTCGTATTCACGACTCCACAGTTTCATCGCGTCACGGTCAAACATGATACCTGTTTTATCACAAATGTCGAATCCACGACCAATACGGTATGCCACGTTTGAATAGTGTACCATGGCCTGACTAATTACACCTTCGGCAATGTGAGAATTCAATTTACCTTTTCCGCGAATGGTATCAAACCAGTTAACTACGTGGGTTGTTGTCATATCTCCCCCGCCGCCAAGTGCGGTTCCTGCCTCATTCGATGCCGATTTATTATCTTTTATTTTTTTACCTGCACGATCGAAAAGTATGTACTTGCCACGGTCAATAAAAACGGCCCCTTCACTGCCGTGAATAATAGTACCACGGCCACCTCCATAGGTATCATAACCTCCACGGCTTTTGCCGTCCCAGTTAATGGTTGTATCGTTGTCGAATTCAAAGGTTGCATACATGGTATCATACATTTCCCAGCCATCGTTCTTAAAATGTCGTTTCCCGGCATCCACATCGCAATGGATCGGGTAATTCACCTGCAGTGCCCAACGGGCCACATCCAGCTCATGCGTGGCATTGTTTCCTGCTTCAGCGGTTCCATAATCCCAGCCGTACCAGTGCCAATTATAATCCCAGGTCTCTTCCGTGTATTCACGTCTCGGAGCAGGTCCCTGGAAAAGATCCCAGTCTAAACCTTCTCTAACCGAAACCTTTTTCTGAACCGGAACTTCACCTCGCTTATTGGTGTAAAAAGCGATGGCTTTGTAAGGTGTGCCAATAATCCCGTTATGAATAGCTTTAATAATTTCCTGAGTATGCCCCGACGAACGTTGCTGGTTACCCATTTGTACTACTTTATTGTACTTTTCTGCGGCGGCAACAAGTAACTCGCTTTCTTTCATATTGTGGCTACAAGGCTTTTCAACATACACGTGTTTCCCTCCTTTGATGGCCAGAATTGAACCAGGAGCATGCCAGTGATCCGGAGTAGCATTAATCATTGCATCCACCTTCGGATCCTCAATAATTTTTCGGAAATCGTTTTCCAGCTTTGGCTTATAATCAATATGCTTCGAAAATTTCTCAGCTGCTTTCTCCCGCTGGCTTTTCATTACATCGCAAAGATACATCAGTTCAACATTGTGTTCCTTACGGGCAATGGGTTCGTAGTAGGCTCCCAAACGACGTCCAAGTCCCATAATCGCGACGTGGATCCGATCGTTTGCCCCTATAATTTTACCATAGCTTTTTGCCGACATGCCCATGGCTGTTCCACCAACTGCAACGCCTGCCGCACCGGCCGAAACTTTTTTCAAAAAATCTCTTCTATTTGTCATTATCTAAGGTTTTAATTGAATTACATTGTAGCTAAAATTCCTTTTACGTAACCAAAACTCTCCATCATGCCCGGAAGCGGATCATCTCCATCAGCTTCGTATTCCAATGCCAGGATTCCTTTGTATTCCAGTTTAATGATCGCTTTCAGAAACGAAGGAAAATCGATAACACCACGACCAATTATACAGGTACTGCCATCTTTTTCGGCTTTGGTGACATCTTTAATATGAATATCCAAAACACGATCAAAAAAATCTTTAACATCCTGTTCCGGGTCTCGATTAATGCGTTTTGTATGACCGATATCGATACACAATCCCATACGTTTATCCATGTCCTTTATACGCACGTAAGCACTTTCTGCACTTGGATACAATTTATCACCAGGACCGTGGTTGTGAATGGCTAATTTAATGTCGTATTCTTTTACTTTGCCTTCCACATATTCCAAAAGTTCGTGATTTGGCACACCTACGATCATTTTCATTCCGGCAGTCTTTGCGTATTCAAAGGCCTCATCTACCTGCTCTTTAGTACGCATATAAATAACGCCGCCACCATATACATCTACGTCCTTCTTTTTGGCAAGTGAGATTGTATTTTTAATGGTTTGCTTTCCCGAGTCAACAGGAAGATGCATACTTTTTAATGTCATGCGTTTTACGCCGCACCGTAAAGTTATATCGATTGCCTCCTCGGTGGTAAATTTGCGTAGTGAATAGGAAGCCACGCCAAAATCAAAATTAAACTTCCCATATTGATCTTCAGCCATTGAAACCGAAGCCTTGGATATTCCGGGGATAGCAGCTACAGCAACTCCCAACCCAGCCGTTTTTAAAAAATTTCGTCGGTTGGTCATCGTATTATAATTCTCTGATTTTTATACTTCTAAAGTGAACGGTATCGTTGTGATCCTGGAGTAAAATCGGCCCCCTCTCAGCCATTCCGAAACCTTCGTATTTCGCATATTTACTGCGGGCAACCAGTGCTTTATAGATATTGTCGCCACGTGTATATTCTACTACTTTACGTCCGTTTAACCAATGTTGTACCGTACCGCAGGGATAAACCACAATTCGTCCGCGATTCCATTCATTGGCACCTTTCGAATACCTATTTTCTTTGCTCGAAGGAATTAAATCGTATAGCGATGACATGGTACGATTTCCACTCGCTCCGGCTTTTGCATCAGGGTGTTTATCATCATCCAGGATCTGAAATTCCAAACCTAAACCCGGCCCATTGTTTCCAATTCCGTATTTTACACCACTGTTAGCACCTTCGGTATACATAAAATCGAATTTCAACTCAAAAAATCCAAATTCTTTCTTAGTAATGATATCACCACCTTTTTTGCTATTGTCGCCACCACTGGAAAGCACCGATAGAACTCCGTTTTTCGCCTCCCAGCCCTGTGTTGGAAACTCACCTGTTTTTGCACTTTTCCAGCATTTTGTTGATTCGCCGTCGAACAATAAATTAAATCCCTGGCGTTTTTCAACTTCACTAAGGTCGTTTGCCACCAAATTTTCAACATGAATGTCGGCGTAAAGTGCAGGAACCAGATTTTCTGTTTTAATTCGAATGTTTCGCCACTTTATCTGTTGGCCTTCTTTTTCTTTATTATTTCCGATACCGTGAACCTGCAAAGCAATAAAACCTTCCGAAGTCATATCGTCGATAACATGTGCTACCGGAATACCGTTTAACCATGTACGTAAGGAGTTTCCTATACATTCGATACGATATTTATTCCATTGTCCCATTTTTAATGCCGACCTGGCTTCCGGATTTAAATCCAGCGGATACAACCATCCACGACGAGCCTCATCGTATATACCGGCACTCCAGGCACGTTCCGATGGATCAACTTCACACTGGTATCCATGCACGCGGCCATTTCTAAGATCAGCCTTGCTTAAACTTCTGAACTGTATTCCGGAGTTCATATTAGGCTCTACCCATAGTTCTACCTCAAATATAAAATCTGAGTAATCTTTTTCGGTGCACAAAAACGAATTTGGAGTATTAAGAACAGTAGTTCCAACAATTACGCCGTCGACAACTTCGTATTTCGCTTCGCCGTTGCGTTGAATCCAGCCATCAAGGTTTTCACCGTTAAACAGGTTTACCCAACCATCCTGAGCAGAAGCTACTCCACTGGTAACCAATGCCAAAAGCATTAAAAAGGAAAGAATTTTTTTCATTATTTAATTGAATTTAGTTTTATTTTAAAATCACCGTGTACGAACACGACGAAGACAAAAATAGACAAAGTTTTGTTCTTTTGCACGATATTTATCAACAGATTTTAATTTTCAGTTTAATTTAATCTGTTCACAACGAACAAAAGCTTTTCAAAGAAGAATAGAAAGACTTTTTCCACCTGGCCCATTCCCCTTATTCGATACCAATTTGATCGAAAATGAAGGCATATTCCAGTGCAGTTTCTTTGATCCACTGGAAACGTCCTGAGGCTCCTCCGTGTCCGTAATCCATATTAATGTGGAAGATTAACGGGTTATCATCCGTTTTTAATTCGCGAAGTTTGGCGACCCATTTTGCCGGCTCCCAATACTGTACCTGCGAGTCGTGCAATCCGGTGGTTACCAGCAATGCTGGGTAATCTTTTGCCTTTACCTGGTCGTAGGGTGAATACGCCAGCATATAATGATAATACATTTCAATTTTAGGATTTCCCCATTCATCGAATTCACTGGTGGTTAATGGAATACTTTCGTCGAGCATGGTTGTGACCACATCCACGAAAGGTACAGCCGCTATTACGCCCTTGTACAATTCGGGCCGAAGATTGATACAGGCACCCATTAATAAGCCACCGGCGCTACCACCCATGGCGAACAATTTATCGGAATTGCTATAATTTTCATCAATTAAGTACT
This sequence comes from Draconibacterium sp., assembly GCA_041546215.1. GTDB lineage: Bacteria > Bacteroidota > Bacteroidia > Bacteroidales > Prolixibacteraceae > Draconibacterium. Next base: position 16,354 of record JBFEWU010000010.1, on the reverse strand, counting down.
GAGCACAATCATTAAAATCGGTAAAAGTGTTCATCTTTTTCAGCAGCTTTCCATCTTCATACCAGGCACGCCCATTGATTTGGCTTCCACGGATATGTGCAACAGCATATACAAATCCTCTATCTAACAAGGGCAGAATCGACAAGCGAAACCGGGGATCCATGGTTGCTCCGTATGAGCCGTAGCCATAAAGTAAGGTTGGATTATTCCCATCCTTTTCCATTCCCTTTTTATACACTATCGACATGGGAATTTTTGTTCCATCTCCGGCAGTGGCATAGATGCGTTTTGTTTCGTAATCATCTTTGTTAAATCCCCCCAAAACTTCATCTTGTTTCAGCAAAATCCTTTCCCGGCTTTTTAAATTAAAATCGAAAATCGAGTTCGGAGTTGTCATTGAAGAATAACTGAAACGGAAGATTTCAGTATCAAATTCCAGGTTTACATTCGGATTTACAGTATAGACTTCCTCTTCAAAACCGATATAATACGGTTCTCCTCTCCACGGCATTACACGCAACTGACTGATACCCTCCTTACGTTCCGAAACCACCAGGTAATCCTTCAGGATGTCAAATCCCGAGAGGAAAATGTCTTTTCGGTGCGGAATCACTTCGGTCCAGTTTTCTTTACCGGTTTTAGAAACCGGGGTTTTCATTAACCTGAAATTTTGTGCATCGAGGTTTGTCCGGATATAAAAATCCTTATCAAAATGATCAACTATATATTCCAATTTGCGAATACGTGGTTGGATCACCTGGAATTTACCTTCCGGATCATCGGCGTCAAGAAAACGAAATTCAGAAGTCAAGGTACTTCTGCTTCCAATAATCAAATATTTTTGTGATTTTGTTTTGTAGATAAAAGTTGAAAATGTCTCATCTTCTTCATAAAAAACTTCCACATCATTTTCAACCGGAGTTCCCAGTATGTGCTTCATAATTTTTTCAGAACGAAGGGTAACATCGTCTTTTAAAACATAATAAACGGTTTTATTGTCGTTTGCCCAAACTGTACTTCCTGTGGTTAAAGGAATTTCATCTTTGAGCAGCTCGCCAGTTTCCAGGTTTTTAAAATGAATCGTGTATTTTCGGCGACTCACCACATCAACTCCATAAGCCAGTATTTTATTATCAGGACTTACCGAGGTTCCACCAACGGCAAAATATTCGTGTCCTTCTGCCAATACATTTTCATCAAGAATAAGCTCTTCTTCACCATCCAACGATCCTTTTTTCCGACAACTTACATTGTATTCTTTTCCGGGAAGTTGTTTGTAATAGTAAAAATAACCATTCCTTTTATAAGGCACTGACTCATCTTCCTGCCTGATTTTCGATTTAATTTCATCAAATAATCTCTCCTGAAGTGCTTCTGTGTGTTTCATCACCTCATCTTTATAGGCATTCTCTGCTTCCAAATGAGCAATCACTTCAGGATTTTCACGCTCATTCATCCAATAATAATTGTCGACGCGCATGTGACCATGTACTGTTAATTCTTTTGCAACTTTATTTGCTACCGGTGGCATAACTTTGTCTTTCGTGATACAAGCCGCCAAAAATAGAAAGATTATGGCGAACATATGAACCGTTTTCGTCATTGTGTGGTTTTTATCATGATTAACGAATGTACGGATTTGAAAGAGAATTTGCGATATTTGCAATCAATTAAGTTATGCAAACCGAATATACCATACTTATTTATTTTGTTTTCATCATCGGAATTGGTGTCCATTCTGCATTTGGAATAAAAAAACCATCCGATTATTATGTTGCCGGCAAAAAGGCAGGATTGATCCCTGTTACAGGGAGCTTGCTTGCCACAATTCTTGGGGGATCGGCCATTCTGGGGACCATTGAGCTGAGCCAGAAAACGGGCTGGGCGGCACTGTGGTTTTTGTTTTGCGCGTCATTTGGTTTATTTGCTCTCATTCCCTTATCCAAGTATGTCAGACGATTTGGAAATTATACTTTACCCGAGCTTTTGGGATCGTTTTACGGGAAAAATGCAGAAATCATTTCATCGGTAATTATTCCACTGGCATGGTTGGGAATTATAGCTGCACAAATTATTGCTGCTGCTAAAATCTTGAATGGGCTTGGTTTTATTTCATACCCGAATGCAGCCATAATATCTGCGTTCATTTTTGTTATTTACACTTTATTGGGAGGACAGCTAAGTATTTTAAAAACCGATACCCTCCAGGCAATTCTAATACTGACAGGACTTATCACGCTTTTTATTTTTGCCGGAGAAAGTTCAACCTCTAATGCTATTCAACCCCTGCAATTCAGCAGTTTGTTTAATAATACATTCACCCCTATCGACCTGATCATTCTAATGCTAAGTTACTCGGTTACTTTTATGGTTGGTCCTGATATTTATTCTCGGGTATTTTGTGCCCGCAATGAGAAAACCGCCTCCCGAAGCATCTTCATCGTGGCCGTATTATTACTCCCCATTTCATTTATTCTTACATATCTTGGCATATTTTCGGAGCAAAGTGGCTCAGGCATAGTCTCGTTTGCAGAGAACCTGCTTCCCGGCTGGTTATACGGATTATTTATTGCAGCCTTACTTTCGGCTGTCATGTCTTCTGCTGATACAACCTTGCTCAGCTCTTCAATGATATTAAGTGAACTGGTTACCGGAAATCTGGAGCAAAAAAAGTCTTTGCAACTTACACGTTATATCATAGTTGGCATGGGAATATTAAGTTTATTTGTAGCACTGTATGTTACCTCAATTATTCAGGCACTACTGCTGGCTTTAAGCTTTTTCTCCGGTGCCTTTGTAATTCCAACGCTGGCAGGTCTGTTAAAATTTAAAGTGAACAAATCCTGTGTTGTGGCAGCCATGATTGCAGGTGGCCTATGTGCGCTAAGTGGAAAACTGGTTCATATTTTTGCGCACGAATTACTGGGCAATACAATCATTATTCTGGCCTACCTTGTTAACTTCCTTGTATTGTTTCGATGCAGGAAGAATTAGTTTTTATCGCTTATACTTCTTTTGTCAAGTCATCCAACAACTGGTGGTATTTTTCTTCGAGAAGCGGCTTTAATTTCGCCTTAACTTTCCGGTGGTAGTTATTTAACCAGTCTTTTTCTTCCGCAATCAGTAAATCCAGCTGAATTAATGAGGTGTCGATGGGGCAAAGGGTAAGTGTTTCAAAGCCCAGGAAAAGGCCGAATCCTGTGGTTTCTTTTTCTATGCAAACCATCATATTCTCGGTACGAATGCCATACATTCCTTCCCGATAAAAAGCAGGTTCATTGGACAGTACGTTACCTGGCTCGACCAGGTTTTCATTTAGTTCCATACGAATGGCCATCGGACCTTCGTGCACATTCAAAAAGTGCCCCACTCCATGCCCGGTCCCGTGGCCATAATTCATTCCCTGATTCCACAGTGCCTGACGCGCCAAAATATCCAGGTGACATCCTTTTGTGCCGTATGGAAATCTGGCCTTGGTTAAACCGATCATACCTTTTAAAACCAGCGTGTAGTCCGTTTTCATTTGTTCGGAGACTTTGCCCAGTGCAACGGTCCTGGTAATATCTGTAGTTCCGTCCAAATACTGACCACCGGAATCGAATAACAAAATTCCATCGGCATCAACAGGTAGTGCATCATCGGGACCAACACTTAAATGTACAATTGCGCCATGACTTTTATACCCCACAATCGGAGGAAAACTTTCGCCTTTAAAATCCGCTTGCTGAGTTCTGAATTCTTTAAGTTTTAAGCCAATGTCATATTCCGTAAGCACTTGTTTTCCTATGGTATTTTTCAGCCAATACAAGAATCCCATCAGTGCCACTCCATCTTTTTTCATGGCCTGCCTAAAACCGGCTATCTCTGTCTCATTTTTTCTGGCTTTTAATATGGACACCCTTGATGTTCCTTCCTGTATTTCATTTTTCTCAGCTAAAGCACTGTACGCAGCATAATTAAGCGTCGAAGAATCCACATAAATTGTTTTGCCGGAAATACCCCTCAGAAATTCATAAAACCCGGTGTATCCTTTAATCTGAATGCCATCTTTTTCCAGGCTGATTCTTAAGTCTGCATCAACCTTATTAGATTCAATAAACAAGTAACTTTCACATTTACCGATCAAACCAAAACCCGTAAAAACGGGATTATACTTAATATCGGAGCCACGTAAATTGTACAACCAAGCCAGTTCGTCAAGCATTGAAACAAGCTGAAGATCTGCTCCAGTTTTGTCCAGTTCATTAGCAAGGGCTTCCTGTTTTTCTTTTCTGGAAGCACCTGCATATTCAACTCCCAGTTCAAATGCTTTATCAGCCGGAATCGATGGCCGGCCTTCCCAAATTTCTTCCAGTAAATCAGGAGTTTTTATCAAGGCAATATTCTTCTTCGCCAAAACAGTTTTAAGGTTCCTGAAACCACCAAGCGAAACGGTTTGAGCATCCAGGCCCACCCGGCTACCTTCCTTTAGTGTTTCGGTCAGCCAAACTTCGGGAGAGACGGCATCAGGTACACGCAGCTTTTTCATTTCAATTCCTGTGCCTTCCAATTGTTCTGCTGCTTGCAAAAAATAACGCGAATCGGTCCATAAAACAGCTTCATTTCGTGTAATCACCAGCATTCCATACGAACCGGTAAAACCTGAAATAAATGCGCGTGTTTTCCAGCGATCGGGCAAATACTCACTGGAATGTGGATCGGTACCCGATATATACCAGGCATCGAGGTTTAACTTTTTCATTTCAGCCCTTAAGCCCGCAACTCGCTTATGTATTTTGTGCTTCATTAAAATAATCCTTTACAAATTGTTTAATCGATGGCGCAGGAATATCGTCGTAATTTATTTCATCTTTATGATAAAATTTATAGGCCAGAATATCATCCTTTGGGATTAAGTTATCCAGTGATTCAGCACTTACCTTAAATGCCATATCGAGGGTAAATACTGTAAACGCTGAAAACACATATTCGTTGGGGGCCGAACCCAGATATTCCATAGTTCTTACTTTTAATCCCAGCTCCTCACTCAATTCACGGGCCACTGCATTTTCGGCTGTTTCCTGTGGATCAATAAAGCCTCCGGGGAGATCCAGTTTCCCATAATCGGGTTCAACTCCGCGCGTAACAAGCATTAATTTTCCTTCATCATCCGTAATCAGGGCTGCAACTGCTGCCGCGGCATTTAAAAAATAATGAAATCCGCAAGACTCACATACCAAAGAGCGCTCGCATGAGGCAACAAAGTCATGCGAACCGCATTTAGGGCAGTATTTCAATACTTTCAGCGGATGGGTGTTGCTCATTTATTCAACTATCTTTCTTGCTTTTAACCAGTCATAAAACATCTCAGGCCAATTATCCGCCGGCAAACCGTTTTTACGAATTCCAAAACCATGTCCACCTTGCTGAAAAATATGCAATTCAGCAGGCACATTAAATCTTTTTAAGGCCGAATAAAACTCAATTGAATTACGGGGAGGAACAGCTTTATCGTCATCGGCCAACACCAAAAATGCAGGCGGAGTTTCGGCACTTACATTTAATTCGTTCGAATACTTGCGAATCAGTGCTTTATCATGACTTTTCCCCATAAGGTTATCGCGGGAGCCCATATGTCCGAAATCTTCATCAAAACTAATAACCGGGTATAGAAGCAGCATGAAATCAGGGCGGCAACTCTGCTGTTCGATGGGGCTGCTGCTTTCTTTATTCCCATAATCAAAAACAGTTCCTGCTGTGGAGGCCAAATGTCCTCCTGCAGAAGAGCCGGCAATGCCAATTTTGTTGGGATCGATGCCCCACTCCCTGGCATTTTGCCGCACAATACGCAATGTACGTCTCGCATCACACGATGGAATTTCGTGATGACCATAAGGAAGGCGGTATTTCAAAACGATTCCGGCGACACCTTTTTCTATAAGAAATTTGGCAATATCAAAGCCTTCGTGATCCATGGCCTCAATCCGGTAACCACCTCCCGGACAAATTACCACCGCTGCACCCGTATTCTTTTCCTTTTCAGGCAAATAGACATACATCTCAGCCTCTGACACATTGCGCACACGAACACCATCGTATTTTTCTTCGGGTGCTGTCATTCCGTTATCGTTTGGTGCCCCGTCGGGCCAAACTTTTAAAACTTTATCCTGGGCAGTAAGTGTGCTTATCATTAGCATGATGAATAGGGTCGAAATCAGGTTTTTCATGAGATATGTTTTAGTTATATTTTCAGTTACTACTTAACGACAAGATAAAACTTTTCCACTTGTTTCACCGACAGGGCACTAAGATTATTATGAAAAGTTATAACACAAAGGTACTCAAAGAAGCACTGAGTTTCACAATGGTATCAATTGAAAGTTTCTCGTTCATCCTCTCTACATCTCCGGTAACCAGGATAAAACCTGGGCTAAATTATTATTTTGATTTTGCTCCCACAAAATAATGTTCTTTTTCAGCAAAGAGTACATTAAATGTAGTTAACGAACCATAAGCACGAGTGATGTATTGTTGAATGTTTACTTTTTCCTCATCGCTCAACGATTGGCTGCTATTGATATTTTGTTCCAGGACGCGCAAACGGTCGCGTAGCATTACAATTTTGTGGAAAAACATATCTATCGGAATTTCCTTTGGTTTTAAATCCTGATTTGCAGGTTGAAGATACATGGTTCCTCCTTCCCATTTTTCACCCAGGGGAACTACTTCATTGAGTGCAGCATGTTTATCCAGTACAAAACACAACACATTTTCCATATCTTTTAGCGACAGTCCCGTTTTTGGAGCTGCATCATTCGCCTCTAAAACAGTCAAATCAGTGTTTCTTTTACTAATTTCAATTTTACCGCCACGTTCAAAAAAAATCTCATAGGCGGTCAAAATATCTTTACTAATAATTCCTTCTCCGTAACGCGGATGATCAACGCGTGTACCTACTGTTAATTCTTCCATTTTAATTCAATTTTTCAAAAGCCTTAAAAGTAGAGTTTTTGATGAAGAGTTCAAAGTTTAGTATTTAAAGAATAATAGAAAAAAGGATAAACCACATTGCTCGATGAACGAAAAAAAGAGGCTGTATCAAAAGTGAAATTCATTTCAAACTTGTTTTGATACAGCCTCTTCGATGCCTTATCTGGTAATTTTATGGTTCAACAGTTGCTTCCGGATTTACCATTGTCCTCTTCCAGTCATCGGTATTGGCAAATTCCCAGGTATTCAAAAAGCCAAGTTTAATAATGTTGGTCATTTTCCCCCAGTTTACTTTACTTAACTCATCGCCGGGCTGGTGGTAATCGGGGTGCATGGCAGCCATAAAATAGAAGACCGGAATTTTTTCAGCGGCGAAAGGAGCATGGTCACTTCCTCCACGGGGATTATCAGACGGACGTAACTCCAAATCCAGATTAATATTATAATCTTCAATATTTTTAGTTGTTGTCTCGGCAATGATATCATTCGCCTTTGTATAAACCATATGTGCCTGATTTCCCAAAGTATCACTCTCCGGATTGCGTGCAATCATATCGTAGTTCAGGTTCAATACCACATTCAAGTCTTTTTCCATGGCATTCTTAACAAAGTATCTCGATCCGAACAAACCTTTTTCTTCCCCTGTCCATGCGGCAAAAACCACCGATTTCTCCGGTTTTTTGCCGGTTGCCATAAATGCTTTTGCAATGGTCATTACACCTACGGTGCCCGATGCATTATCGTCGGCACCATTATAGATTATACCGTCGAACATGCCGAGATGATCGTAATGTCCGCCCACCACAATAAATTCATCCTTGTTTTCTCCTTCGATATAGCCCACCACGTTTCGGGCTCTTACGATTTCTGAGTTTACAGTGGTTTTAAAGGCAACCGATTTACCTGCCAATACCTGGGAAGCAGGCTCAAGTTTTTCCGCTGTATTCTTTTCAAAAGCTTCCAAATCCACACCTGTTCCGGCAAGAATTTCGTTGGCAACTCGGGGTGTAACCGTAAATGTAGAGATATTTCCATCCATTTCCTTACCTGGCATCGTCATTCGATTGCTGTAATATGGATTTGACTTTTTATCGGCTTCATTATAACCACTAATATCTTTGTAGATGTCGTTTTTTGCCCAACCCAAAGTTGGATCAAAATCAGGATTTATTTGTATAATGGCCAAAGCTCCCGCATCTTGTAATCGTTTCACCTTATCGCGTTCCATATAATAACGTGCAGAGCGTCCTTCCGGTGTAAATTTCTCATAACCAAGAGATGCTGTATCTTTAAAGCCGGGATAACCAGGCAGAATAACAGCGATTTTTCCATTTAAATCCAACTTTTTCAAATCATCGTAACCTTCCTTCTTATTGGAAAAAGCATAACCTGCAAAAACGAGGGGTGCATTTGCTGTTTGCCCTACCGTACCTGTTCTCACATAAAAGTCGGTTTGATAAGAAAAATTCACAGCGCTCTCACTACCGGCTTTACTGGTAACCACTGAAAATGCCTGTTCTTCACCTGGCTTGTATTGAAGCAGACTAAAGTTCTGAAAATAAGTCTTGTACCTTTGAGGACGTTTACCGGCCCTCATTTCGGTTCTTGTTGGTCGGGTATACATTTCGTCGCCAAAAGGTTTAACACCATAAGTTTTAAACATGGCAGCGATGTAGTCGGCGGCAATGTATGCTCCTTTTGTACCTACGGCACGTCCTTCAGTCCAGTCGGATGCAAGAAATTCCAGCTGCCCTCTAACGGCATCCTCGGTAATGGCTTCCAAACCTTTTTCTTTTTCAGACTGGGCAAAAACGATCAATCCTGAGATTATCAGGAAAAAAAATGCGGCAATTTTTTTCATAATTAAAGTATAACTATTTGATTTTTGTGAATTTGTTTCAATTCAGGCCTATTAAGTATGGATTTATAATTACAATTATAATCAATTAAACAAAATAAAATCCTGACTAAAGTTACTTTTTCAATAAATTGAAGTTTAAAATTTTATGCAAAAATCTTGCCTCCCACGCTTCCCTCCTCTGGCTTTTTATTAAAATATGGTGTAACTTTATAAGGAGGGCACATCTTATCTAATTTGATGTTTTGTCGTATTGAAACAATTAAAAACCAATGTCATGAAAAATCTGTTTATTTTATCCGGCTCCATTACCAAGAAAGAAATCTTAGTCGCCATTAAAAATCATATTTTAGAGAACACATGCGTAAGTGAGGCAAATAGCCCGTATGCCAATTATTACGGACAATTACCCCGCAAAGCAAAGCCAAATTCCATCTTTTTATTCACCAATAGATTTTATTTTCTTGAAGAAATTCTAAGTTGTGCCCAGGGAGCAGAGAAATGTCTGATGGAAAGCATAAACATTGCCAGTGCGCATATTCTTTTTAAGAACAGGCAACTCCCGGCAGTTCGCATTAAGAACTTCGCCGATTATTCGCAAATTGCTGCATTGCAAAATTGTTTACTGGCCAAAGGTATTACGTTTTTACCCAAACTTTACATTGAAGGAGAAGTGGAAACCCGCGTTAACAAGATATTTGCCATCGAAGAAGTTGACCATGGGATTTATATGGACATGGACGAAGACAACAAAGGTTACTTCTTTCATGAACATAAAATGCCACCTGAAAAATTTATGCAGATCACCACCAAAATGAAAAATAATGCTGTAGGTAAACTTTTCGATATGGTACAGGGTGAAATTCTCCGGGATGGGAACGTGATGGAAATGGTCAGGGTTTTTGCCGAAGGATTGGAAGTTTCTTTTTTGCAGACCATGAAGCAGGAATTTAATAAATTAGCATCCCGATCCAATATCCTGGTTTCATAAACCTGTCCACAACGGGTACACCCCGATATTTGTTTAGGTTTATGCCTTTAAAAGATCAGATTACATTTCAGGAGGATTAAAATATTTCAACTGCTTAGGACCTAAATATTTATTCCATCCCATGCCCCGTCAGGTTGATTTTAATTGTGAACCTCATCTTCCTCAAGCCGATTATCACCCTACATTACCGTCAAAAAAAAAACCGCTCCCCGTAAAGTGAAGAGCGGTGTGATGTATATAAAAATTGGGTTTTTATCCCTTTGGATCCGAACAAATATCTTTATCCCGCCATTACAGCCTCAACTTCCTTAATTATTGCACGCTTTGTTTTTACGCCAACAATACGTCCGGCTTCTTTTCCATTTTTTAAAATCAACATGGTTGGAATATTTCGCACTTTAAATTTTTGCGCCAACTGCTGATTGTGGTCAACATTAACTTTGGCCACAACGAATTCGTTTTGCGAGTCGGCAATTTCATTCAAAGTTGGTGCAATCATTTTACACGGCGCACACCAGGGTGCCCAAAAATCAACTAAAACCACTCCACGTTTTGTGGCGGCTTTAAAGTTTTTATTGGCAAGAACTTTTATTTTCTTGCTATTGGCCACAGGTTTCGCATTTTTCATGCGATAATAATTCACGGTAATCAGCCCGATTAAAACAGCTACAACCACCAGTATAATAATAAGTGTTGTCGACATAATATCTTATTCTGCAATTTTAATTTCCGAAGTAACTTTAATGGCTTTTTTATATAACGCACTTACTCCGCAATACCTTTCTTCCGACAAACTAACAGCTTTTTTTAGTTTCTCCAATGGAAGGTCTTTACCTTTAAACTCATAAATAACATTCATTTTATAATACTGCTTCGGATGCTCATCGGTAAGATCACCTTCAACCGTTACATTAAAGTCATCCACTTCAATACGCATTTTTTTCAGTATTGAAACCACATCCATACCTGTACAACCGGCCAGTGCTGTTAACATTAAAGGTTTTGGTCGTGGTCCCCGGTTTTCTCCACCAACCGGCGCTGCAGCATCGAGTATTACTTTATGCCCATTGACATCCGCTTCAAAAGCCATATTATCAAGCCAGCTTACCTGAACTTTTTGTTTTTCCATATTTAATTTATTGTTTATATTTTCTATTACTTGTATAAAACCCTGCAATTTATTGAATGAATAAAGAATAAAGAGCAAAGAACAAAGAGTAAAGAAGTAGTGATCAGTAACCAGGATATCTGGATTTTCGGATATTCAGATTGCTGGATGTCAGAATATTCAAATGCTTAAAGATTTTGCTCAATCACTAATCATCACTCAATTACGTTGTCGTTGTTATCATTGTTGTCATCGTTGTCCGGTTGTCACCCTGAGCGGAGTCGAAGATTGTTTTCGTATTAATCAATAGACAATAATCATTAATCAATTTCTTCGGTCTTCGGTGTTTTACTCTCCGAATTGCTCATCCAAAATACCACTTACCTGCTCCATACTTTGGATGCTGGTTGTGGCCTGAGCCACCTTCCCGTTTTTGTAGTACATGGTAAAAGGCAATCCCATAAAAGTACTACACTCGGGGGCATTGCGAATTACGGCTGCTTCCGGATTATCAAAAGCCATAACCATAAATTTCACGTTGCTTCGCTCCTTTTCCAGTCGCTCCATAACATTATAAACCGGGAAACACATCGGTCCCATGCGTCCGCAACATACCATTACATTTTTGTTTTCAGCCAATACTTTTTCCAATTCAGCTGCCGTCTCTATTTCAGGAAGTCCTGTACGTAAAAGTTTCATTATTAAAATTTTATTTTGTTATTTCCTCTATCATTTTTTGGTCCGATTCCAATTTCCCCTGCAAATAAGCCTCAATTAGTCTCTCGGTAGAATTTAAGGGAATACCAACAAACAAATTTACTTTTGTTGTTGCAAAAAACGACATAATCTCTTTATTAATGTGGTAGGCAATTACATCGGTCACACCCTGTTTTTCAAGCCAGACCACTAATTCGGAATCAAGCTTTGACGAAGGCTTTTCAAATGTAGTCCGTTGTATATTCCCGGCTGCAATTTCGAAAACCGCGAAGTGTGAGCAGGCTCCGAAATGTTCACTTAATTTATGGTTTGCTATTGGAAAGGCCACTTTCTTCATCCTTAATTTTCACTTTTGTGAGAAGTACAAGGAAGCCAGCAATTTGAGTTTCCCTGCTGTACCTTCCACGACTATACTTATTAACTAATCAACTAATTAACTAATTAACTATGAAACAATCTGGCACAAAATTAAGCTGGCTGCCTATTCCCTGGAAGAAAATCACAATGAAACCTGACAGGCCGGGGACTGAACTTTCATAGTTTTTTTCCTGTCAAACGACAGAGAATGCATGCCAATCAAGGATTGAATATACCCACGAAACAGGATTCTCTTTCCTTTTTACCTTGTTTTTGAAGGATGAAAGCAAGAAAATCCCTGATCATCCTTCAGGATATGAGGTAAAATCAAGGATTTTTGCTATTTCGTTGTTCAACGCTTAACTCACATAAAATATAAAAAGCAAAACGATTTGCCTGAATCAACACTTGAATAATTGGTTCAGTTGTTTAATTTTGAAGATATGAAATAAAACACTATGGATTGGATACATAGGATTAAGAATAGAATGGAATTCTAAAAATAAATAAAAATAGGACGGAAGACAACCAGTAATTGGAAGATTAGAATATCAGAGTATTAGAATATTAGAATGGAGGAAGAGACCTGAGACCGAAGACAACAGCAATTGATTAATGATTATTGATTACTGATTAATCAGGATTTACAGATATTCAGATTTTCGGATATTCAGACAACAACGACAACGATGACAACAATGACAACGGAAGAGACCGAAGTCCGAAGTCCGGAGAAGAGAGAATTAAACTTTGCGTCTTTGCGCCTCTGCGGTAAAAATTCTTAGTGTCTTTGTTCTTTGCTCTATTCAATAAATTTCAGGATTTTGAACTAAAAACCAGATAATGAGATGTAGAAAAGGAATAAAATGATCAATATTATCAAGGAAAACCTTTGTGTTATAACTCTTTCCGATAATCTCAGTGGCCTGGGGTTTTGGCGGACAGAAAGGTGGCCGTTTTGTATTGCTGTAAAGTGTTGAAAATAAAAACTTAACTTAAAATATTCAGATGAGAAATTATAGGATATTCACAATAATCTTGTTCCTTGGCTTCTATGCCTGTACCAGTCCGGATACTCCACCCAATATAGTACTTATTATGGCCGATGATATGGGCTACGAATGTTTGGGATGTAACGGAAGCACTGAATACAAAACACCAAACCTTGACAGGCTTGCAAATGAAGGAATACGATTTGAAAATTGTTATTCGCAGCCTCTATGTACCCCTTCGCGGGTAAAGATAATGACCGGGAAATACAATTACCGGAATTACGAAGATTTTGGCTATTTAAATCCCAACCAGGAGACTTTTGGGAATTTGTTGCAAGCTGCGGGCTATGCCACTTGTATTGCGGGGAAATGGCAACTTAACGGAATAAACCGAAACAATCCGGATAACCAGGATGTGAACCGGCCCCATCATTTCGGTTTTGATGAATATTGCTTGTGGCAACTGCATCATAAGCGTACGGCAAAAGATGAACGATTTGCAGATGCATTAATCACTCAAAACGGAAAAGATTTACCGAGGAATCCTGACATGTATGGTCCACGTGTTTTTGCTGACTTTGTAATGGATTTTATCGATCGCAAATCTGATCAACCCTTTTTTGTTTACTATCCCATGGTTTTGGTGCACGATCCTTTTGTGCCAACGCCTGATTCCCCGGAATGGGCTGGACCTGAGCGACGGTATGAAAAAGATACGGCCTATTTTGCCGATATGATGGCATATACGGATAGACTTGTTGGAGAAATTGAAGCAAAGCTTAAAGAGAACGATTTGTGGGAAAATACACTTTTTATTTTCACAGCTGATAACGGAACGCATCGTTCGGTAATGTCTTCAACTAAAAATGGGATAATTAAAGGTGCCAAAGGAGAGAATATTAACCACGGAAACCACGTACCTTTTATCTTAAATTATCCGGCTAAGATGACGGGTAAAAGGGTAGAGGAATCGATAATTTCCTTTGCTGATGTATTGCCGACTTTATGCGATGCGGCCGGAATTGTTCCGGAAACTTTTAAACCAGATGGTAAAAGTCTTTTGCCTTTGGTCATTAACAAAGACCGGAAGATTCAGGATGAAGTATTTATTCATTACACGCCAAGATGGGGAAACTGGTCGAAATTTCACAGTCGATGGGTTATGAATGGCGAATACAAATTATATCGTGACGGCCGGTTTTACAATACCAAATCAGATGTTCTTGAAAAAAATGTTCTAAACGAACTAAGCAATGAGGAACAAATACTGAAAGAGAAATTTCAGGAAATTCTGGATGAAAAAGAAAGTGATGCGGCGTTTGAAAAAAACAACCAGGAGTTTAAATTGCGTGATTAATACGAAAACACCCTTCGACTCCGCTCAGGGTGACAACCGGACAACGATGACAACAACGACAACAGAAAAGACCGAAGTCCGAAGTCCGAAGACGGAAGAAGCTCAAAGCTGAAAGCTCGAAGCTCAAAGGAAGAACGAAGACCGAAGAAGAGAGAATTAAACTTTGCGTCTTTGCGCCTCTGCGGTAAAAATTCTTAGTGTCTTTGCTCTTTGTTCTTTGCTCTATTCAATAAATTGCAGGATTTAAACCAAAAACCAGATAATAAACTTTATTTCTGGCTCCCAAAGCCAAAGGTGATGTTATGGGAGATAATGGCGTAATTTGTATAAAACTAAAGGTGTTACACACAACCGGGCTCCGAAAGTATAGCGAAAAAAATCAAATCGAAATAATATCAGCTCTTCTTTCAATTTTTCAGGTTATTTTTGCAAAATGAACATCGACAAATATCCATCGCGTTTACTGGAGAATGCAATTAATGAATTTTCGAAACTTCCGGGAATTGGCAGAAAAAGTGCCTTGCGTATGGTTCTGCATTTATTGCGTCAGGAAACAGACGAAGTGAATGCCTTTGGCAATAGCCTCATTCAGCTGCGAAAAGAAATAAAACATTGTAAAATATGCCACAATATTTCAGATACTGAAGTTTGTCAAATTTGCTCAAGTCCATCACGAAACGAAGGTGTTATTTGCGTGGTGGAAAACATTCGCGATGTTATGTCGATCGAGAATACGCAACAATTTAATGGCTTATACCACGTTTTAGGCGGAATTATTTCACCAATGGATGGCATTGGCCCTTCTGATTTGGAAATTGAATCGCTTATTGAGCGTATTGACTCGGGCACAATTGCGGAAATAATTCTGGCACTGTCAACCACCATGGAAGGCGATACCACCAATTTTTATATTTTCAGAAAACTAAAAGGGAAAGATGTGAGAATATCTACCTTGGCTCGCGGAGTTTCCATTGGTGACGAGTTGGAATATACCGACGAAATTACATTGGGACGTTCGTTGCTAAATCGTGTACCCTATGAAAATTCACTTGGAAACTAATTTCATTGTATCAGAAATCACCTTTTTTTCCGTTATCAAAAAAAGTAAACTACATTTGAACAGAATTGCCAGACCTAACAAATGGAACTTTCAGTAATTATTGTCAACTACAACGTAAAACACTTTTTGGAGCAATGCCTGCATTCGGTGTTGAAAGCTTCAAAAAATATTACGGCCGAAATTTTTGTGGTCGACAATAATTCGGTTGATGGATCGGCACAGCTTATTCGTGAAAAGTTTCCAGACATTCATTTTATTGAAAATAGAGAAAATGTTGGTTTTTCGAAGGCAAATAACCAGGCCATTAAGCTCTCAAAGGGGAAATATGTTTTATTGCTAAATCCCGATACTGTTGTTGAAGAAGATACCTTTGAAAAGGTAATTCATTTCATGAACACCCACAAGGATGCAGGAGGGCTTGGTGTAAAAATGATCGACGGCAAGGGAACTTTCCTGCCCGAATCGAAACGAGGATTACCAACTCCCTGGGTTGCATTTTATAAAATATTTGGATTATCACGGCTGTTTCCAAAATCGAAAAAATTTGGAAAATACCACTTATCGTATTTAAATAACGATAAAACGCTTGAGATTGACGTATTGGCAGGTGCCTTTATGTTCCTGCGAAAATCGGCCCTCGACAAAGTAGGTTTGCTCGACGAAACATTTTTTATGTATGGCGAAGACATCGACCTTTCGTACCGCATACAGTTGGGTGGATTTAAAAACTATTACTTTCCCGAAACCACAATTATTCATTACAAAGGTGAGAGCACAAAAAAAGGTTCACTGAACTATGTCAAGGTTTTCTACCATGCTATGATCATTTTTGCAAAAAAACATTTTCCCGGTGGGAAAGCCGGGGTTTTTGCACTGCTGATTCAAGCAGCCATTTATTTCAGAGCAATACTCTCCATAACGAAACGAATTTTTAAAAAAAACCTT
>JBFEWU010000380.1:0-4547 GCA_041546215.1 Draconibacterium sp. | reverse complement strand
GTAATTCAACAAGTCCTCAAATTCTGGTAACTTCAACCAATGGTTTATTTATGACTGAAAATAAAATTATTGTAGAATCAGAGAAGGATGTGAAGTATGCTATTCAGTTAAAAGAATGCATAAATACCGAGATGGCCGGGAATGAAATAAGTAAAGTAGAGTAGTCAAATAAAATAGTATGATTTTTACTAATTGTAAATTCAATCTGACTTTTCAGATTCTTATCTGTTTTGTTTTAACATTTAATTTTTCCAACGCGAATAGTATTAGATGGAATGTTCAGGAAAGATGGGACGTTAATCAAAATGGGATAATTAACGCAATTATTGCTGCAAAAGATCATTTCGATTCTTTCTCTGAGGATACAATTATTGTCTCATTTCCTGCCGGTACTTTTGACATAGGTGGAAACAACAGTCATTCCATAGATGTGTCAAATATTAAGCCTGGAGTTGCAGGAAGATTAATATTTGAGGGGGCTGGAAAGGACAAAACAACTTTTATAGCTACCGATAGAAAAGAACATTCGATATATGGTAGAAATGTTTATCGGATTACGTTTAAAGGGATTCACTTTGCCCGCGATTATAATACGGTAACTCAGGGGACGGTAGTTAGCGTTGCTCCTGGTGAAGTTATTTTGGATTTACACAAGGATTTTCCAACTCCTGATTCTCTTATGGCAATTGGAAGGCAAAATTCAGCGGGTTGTTATCTTCGAAAATATACTGATGACATGGACAATCCTCAAATTGTTGAGGATAACAATAAACAACAAGCCTGGGATACTACAGGTACATATCAAATTAATGGAAGGTTTTGGAGAATAGGGCTTAAAAATGAAAGTGCAATAGCTCCTTACAAGCAGGGAGATGTTATTGGTGTAAAACTGAAGCATGGCGGGCAAACCTATTGGTTTTCCGGAGGCCATGATATAGCATTTGAGGATTGTAAATGGACTCAAAAAACGCGTGGGGTTTTATTTACTAACTCTTTTTAACGAAAATTTCTGTTCAACTCAAAAAATATTGAAATTAAGATAATGTGGAAAATGAATTTTGTTAAAAATAATTACCGCAAGACTAAACCGGAAGAGGCCGTATTAAGAGTGAAAGATAAAATAATCAAAAATTGAATTCCAAAAGCCGACATAGCAATTGATGAATACTCTGGCTGAAGGAAAGGCGAAAGGCAAAGTTATTATGAAGCTTGTAGAAAAAACTTACCAATTAATAAGTACTTATTTTATACCTTTGAATAGTAACCATCTACTTTTGAAATTGTAATGAAAATACGAATTCTTATACCTGTCATTTTATTTGTTTTTATTACAAATTTATCGGCACAAATTCCATGGCTTTTACAAGATACCATCATCTCAGGTGAAAAAATAGAAGAAGTTACGGTAACCGCATTTCGCTCTCCCTATAACTTATTTAACATACCTGCCCCGGTAAATTTGATTCAGTCTTTGCAAATGGAAACCGGTAGTGCAATAACACCCGTAGAAATGTTGAATCAGGTACCAGGGGTATTGATGCACCATGGAACCATAAATACCAACCGGTTAACCATTCGTGGAATCGGTTCGCGAACACCGTACGCTACCAATAAAATTAAAGCCTATTTTGGCGAAATTCCTTTAACTACGGGTGATGGCGAAACCACGCTCGAAGATCTGGAAAATACGGCCATTCAGAAGATAGAAATTATTAAAGGGCCTTCATCTAGTTTATACGGAGCAGGACTGGCCGGTGTAATTCTTTTTCACCCGAAAACGGTTTTAAAAGATTTTGTTCAGAACCAAACTACACTTGCCTCGTTTGGTACATTAAAAAATTCCTTGTCGGTTGGAGTTAATCATAAAAAGCTTAAGATTTATGCACTGGGATCGGTCCTTGGCAGCGATGGTTTTCGCGATAATAATAATACCGACCGTAGTAATATTTTATTGAACTCCATTTATTCGATCTCCGAAAAAGCGAACTTACAGGTGTTGGTAAAAGCCACTAAAATGAAGGCTTACATACCAAGTTCATTGAATTACAGACAGTTTACAGAATCGCCAGGAAGTGCTGCAGCCAATTGGGCAGGTATAAAAGGTAATGAAGATTATACGAATGCACAACTGGGCGTTTCCTTTAACCACTATACAACTAGCGATGGAAAAATTTCGGTGGCTGTTTTCGGAAGTATTAAAAACCTTGATGAACTTCGTCCGTTTAACCGCCTGGAAGAAAAGTCGGATTACATGGGCTGGCGCATGTACTGGCAAAAGGTAATCACCTTCAATGATTCGCGCCTTACGTTTACCACAGGCTTTGAAATGTTTCGCGAAAATTACAGCTGGTCGACCTTCGACAATGACGATAATCATTTGTTGTCGGACAATAATGAAAAAAGGCAATACGAGAACTTATATGCTCAAATTGAGTTGAGTTTGCATGATAAACTGTTTGTTTCAGCAGGAATGAACGGAAACCTGACGCGTTTTAACTATAACGACGATTTTTATGAAGATGGCGACCAGTCGGGAAAGCGTAATTACGAACCTGTTTTTTCGCCACGGCTAGGGCTAAACCTTGTTCTTAACAAGAATTTATCGGTTTTTGGAAATTTAAGCCATGGATTTTCGACACCAACATTTGAAGAGACTCTACTTCCCGATGGCGATTTAAATAAAGACATAAAACCTGAAAACGGCGTGAGCTTTGAAGCCGGTTTTCGGTCGAACTTGTTTAAAAAGGTACAGTTTTCAGGAAGTTATTACCGCATTTATGTGAACGATTTGCTGGTTGCCCGCCGTACCGGTGAAGATGCTTATATTGGTGTAAATGCCGGTCAGTCGCTTCATCCTGGATTTGAAACCGAGTTGCGCTGGAGCGTTTTTAAGCCCGGTTCGTATCCTGCACTTACCATTATGGGCAATGCTACTTTTGCGAACTATCATTTTACCGATTTTGTTGATGTCGGTGTCGACTATTCAGACAAATTGCTTCCGGGAACTGCCAAAAACATCTGGAATGCAGGAGCTGTGTTTCAGCCCGGGGAAAACGTATCATTGAATGTCTGGTACCGCCATACCGGAGAAATGCCGGTTAACGATGCAAACTCTCATTTCTCGGACAGTTTTGGAATAACAAACGCCCAGCTAAAATACAGGTGGAAAAGCGGTAAGTTTAATCTTGAAATTAAAGGCGGTGTGCAGAATATATTTGATCTGCATTATGCCTCAATGCTTGCCGTTAATGCTCCATCTTTTGGTGGTAATTTACCACGTTTTTATTACCCCGGAAATCCACGAAATTATTTTATAGGTCTTTTGATCGGATGGGTGGAGAACTAGAAAACATTTTAAAATAGAGGCTGTTTCAAAACAAACTTAATAAGAATATGAACTTACAATTTGCAAATAAGCACTTGGTTGCTCACCCTTTAATCCCCTGTTGTAAACTGTAATCCTTCCACGGCTGGCGCAGAGGTTTGAAGGGATAAAAC
The DNA here is from genome assembly GCA_041546215.1 of Draconibacterium sp. Lineage (GTDB taxonomy): Bacteria > Bacteroidota > Bacteroidia > Bacteroidales > Prolixibacteraceae > Draconibacterium. Next base: position 1,049 of record JBFEWU010000380.1, on the reverse strand, counting down.
GTGAGATAGTTATAAATTGTAAGTTTCACTTTCAAGAATCTAACTTTTGTTACAGCTTATACTCAAATACAATAATCAACAGCATAAAGGGTATTATACTCCGCTTCCCGATGGGTATTTAAAAAAATAAATTTACTTGTGAATTCCTCTTCGGCTTGCTGCGGTGGGATCATTTAGGTATACTTTTTGTTGGGCACTCCGTTTTAAAATTAGAAAACCACAATCAATTTTCATGAAAAAGATTCTTTATCCTTTTTTCATAGTATTCCTTTTTTTTGTTTTTTATTCTTGTTCAAAGGAAGAAAATGAAATATTTGATTCTATTCAATTTCCAGAAGAGGTTCATTTCGATAAGTTTACCGAAAAACAAACTTTTCGTATACAAAACTCAAGCGAAAAATCATTGATGATGAACATCATCTTTGACGATTTTATAACGCATGCTTTGGGGAAAGAACAACTGCAAATCCTGGAGGCGCACAGCACTTTTGAAATTGATCTTGATTTTAAACGGAACTTAATTCGTGAAGAATTTTATTCGGGTTTTATTCATATTTATTTGCCTGCAATCAATAAAGAAGTTTCCATTCCGGTGCATGCAGAAACCGTACTTCCCAAGCATGTCAATCTGGGTAATTTGCACCTGCTTGATGCAGAATACCTCCCTGAGGAAGACAAAATTCTCACCATTTCAGAATATCCTGACAATGAACTGCGATTCATCGATCCTCATACAGGAACTTATGAAAACATTCTGCTGAATAAAGCGCCAGGGTATTTTCATGTCAATCATGAAGCTGGGAAAGTTGTTATAAGTCAACTTCACGAGTTTAGTATTTTCGATCTAAAAACAAAAACCATAGAAAATACTCCAATAAATATCGGGCCTTATCCGATAATCCTTCCAACCGAATCGTTTCTAATAGCTATGCGGGATAATGGAGTAGATTTTGGACTTAGTTTAATTAACGACAGCATAACTTTTGAACATTATACCTTTGTGGCACAAATGGAAATGCACCCTCACAATAGCAACCGTATTCTTGCTT